>BFAS01000042.1 GCA_008974985.1 bacterium MnTg02
AGATCCTCAATAAGGAGACAGTCGCCGAAACCTTTATTGAGGTTCGTTGCTTCGACGACGAGATCACCGAGACGCGGTCCGGGCGGGATCGTGATTTGCGCGGTCCCGACCTGCTCTCGCCCCGCTTCGGCAAGCAAATTCTCATAAGCCTGAATGCGTGCCTTTGATTTGGCCTGCCGCGCCCGCGGGCTCGCGCGGATCCAATCCAGCTCGCGCGCGAGCGTGCGTTGCCGCGCTTCGTCTTGGCTCCCTTCCTGCGCCATGCGCTTCTGTTTCTGTTCCAGCCAGGACGAGTAGCTGCCCTTGTAGGGAATGCCCTGGCCACGATCGAGTTCCAGCGTCCATTCCGTAATATTGTCGAGAAAATAGCGATCATGAGTGACGAGCGCGACCATGCCCGCATAGTCGCCCAAGAAACGCTCCAGCCAGGCGACGGTTTCGGCATCCAAATGGTTGGTCGGCTCATCGAGCAGCAAAATTTCCGGCTTGGAGAGCAACAGGCGGCAGAGCGCCACGCGCCGCAGCTCACCACCGGAAAGCGTGTTCACCTCGGCATCACCCGGCGGACAGCGCAACGCATCCATGGCTTGTTCGACCTGCTCATCCAGATCCCACAGATTTTGAGCATCAATTTGATCCTGCAGCGCCGCCATCTCGTCCGCGGTGTCATCGGAATAGTTGACGGCCAGCTCGTTATAGCGGTCGAGTATCGCTTTTTTTTCCGCGACACCCTCCATCACATTGCCGATGACGTCCTTTTCCGGGTCAAGAACGGGCTCTTGCGATAAATAGCCGACTTTCACGCCGTCGGCCGCCCATGCCTCGCCGGTATATTCCGTATCGAGCCCCGCCATCAGCTTCATCAGTGTGGATTTGCCGGCGCCATTGACGCCAACCACGCCGATCTTGGCGCCGGGAAGGAACGACAGCCGAAGATCCTTCAGAACTTGTTTGCCGCCGGGATAGGTTTTCGAAACCTGATCCATATGGAAAACATATTGTGGAGTGCTCATAATGTTGTCTTTTGCCGCCTAAATTGATCGCGCCCAAAACCGGTGTGCCTTCTAACCAATTCGGCCGTCAAACTCAACCGTTTGATAGTGCTAGAGCCCACTCAATGAACCCCGGTTTATCGAAGGGGCTCTAGTTCTTTGTTTTAAGCCATTTTCCGGGCGCAAAACCGCCCACACTTTTCCTGAAAATGCTCTAAATCGAGCCGATGTTTGATTAAGTTCAGAGCGCGCCGTTGCCGCCAAATACATCCGGCAGGCGCGTCTTCAAAAGCCCGGCAAGATGATCGAGATGATTATCGTTCCGGGGCTTGACCTCACCCAGCACCTGGGCCAAACGGTCGACACTCAGGCCACCGATGAGGACATAGCGAACCCAATCATTTTCGAGGAGAAATTTGCGGTAGTCGGCCTCCTCGGATTTGAATTCATGCGATTCCGGCGCCACGCCAATGACCGGCATCCGGACGCAAACAGCTTCCGAGATCATGGAACTGGAATCTTCCGTACAGACCAAGATGTCTGATCGCGCGAATAAATCCGGTAACGTTCCAGGGCCTGCTTTGCGGTAATCGATAAACTCGGCAATGGCGTCCGTCAGGCGCGCAAGCTTGGCGATTTCATCGCCGAGCCAGTTCTCGGTCCGCCGGGATGTGCTGACGATCCACCGCGTTCCCCATGCTTCCGTGACGCTCAGCATGAAACGCAGAAGGCGGTTCCACTCGTCGCGGCGGTAGGTAAAGAGGCCCGAATTGCCACCAATTAACAGACCCGCAATTTTCGGTGGATTGTGATGGCCAAACTGAGGAACATTATCGGGCCGGCCGAGCGTATCCGGGTCCATGGCATTGGGCTTCACAACCACAATATGGCGGGGGCTGTCCGCCCAGCGTTTGTATGACGTGACAATCAGCGAAAAATCGTCGGGCTTGAATTGGCGAAGCGAACCGCAAAAGATGTTGGGAACACCAAGGCTGCGAGATATATCGACATTCGGAATCAACGTGTCGCCGCCCGCCGAAACCACAAGGTCGATGGCGGGCAACGTCTTGATGTTCACGCCATATCCGAATTTCAAATGCCGTTCAGGCGGCCAATCATAGCTCTGGCGCATATGGCTCAACAAACGGCCCGGTAAAATACGCCGCCGCCGGGCGCACACCTTATGACATTCAATGCCGGTTAACCGCCTGGCTGCGGCGACAACCCCTTCCGACAGGTGATAATGTCCCGGACGCTCGTCGGAGAGCAGCAATATTCGGAGAGGACCTTGACGTTCGCTCGCCATTTCGATGTCGCCTTCAATCCCAGACCTTGTTAATTGGCTTGCTAAAATATAGCCATGTCACGCGTACGGAATGAGACCCAGCAACGCCCATGGGCTTTGTACAAACCAACAGCTTATTTCGCCCTGTTCCCGGTCAATAAATCCAGTGGAAATCGCAAAAATTTTGAACGGTGTTAATAAGATATTGGACCGTTAAGTCCTGCAATAGTCTGCGATGCGGAGTGCTTCATCCGGAACCATGAGGCCGATACGCCAACAATGCCGGCCACGCGGCCGCCTCCCGGGTATTTTAAACCCGCGAAACTGGAAAATACCCTTAGCAATTGTTTTTTCCCATTTTCATACCGGAATACCGCGCGCACTTTCCCGGAAAATGCTTTAGGACACCTATTCCACATGAGAGGTCTCTATTTACAATGTCGCTTGAGAATTCAAAACCCCTAATTCCGCGCACCGCCATTTTCGGCAATCCATCCCGGACCATGTGTGAAATCAGTCCGGACGGCGCCAGGCTCGCCTGGATCGCGCCACGCGATGGTGTCCTCAATATCTGGGTCGCGCCGATCAGCGATATTGCCGCCGCGGAACCCGTTACAAACGACTGCAATCGGGGAATTCGCTTTTATGAGTGGGCGCGCAACAACACACATCTCCTCTATATACAAGACGAAGGCGGAGATGAAAATTGGCATGTCCACAGCGTCGAAATCGCGACGGCGATTGATAAGGACCTCACACCGCTGAAGAGCATCGCCGCCCAGCTGCATGGCCTCAGCGCCGCCTTTCCGGATGAGTTGATTGTCGGCCTCAATGATCGTGACGCAAGCTGGCACGATCTCTACCGGATCAATCTCAAGACGGGAAACAGTGAACTCTTTTTCTTAAACGACAGCGAATTCGGCAGCCTCACGCTCGACCGCGCCTATCATATTCGCCTCGCCGAAAAGCCGCTTCCAGAGGGCGGCCGCGTCGTTTTCCGGCACCATGATGGCGCATTCGATGAACTCTTTCGCATTCCCCACGAAGACGATATCACGACTTTCATTGCCGGTTTTGATGCGGCGGGCGACGCCTATTACCTCATCGACTCGCTTGGCCGGGACAAGACCGCGCTCTACGCCGTGAATTTCGAGTCAGGCGAGAAGCATCTCCTTGGCGAACATCCAAAGGCGGATATTAGCAATCTGCTCGTCCATCCCCGCACATACAAAGCCGAAGCCTACTCGGTGACCCATATCCGCCAAGAGTGGCATGCCCTGGACGAAAAAGTTGGGGCCGACCTCGACACTTTAATAGAGGCGCTTTCCGGCGAAATTAATGTGCCGAGCCGGACCGAGGCCGATGACAAATGGATCGTCTCATCCCGGTCCGCCGAACAGCCGCTCGCTTATCATCTTTATGACCGCAACACCGGCGAGGTCACAAAACTCTTTTCCACGCGGCCGGAACTTGAGACTTACTCAATGCGGCCGATGCAGGGCCATATCATTCCTTCCCGCGACGGGCTTGAGCTGGTGTCCTATTTAACGCTTCCCGCCGGTGAAGATAATTCTGGCGATAGTGATGGTGATGGTGATGGTGATGGAAACGGGCCGCAAACACCTGTCCCCATGGTGCTGCTCGTTCACGGCGGCCCCTGGGCGCGTGATTCTTATGGGTTCAATCCGGACCATCAATGGCTTGCGAACCGGGGTTACGCTGTGCTCTCGGTTAATTTCCGCGGCTCAACCGGGTTCGGCAAAAACTTCGTCACTGCCGGTGATTTGGAGTGGGGCCGGAAAATGCATGACGACCTACTGGATGCCGTCGCCTGGGCCGTCGGCCAAGGCATCGCCCAGCTCAATAAGGTCGCCATTATGGGCGGCTCTTACGGGGGATATGCAACGCTGGCCGGTCTTGCCTTCACGCCCGAAATATTCGCGTGCGGGGTCGATCTTGTCGGCCCGTCAAATTTGAAGACACTCATTGATACGATCCCGCCCTATTGGCAAAGCTTTTATGAGAACTTCGCCAAGCGCATGGGCGATCCGCGTACAGAGGAGGGACGGGCCTTATTGGCGGAACGCTCGCCCCTCAACAAGGCGGATCAGATTGTCAAACCGCTGCTCATCGGGCAAGGCGCCAACGACCCCCGGGTCAAGCAAGCCGAATCCGACCAGATCGTCGGCGTCATGCAGGAGAAGGGGCTGCCGGTCACCTATCTTCTCTACCCGGACGAAGGCCATGGCTTTGCCCGGCCCGAAAACCGGCTCTCCTTCTTCGCCGTGGCGGAAGCCTTTTTAAGCGCGCATCTCGGCGGACGGGCCGAAGCGATCGGCGATGATTTTTCCGGCGCGGCGATCGAGGTTCCGGAAGGCGCGACCCATGTTCCGGGTCTCACCGACGCTCTTTCAACGCGCTGAGCTTTGCCGCCACACCCTCAGGCGCGCGGGCCAACCCTATCCCGCCGCCAGCTCCGCTTGCCGCTGCGCAACAAGCTTCTTGCGATAGCGGCTCTGCACCGCCTGGATCACAATCAGCACGCCGATGACGAAATAGAAGGTCGTCTTGCTCATCGGCTCCACGGCAAATCCGAAGAAATGCAGCTGCGCCAGATGCCCGCCCTCCGAGAGCAGCAAAATCCCGACGATGAACAGAATGAAGAGCCCGAGCACCTCATACATGCGGTTCTTCTTGAGGAACTCGGCGACGTGATCGGAAAGCCAAACCATCATTATTCCGCTGACGATGACGGCGACGATCATCAGCCAGAGCACATCCGTCAACGCAATCGCGCTCAGAATCGAGTCGAACGAGAACACCAAATTCATCACCACAATTATGGCAATCGCCGAGACGGTCGAGCGCTGCGTTTTTGTGCCCCCCCCTTCGAGATCCTCGATGGAGAGCATGTACAATATTTCCTTGACGGCGGTGTAAATGAGGAACACGCCGCCCACCAGCACGATCAGACTGTGGACGTTGAAGACGCCATCGGCGATGCCGCCAAAGCTGAACGCGTAAATCGGCGCTTGGAAGAATTTGATGACCCAGACGATCGCGAACAGCAGAATGATGCGGAAGATAATCGCGAGACTGATACCGACCCGGCGCACATAGGCTTGCCGCGATTGCTCGACGCGCCGCGACTCGATGGAGATGTACAAAAGATTGTCAAAGCCCAACACGGCCTGCAGCAAGATCAGCACGCCGAGAGTAAACATATTGTCCAGTGAAAACAGCCCGTCCATGAGATTTCCCCCCGTTGCAGCGGTGCGTCCGCTTTGCCCGGTCAAACAGTTTCAGATCGGCAGATAATGCCCTTATTATTCTCGTCTGTTTAGAGCGCATACGGCAAAGAGGCAATGTTGGGGGGATTGGGGCGTATTGGGAGGGGTGCGTTAATGTCCCCCGTTTCCTGGCACCCATTGCCATCGCCCGGCCCCTTTGTCATCGCCCATCCTCCCTTGTCATCGCCCGCCCGCTTTGTCATCGCCCGGCACCTTTGTCATCGCTCATCCTCCCTTGTCATCGCCCGCCCCGCTTTGTCATCGCCCGGCTTGACCGGGCGACCCAGTAACCATTGCCGTTCGCGTTAAATTATCAGCACCGCCGGATACTGGGTCCCCCGCTTTCGCGGGGAATGACGTATGAGTGTGAGACGATCACCGTGCGCGCGCCAATTTATGCAATCAAAACAAATTCAAGCACCCCTCTCCCCACTCGTCATTGCCGGGCTTGACCCGGTAATCCAATAGGGACTCGCAGCTTAACGGAACCGCCTTATTGGATCCCCGGGTCGATGCCCGGGGATGGCGAGGAAACTGGGGGAACGCCCCGCGCCACTTTTGCAACGACTCCCGCCGCCACTAGGGGAGGCCGGGCATCCACCGCCATTTGCGTTAAATTATTGGCCTCGGCGGATACTGGGTTCCCTGCTTTCGCGGGGAATGACGTATGAGTGCGAGACGATCACCGTGCCACTTCAAAACAGCACCCTCCTCCTTGAAGGGGGAGGGCCAAACGCCACCGTCTTAGCCGGCATTATGTATCAAGCGCAGGAAGCGCATAAGCGATGAGATGGCTTGCGCTTCTATGTGGCCTCGTTACCTTTGTTGCAGGTGGCAAATCTGAAGTCGTCGCTGATCTCAGTATCGCCGCCAAAAATCATTCTAAATTTTGTGGTCCGCGGTCTGTCGAAAACGTCTTTGTAATTGACACTGCCGTAGACGAAAAGCGCAGCTTTGCCGTTCAGGAGCATGTCTTTTTGGGTTTGGGTGAGCGATGGGTCGTCGAGCGTCAGAACCGAAGAGTAGAAAGCAGTTGGTCCGAGGACGCCAAATTGCTTTCTAGACTTTTGGTCGGGTTCTGGGAACGAATCCATGTGAATATCTTCAGTAAATTTCACTTCAACAGATCCGACGACATCATAAGCAGGGGTCTGCCCATAATTTTGGAAAGACACCTCTGCGAAAGGCCTACCGGAATCAAATCTTCCAATTGCTCCCTGCTTGTAATTGATATAGGCCCTCAATTCGCGCTCGGCGGTTTCTTTGGCAACGCCAACAGTCTTTTCAGCGGCGCTGGCTGCCCTGCCAGCAGCAAAGGCAGCCCAAGCAGTGAAGCAGATGGCTACTATCAGCGCAAATATCTCAATATTGGTAAGCCTGATCTGCCTGTCTGTCAGTGTTACCAACTCTTCAGTCGCCTTCGCCATTCGCCATTGCTGACACAGATCGGCTTGTTCGCGTTTTTCGGGATTATCGCAGGGTTGCTTCTGATCCCAGGCGCGGGTCTCTTGGTGCTTGGGAATCGTTGGCAACTCAGATTTTTGGGCTTGTGTTTGTTCGTACTGGGTGCGGCTGTGTATTTCGGCGGTTCCTACATGGCCGAACTGTCCGGCAATTGCCATCCGATGGCTCAATGCGAACGCACAGAGCAGAACGCTTAAGAAGGCTCCGAGATATGTAGCGTATGACAGTTTATTGCTTCTAGACATTGAATAAGAAACGCCGCAGAAAATTTTCCCTGTGCCGGGTTATTTCTTATGTTTACTTCTGTTTCCTGTACACCGATATCTTCCAGCTTCTCGACAAGCTGTGCATAGATAACACCCCTCATCTTCAATTCGATCTTTAGGATATTGGCCGCCCATGCCAATCCCTCGTCTCCGCGGCGCTGATTTTCCTCTTCCTGCTCGCCCTCAGGAACCATTTTAGGATTAAGTAATGGCGGCGTTGCGTGGCGCGGCCTATGTGGCAATCGTCACCAGGCCCTTAGCCGGCCCTACAAAACCACGACTTTTTGCGCAAAGGGACCGGCATCGCCTTCAGCAACCATCAGCCCAACCTTGGCCCCAATATCGATCTTTTTCCACTGGTAGGGCGATATTAAATCGAGCCGGAAATAGACTTCGCTGCCATCAAATATTTCAATGAACCCATATCCCTCGTCTGGAAATACGCGCGCGACCTCGCCTTGCATGGAGATCGGCGCTTCTTTGTGACGATGGCTGGTGTGTTTGCGCTGGTGGTCCTCGAGCATGCGCCGGGCTTCACGAAAGGCCTCCCGGATCGCGCCCATAGCATCCTCGTGCGTATGATCGCGACGAACCTCTCGACTGACAACAATTTCGCCACCGGGCACAATGAGATCTATGCCCACGACAAAGACTTTCCCCTTTTGGCGATGCCTGTCTGTGCGGTAGACAACAATTTTGCAGGAGGTGATACGCGGGTAAAACCGCTCAAGTTCCTGAACCTTCTCCAAAAGAAAACTTTCGAACACCGGAGAAGATTTCATGCCGCGAAACGAAATGCTTGGTGAAACCTGCATCTTGCGTTCCTGATGTCGAACCAGCATCTGCCCTGCTCCATAAATCCTTCCGTAAAACAAGAGGAATTGGAGCATGACGTGACACGCAGCGTTCGCTGCAATGATGCTGGTGAAAATTTAGTGTGAGTCGGGCCGGTCGTCGTTGATTTAAGTCAAAACATACTCTGACCGTGACGCAGTGTCCCAAATAAGTAGAGATTTACATTACAGCGTCGAAGTATTGACCATAGGTAGACACAAATCGCAAATACGGAAGCTACAAACTACAACCCGCAAGAGGGTCGTTAGTATGAAACCGTCATTCAATTAGTTTCCAGTTGCCGCATCGCTCTCGCTGCGCTCCACGACCCTGACGCCATCCGCGAGGCGATCGCTTGGATGCAGCACGACGCGCGCGCCTACTGCGAGGCCGTTTTTGACCTCCGCGATACGCGTATTGCGTTGTCCAATCTCAATTTCCGTCAGATGGATGGTGCCATCCTCGACGCGGAAGACCGCCCAACTCTCGCCTTTACGGAACAGTGCGCTGAGCGGAACGATCAGGGCATCATCGGCCCGCCAAATCTCGATCCGCACCAACACCCTGTAATCGTGCCCAAGCCGCGTCCATTTGTCTTGGGCGTCCGCCAGATCGAGCCTCACCTTGACGCGCTGTTCCTCAATTCCCAGCGCCGAAACTTTCAAGAACCCGGTGGGCTCGATCCGCCTGACCCGGGCGTTCAACACCGCCCCGCCCCAGCCCTCGATATTCGCCACCGCCCCTTGCCTGACCCGCACGGCATCACTCGAAAGAAGGTCCACCACGATTTCGAGATCATGGGGATCGCCGATCTCGACAAGCGACGTTCCAGCGGCAATCACCTTTTCGCTTTCGTGAATAATTTCCAGAACGCGCCCCGAAACCGGCGAATAGACCTGAATGCAGCAGGGCGCGCCCCCGGAAACGGATATATCGTCCGGTTCGATCAACTTGGCTTTGGCGCTGTAGAGCTCTTGGCGGCGCACCTCCAGCTGTGCTTCGGCGGACCGGTGTGCTGCGTGGCGCGTTTTGACTTCGAGATTTGCCTGGTCGAGAGACCGCTCCGAAATCGTGCCACGCTTGGCCAGCCGCTCAGAGCGCTGCAGGTCCGTCTGCGCGAAGTCAAGCTCCGCTTGGGCGCGTTTCACTTGCGCGGCGGCCAGTTCCGCGAAGGCCTCAGCGGCGCGAACGGCGGCTCTCGCGGATTTCCGCGCCCGTGCATCAAGAAATGCCGGCGCAACGGGCTCTATTCGCGCCACCACGGACGTCTTCGCTGTTACCGCATCACCGACCTTCAGAGGCGAGCGGCGGATACGTCCGGCAACAGGGGCTGAGACCATATAGATCTCTCGCACTTGCGTAACGCCCTCCTCATCCACCGTCACCTTGATAGGTCCTTTGGTGACCTCGGCAATATCAACGGAAATAGGCTGCGGCCGGAATGCGAAATAGAAACCCGTGACGATTAACGCCACCAGGACAACGTAGGTGACCGGCCTTGACCAAGAAACAGACATGCACTCACTCCCGAGTCTTCAAAACCGCGACGAGGTCAAGACGATCTATACGGCGGCGAACAACGTAGGCCGAAATGGCCGTTGCGGCCAACACCACAATCGTAGCGAATGCGAAAGTCTGCGTGCTGACAATAAACGGCATCCGCATGAGTTCATTGTCAAATCCTGTGACCATGAGCCAGGCGAGACCATATCCCAATGCCCAACCGAACGGCAGCGCTGCGAACGTCAGGACCGCAATCTCACTCAGCAAGACGCGCGAGACCTCGGCGCGCGTAAAGCCGAGAACACGAAGGCTCGCGAGTTCTCGCGCGCGCTCTGAGAGTTGAATTCGCGCACTGTTATAGACAACGCCAAAGGTGATCAGCATTCCAAGGACGCTATAGACCGTCATCATAACCAATAGGTTTTCGCCTAACGTCTCCCGGAATTTCGCAAGAGACACTTTTTGCAGCGTGATTGACGCTATGGCAGGCAGGTTCTTGACCGCTCGGGAAAACACATCCGTTGCATTCTCGTCCAACGCGACATGAAGCCCGTTGACGATACGGCCGTCATTCACAAGCCTGTTGAGACGATCCAAGTTCATGGCGGCCACCAGGCCTATATAAGTTTTCACACGGCCTGTAACTGGCACGCTCACCGTGCGCCGCCGGCCCTCCAAAAATTCAATTGTCACACGATCTCCTATGGAGATCTTGAGAAGATCCGCGAGCTTTTCGGACACCACCAGCCCGAAATCCGGCATGCGAATAGGGTTCAAATCCACATCAACAATACGGCTGAGATCGGCAAATTGCGGCTTGCCTGTTATGCCAATCCGGCGGCTCAAATGCCCGTGGCGGATCCGAGCGGAAATCGCCCGGTAGGGTTCTGCCCGAATAACACCCGGAATTCTGGCGCCTTCCTGCAGAATGCTGGCGGGGCGGACATCAACGAATGTAAGGGTCGCATCCTGACGGTCGGACTTGAAATAAGTGACGTCGATCATGAATTCGACGGCATCGAATATAAAAAACGAAGCAATCAGAACGGCTAAGGCGAGAGAAATACCACCACTGGTCACCGCCGACCTTACCGGCCATCTGATGATGTGGCGGAGCGCCATTGTCGTGAGCTGCGAGACGCGCTTGCGCAGTTCCAGAGGCACAATGATATAGCGGCGGTAGCGCGTCGGTGCGGGCGGGGCCATGGCAACGGCAGGTGGTAATTTTACTGCGGCATAGGCTGATCGTGCGCCGCCGAGAAACGCCGCCGCAAATGTCACCAACGCCGCTAATAAATATTTGTCGGGGCTATTGTCGAATATAAGAAAAGGAAAATGAAAGAAGTCGGCGTAAAGCCGCGTCAACCCCTTCCCAAGCCACAGGCCGAGTACAGACCCGAGCACACTCCCGACGCTAGCAATCGCCACTGCGAACTTAATGTAGTGAAATGCGATCGTGTTGCGGCTATAACCCAGCGCCTTAAATAGGCCGATCTGCTCACGTTCAAGGGCAATCATGCGCGACAGGATCATGTTGATCAAAAACGCCGAAACAACCAAAAAAATGGGCGGCATGATTTTGCGCATCGCTCGCAACTGCTGGAGTTCGGAATCGAGAAACGCGTGAGATGTTTGGTCTTTCCGGGGATAGGCGCCTAGCCCGCCATAGCGCGCGAGCAAATTGTCAAGGCTGTCGATAATGTCGGCTTCGGATGCAAACCGAAGCCGTTTCACACTGACCGAATTGAAGCTGCCTTCAAGATCGAAGACGGCTTCAACGGCCTTTTGCGACATCCACAACACGCCGAACCGGCGATCGTCGGGCATCACATCGCCCGGACCAAGCGCATAGATGAACTCCGGCGACAGCGCGATACCGACGATCCGCAACGCGCGCTTGCGGCCGTCCAAAATGGCCTTGAACGTGGAGCCCAATTTAAACCCGTGGGCCTTGGCGAAGCTTTCTTTGACAACAACCTCGTCGCGCGCGCCGGAGCCCGGCAAACGGCCGGAGCGAAGATAGATCCTATTCAGGGTCTGCTCACCATGATCTGGCAGCGAAATGATCAACCCTGTTGCGGGCCGGCCATTTTCGATGTCCAAGATCGCGGAGCGGACAATGCGCGCGTCAACACCGGCAACACCGGGTATTCTAGAAATCTGGCGCACAAGCGAGCGCGGCGCCCGCTTTAAAGTGGCGAAAATGTCCGCAAAACGGTGGCGCTCATAGTAAGCGGTGCGGGTTTCGTTCAGGGAGTCATGTGCGCCGACAGAGAGCACATAGGTTGCAACACCAGCCGCCATGACAAGTGCGATGGCCAACGTCTGCGCCCACATGCGCTTCAGATCCCGGAGAAGTTTTTTGTCGAGGCTTTTCATGGCGGCTACCAGCTGACCTCACTCACCTTCACCTTGTTCGCATTGCGCTCAGTCCGCTCAATCCGGCCATCTTGAAAATAGATGACACGATCGGCAATTCCGCCAATCGCAACATTGTGCGTAATAAGCGCAGTGGTTGTACCGAGTTCCTTATTCACGGCGATAATGGCTTCAAGAACATGAACGCCTGTCTTGGAATCCAGCGCCCCCGTCGGCTCATCGCAAAGGAGCACTTCCGGGCGCTTGGCAATCGCCCGCGCGATCGCCACGCGCTGCTGTTCGCCGCCTGAGAGTTCCGCGGGGAAATGCTCCATGCGCTCGCCGAGACCGACGAGTTCGAGCGCGTCCTGGGGCTGCATGGGCGAGGTGGAAATTTCGGTGACCAGCGCGACGTTCTCCCGCGCGGTGAGACTCGGAATGAGATTGTAAAACTGGAAAACAAAGCCGACATGTTCGCGCCGGTACAGTGTCAAGCCGGTCTCATCAAGGCTCGTGAGCTCTTGATCCTTAAAAAAAACGCGACCCTCTGTCGCCACATCCAGCCCGCCAAGAATATTGAGAAGCGTGGATTTTCCGCTCCCCGAGGGACCCAGTAGAACGGTCACCTCACCCTCAAAGAGTTTCAGATTGACGCGGCGCAGCGCTTCGACCTTGATCTCGCCCGTATCATAAACTTTTCTGAGATCCTTGGTTTCGAAAACGACCTTGGGCATTCGATCCCTGCTCATACTGAGTTTCGCGGCCTCGTGTAGCTATCATAGGTCTATATGGTGCTCAAACCATGGTTCTCCTACAGACAAAATAACCGGCAGGGAGAAGCGATATGATTGTTCACAATATGACAATCAGCCTGAAATGGCGTGCATC
>BFAS01000043.1 GCA_008974985.1 bacterium MnTg02
GCTCGTCCGCGTAAACCTCATGCACCGGCGAAAAATTACGCAACTCCTCGGCCCGCCGGAACCGCCTCCCTTACCGCTCAACCAGTTCCTTCTAAATCTCGGAGAAACTTAAACCGGACAGCAGTGGATCAAGTCCGGGGGCAAGCTTTTGCGGATCATGCTGCTTTTCTTTGTTGGAGCATGATCTTTTCGTAAAACCGGCGTCCACTTTTACGGATCATGCTGTGTTTCTTTGTTTGAGCATGATCTTTTCGCAAAACCGGCTTCCACTTTTGCGGATCATGCTCTAGTGCCGGGTCTGAGTCTGGCCAAGCCGCTCCGCAAAAATCACGAGGCCGATGCGGCTTTCGACAAAAAGCTCCCAAGTGCCATAACTGGTAACACGCTCATCGATAACGGGATCGGCGAGATTGGGCCGCACGGATTCAACCGAATCCACCCAAACATAAAGCACTGGGCCCGTTTTCAGCGCTTCGAAAAATTTTCGCGGCATGGTGTGCTTGGCGTGTTGCTCGGTCGCTAAAATAAGGCCTGTGTCGCCGGCACGCATTCCAACCAATTCCGGATCACCAGTCTCGACAATGTCGAAACCCAAAGCGGCGTAACGGCGACGCGCGCTGATGAGATCGTCAACCAGATAGAGCGGCGTCACACGTTGGGGATGGGGGTGGGACGGGAGCTTGCTTTGAGGGGGGTTGCATAAGCCATTTGACTTAATCCTTCTTCGTTTCAGTTGCGAGGGGGGTTACGCTGACAACGAGAACATAAGTAGAACATATTGGTTAGCAAAAGGTTAACGCGGGTGGACGTCCGGTCTCACTGGCGCCTTAAATCCGTGCTGGATTTGGTCATTGTGCCCCATCCAATTAAATGGTCCGATCCGACCCGCGCCCAATGATTTGCATCCTCTCCATCGCCCTCAAACCTGTTTGCCGGACGGCAGCCAAGGTCTTGTTCTCAATGCTTTTTCTTGCGCCTGCCACGCTGAGTTTGGCGGAACCGGACCCGGATAGTGTGACGATTGTGCTCGCAGGAGATACCGGTTTCAGCGGCAACCATACGAAAGTGAACCCCAAGGGAAGCACCAAATATAGCCGCTTCCTAACTTGGCGCCAAAGCACTGCATTAATCGCGCCCGATATTAATGGCGATCTCAATTTCATGAATGTCGAGACCGTGGTTACGGATCGCAATGATCTGGTGCGTGATACCAAAGGCCAGCGCGGACCGTTTAATTTCAAAACCCATCCCAACGGTTTGCGCCATTTGGTCCGCAGCGGTTTCAATGTCGCCTCGCTCGCCAACAATCATTCCATGGATTACGGCGTTGCGGGGCTGAAAGAGACGCTCAGAAACCTCAACGCGTTGCGTGCCGACGGGCTGCTGGCCCATGCCGGTATCGGCATGACCAGGACAGAGGCAAGCGCGCCTAAGACACTCAAGGTCAAAGGCTCGGACATCGCGTTCTCTGCTATCGGCATCGTCACCAATAATCTCGCCCGTCACCGGGCGCGCAACACCAAGCCCGGCCAAATCGCTTACCGCTTTGATGAGGATTTCGCGGAGTCCACGCGCCGCCTGGCAAAAACCAACAGCGCTTACCGGATTCTATCGATCCATTATGGCGTCGAAGGGCGCGTGCGCACTGATGCTCGCCAGATTCGTGAATGGCGCGGCCATGCGGCACGGCGGGCGGGCATCGATTTGATCGTCGGTCATCATGCCCATGTGGTGCGCGGCGTTGAGATGGTCGGCAACTCGGTCATTTTTTATGGACTTGGCAACTTTCTCCATCACGGCACAGCAAATATGGGCCGCAATGGGCCGTGCCGGAGTTACGGTCTGCTTGCCCGGGTCCATTTGCGAAAAAGCAAAGATGGACGGCTGAGGGCGCGCGCGATCGAGGCCATCCCCGTGACGGAGACCCATGTTCAGACACGGCGCTTTAAAAGCCGGGCCCAATCTCACAAACGGATTTTTGCCCTCAACTATTTGGCTGCGTTCTTGGATGATCCAAAATCCGGCGCGCGGGGCATTCGCTTTACGCCGCAACGCGACGGGTCCGGGCTTTATTGCGTTCCAGGCGCGCGAACAGATCCTGGCAAAATCGGCGCGCTTTGCCGGCGCTGGCAGGCGGCACCGCCCATTCCAGCGGCACTTCGCAAGTCGATTGCGGCATCCTGTAAAAAATAATCGGCGAGCGGATACGGCCACCTCAAAGTGCGGCAAAAAAGGACAGAAATCCTATCGGCGCGAAAAGAAGCCACTGTGACAGCACCAGCGGATCGGCAAACCAATAATAAGAATGCCACGCAACAATCCCGGCGAAGGCCAGATAGAAAAACCCGAAAATAAATCCGATGGGCTTATAGCCTGCGCCCTTTGTCAGCGCCGCCCATAAAAATGCAACCGCCGAAACCAGCATGAAAGCTGTCATGGCATGCCAATCGGCTGCGACGGCGATCTTTACTTCGCGCGCCATGACGATTTCCATAAACGGGAGATAGGTTTCGACATGACCGGCGAGCCCATGAACCGCGGTCGCGGCGAGGCTTAATAGTGCGGCGATGAGGAAGGGGAGTCGCATGGCAAATTCATATCCAATTCTCCCGCAGTAATAGGCCCGCAACGACAGGCCCCAACGATAGGATAAGCCGCGTCAGCCGCGAATCTCACCGCCTGTCGCTTTCGTGACGGCGGCAATGACCGCCGTCGCCACCCTATCGATTTGCTCGTCGGTCAGCGTGTGGTCGCGCGGCTGCAGTGTCACTTCGATAGCCAGAGATTTCTTGCCGGGCCCAAGGCTTTCGCCTTCGAAGAGGTCGAATATAGTCACATCGGCAATGAGGGCTTTGTCGGCGCCTTGTGCCGCGCGCACGACATCTATCGCCGGAACGGCTTGCTCCAGAATAAAAGCAAAGTCCCTGCGAACTGGCTGCAAATCCGGAATATCAAGGGCCGGTCTCGCGCGGGCTTTGCGCCTCGGGCGCGGTACGGCATCGAGATCCATTTCAAATCCGGCAGCAGGACCCGAAATATCAAGCGCTTTCAAGATTTGCGGATGAAAGACGCCGAAATGGCCGAGCACGATTTTCGGCCCAAGACGCAGCGTTGCCGATTGCCCGGGATGAAACCAATCCGGCGCGTCCCGCGTGACCTGCACCTTGGCCGGATCCTGGCCGAGGGCTGCGAGCACTGCGAGCGCATCCGCCTTTACGGCAAAGAGATCGACATCATCCGTCGTCCCCGACCAATGCCGGCCCGGCCCTTCAAGACGCGCCGATCCGGTTCTGACACCGGCGGCGGCGATGAATTGCTCGTCCGGCTCCGCGCCCCGATAGGCTTGACCGACCTCAAACAAGGCGCAGTCGGCAAATCCCCTGTCGTGATTACGCTGTGCCGCCATGAGCAGGCCGGCCAAAAGGCTTGGCCGCATACTCGACATTTCCGTGGACATCGGATTGGTCAGTTCAAGGGCGTCCTGGCCGCCGCCAAAGCGCGTCGCGATGGCCCGTGGAACAAAGGACCAGGTGATCGCTTCCACAAAGCCCCGTGACGCCAAGATGCGGCGGCTTCGCCTGACGCGCTTCTGCCCTTCGGTCAAGACGGCACGGGCAACGCCTGAGTCGCGCGTCATGGGCACCGCGGGGACTTTATCGACACCGGCAAGCCGGATCACTTCTTCCACCAAATCGGCGGGTTGACTGACATCGGGCCGCCAGCCGGGCACCTTCACTTTGACCTTTTCGCCTTTGCCATCAATGCCGAAGCCGAGCTTTTTGAGCGTCCCTTTGATCTCCGAGGATTTAAATTTGACGCCGGTCAAACGTTTCACTTCATCGGTGTCGAATTTAATTACAGTTTTCAGTTCCGGAGGCGCACCGGCCATTTCGATCTTGCTCGCCGTGCCGCCACACATCCGCAAGATCAATTGCGCCGCAAAGTTCAAGCCCAATTCGATGGACTGCGGATCGATGCCGCGCTCAAAACGGTAGCGCGCATCGGACTGTATGCCTATCCGCCGCCCGGTCATGGCGATGCGGATTGGATCGAAATAGGCGGACTCGATGAGCACGTTCCGCGTGTCCGCCGTGCAGCCTGTGCTCTCCCCGCCAATGACACCACCCAGTCCGAGCGTACCTCTGTCATCGGCAATGACGCACATCTCGCCATCCACCTCATAGGCGTCGCCGTCAAGGGCGAGAAATTTCTCTCCCTTTTTGCCAAGCCGGGCGTGAATAGCGCCTTTGAGCTTATCGGCATCATAAACATGGAGGGGGCGGCCACGGTCATAGGAAATATAGTTGGTGACATCGACAAGCGGATTAATCGGGCGCAGGCCAATGGCTCTCAATCGCCGCGTGATCAGCCTATAATCCTCGCCATTGACGCGCGTATTATCGACGCCGCGAACATAAAGCCCGCCAAATGCCGGACAGGCATCCGTCGTCTCTTTTGTGAATTTCAAGGCGATCGGAATGGGGCAATCGAATTTTCCTTTTGCAGGCTTTACCGGATCCGCCGTTAGCTTGCCCAATCCGGCCGCTGCGAGATCCCGCGCGATGCCGCGCACTCCCAAACAATCGGGACGGTTCGGCGTGATTGCAATCTCGATCACAGGATCGTCGAACTCCATAACATCGACATAGCGCTCGCCGATCCGCTCACCGGCCTCCTCGGGCAGATCGATAATGCCTTCATGCTCGTCGGACAGTTCTAATTCCCGCTCCGAGCAGAGCATGCCATGCGACTCGACGCCTCTAATTTTGGCCTTGCCCAAGGTGAAATCGGTGCCGGGAATATAGGTGCCTTCGGCGGCAAACACGCCGACCAGGCCCACACGGGCGTTTGGTGCGCCGCAGACCACTTGCTTTACGCCAGAGCCGGTCTCGACCTCGCAGACGCGCAGCTTGTCGGCATCCGGGTGTTGCTTGGCGGAAATCACTTTGGCGATCGTAAAATCCTGCAAGCGTGCAGCCGGATTGACGACCTCCTCAACCTCAAGGCCGATGACCGTGAGCTTATCGAGAATCTCATCAAGGGAAACCTCCGTCGCCAGATGATCCCTCAACCAGGAAAGTGTGAATTTCATCGGCTGAGCCCCCCGGCAAGCGTCGGCACGTCGAGCGGTAAAAAACCATAATGCTTGAGCCAACGGAGATCTGCCGCGAAAAAGGCGCGAAGATCCGGCATGCCATATTTCAGCATGGCGATACGGTCGATGCCGACGCCGAAGGCAAAGCCCTGATAGATCTCAGGATCGAGATTGACGTTGCGCAAAACATTGGGATGGACCATGCCGCATCCCAAAATCTCAAGCCAATCGTCGCCCTCACCAATGCGCATCTCATTGCCCACCATGGTGTAGCCGATATCGACCTCCATTGAGGGCTCGGTGAACGGGAAATGAGAGGCGCGAAACCGCATCTTGACAATATCGACTTCGAAAATCGCCTTGCAGAACTCTTCCAGCACCCATTTGAGATGTCCCATATGGGTCTCGGTGTCGATCACCAGCCCTTCAACCTGATGAAACATGGGCGTATGGGTTTGATCGCTATCGCCGCGGTAAACCCGGCCGGGCGCTATGATGCGCAGAGGTGGTTTTTCTTGCAGCATGGTGCGGATTTGCACCGGGCTCATATGGGTTCTGAGCACGCGCCGGGAACCGTCGGCCTTCTCGTTGAAATAAAAGGTGTCATGCTCCTGGCGCGCCGGATGTTCGAGCGGGATATTCAGCGCCGTGAAATTATTGTAATCGGATTCAATGTCCGGCCCCTCGGCGACGGAAAAACCCAAATCGGCGAAGATCTCATTGATCTCGTCCATCACTTGGCTCACCGGGTGAATGCGCCCTTCGCGCAATGGACCGGGGCGCACGGCAAGTGAAATATCCACCTGTTCCGTAGCCAGCCGTCCGGCAAGCTCGGCGGCATCCAAATGGTCCTTGCGGGCACTGAGCGCATCGCTCACCCGTTGCTTCAGACCGTTAACGGTTTGACCGAAAGCCTTGCGCTCCTCGGGCGCCATCGTGCCCAAGCTTTTCATCAATAGGGAAATGCGGCCCTTCTTGCCGAGAGCCGCGATACGAACCTTTTCGAGCGCATTCAGATCGCCGGCGGCACCAATGGCTTCTAACAGTTCGTTTTCGAGCGCTTGGAGATCTCCGCCTGGAGTCGCATCGAGCACACTCATCGCTGTCCTCCCACGCGATTAGGCTGGATCGGATCCCGCGCGGATTAATTTTGAAGGATTGAAACCGGCTTTCACGCGCTCGCGGCGGATTCAGCTTTCGCGACAAGCGCCTTGAAGGCTTCGGGTTCGCGTACGGCCAAATCGGCAAGCACCTTGCGGTCAATGGCAATTCCGGCGTTGGTCAGGCCGTTGATAAATCGGCCATAAGTGAGCCCATGCTCACGGGCGGCGGCATTGATCCGTTGAATCCACAGCGAACGAAAATTGCGTTTTTTTACTTTCCGGTCGCGATAGGCATATTGGCCAGCCTTTTCGACCGCCTGGTTGGCAGCCCGGAAAGTATTCTTGCGGCGGCCATAGTAACCCTTGGCCTTTTTTATAATTTTGCGATGACGGGCGTGGGTGGTCACACCCCTTTTCACACGTGACATGGTAATCGGTCCTTAATGTTCAGAAAAACGTCCGCGCGCGGCCGTAGCCGCAATCCTAAAGACGAAATATCAACCGTAGGGCAGAAACTTTTTCACGATCCGGGCGTCCTGAGCGGACAGGATCGTCGTGCCCCGTTGATTGCGGATGAACTTTTGGGTCCGCTTGATCATGCCGTGTTGCTTGCCGGCTTGGTTGGCGCGTACCTTTCCGCCGCCGGTGATGCGGAATCGCTTTTTCGCGCCGCTCTTGGTTTTGAGCTTGGGCATTTTGCTTGTCTCCATCGGTTATGCGGACAGGAAGTTTCCCAATTCCGCGTTCTCAAGCATTTGGAGCCGCCACGGCATGCCCCGCCGGACGGCTCTCGAAGGGTGGTTTTATAGTCGCGAATAGACCTGAGCGCAACGGTTTCGGTCGATTAACCGCTGTAATGACCGAAAATATCGGTAAATCGGATCGCCCAGCTTAACGCGGTGCGAGCACCATCACCATCTGCCGGCCCTCAAGCTTTGGCTCCGTCTCGACTTTAGCGATTTCCTCGACCTGCTTCTTGACCCGGTCAAGCAACTGCCGCCCGAGTTCCTGATGCGCCATTTCCCGGCCGCGGAAACGCAGCGTTACCTTTACTTTGTCGCCATTTTCGAAGAAGCGGTTCATGTTCCGCATCTTCACATCATAATCATGTGTGTCGATGTTCGGGCGCATCTTGATTTCCTTCACATCGAAGGTCTTCTGCTTCTTGCGCGCCTCAGCCGCCTTTTTCTGCGCCTGATATTTAAATTTGCCATAGTCTAAAAGTTTGCAAACCGGCGGCTTGGCGTTGGGCGATATCTCCACGAGGTCAAGCCCGGTCTCTGAGGCACGGCTGAGCGCATCTTTGAGACTGACGGTCCCGTGATTTTCCCCAGTTTCATCGATTAGTTGAACATCTTCGGATTGTATGAGGTCATTCACGCGAGGTCCCTCTCGCGTAGGTGCTAATTTCATCGGTCGGCGTGGAATTGGCAATCTCCTTATAATTGCTAACAATCTAACGGAACCTCTATTCGCCTAAGCCGCCGCATCTGACAGCCCGGCAATGAGTTCCCCTACGAAATATGTCTCATAAGATTGAGAAGAAGATGAGACAAGTCAAGCATCCAGAATGAAGGATCTTAGCGGTCATTCTAACCCTAAACGGTAAAAATAGATTTGCGTTAAACGCGATCCGATAAGCTCGTCATAAATTGTCAGGGTATTATATTTCATATTTTCCAATGAAAACCGGTTGATAACATGATTCCGTGCACGATGTCCCATCTCGAGACGTGCTTCATTTGGCATGTTCAACACCTCCTCCAGAGCCTCTGCCAAAGGCTCCGGCTCGCCTGGCGGCACGCGCCAGCCCGTCGCCTCTTCGGCAGCGACATAAGGCAGGCCGTTAACCGTTTCCGGCGCTGCTCCGAGATCCGTGACGATGACCGGACAGGCAAGCGCCTCCGCTTCGGCTGCCGCCCTGCCGAAAGCTTCAGGCTCCGTTGACGCGACCACGGCCACATGAGCGGCGCGGAAGGCCGCGGGGATATCATCGCAATGACCTACGATCCTTACGTGGTGCTCCAACCCCAGCGTCTTAATTTTTTGTTCAAGCTCTTTCTGATATGCCTCCCGGCCCTGAATATCGCCGGCAAGAATAAACACCACGCGATTGAGCCCGCCGGCAGCGGCGAGCAATCCGGCCGCCTCCAGAACAACATGCTGGCCCTTCCAGCCGGTGAGCCGCGCGGCTTGCAGCACGATACGATCATCG
>BFAS01000044.1 GCA_008974985.1 bacterium MnTg02
GGCACGGTTTGCGCGGCGAAAGCGAGTACGTTCAGAAAAATCAGAATGATAAGAGCGCTATTGACGAGCCGGCTCGTAACGTCATGGCCGATGCCCGATTCCAGGACATCGTTAACAGCTCTGCGTAAAGGCGATCCTTTAGTCATCCCAGTCGTGGCAAATGCTTGCCTAAGCCCCTGCTTCATTTGCAAGCCGCGCCGCGATTGCCGCGTGGGCGGCCTCCGCGCGGCTGCCATCCGGCCCACCCGCTTGCGCCATATCCGGCCGGCCGCCACCGCCCTTGCCGCCGAGTGCTTCGGCACCTGTGCGCACAAGATCGACCGCGTCATAGTCCTTGATCAAATCTTCCGTAACGCCGACCACAATGCCAGCTTTGCCTTCGTCGGTCACGCCAATGATGGCAACGATGCCGGAGCCAACCTGGCGCTTGCCATCATCAACCAAGCTCCTCAGATCTTTCGGCGCTATGCCGCTGACGGTTCGCGCGAGCAACTTCACTGAACCGAGATCTTGAATTTCAGGTCCCGCCGCCGCCGCGCCGTTGCCACCCATCGCCAATTGGCGGCGGGCTTCGGCTAAATCTTTGTCAAGTTTTCGCCGTTCCTGAAGAAGCGCGCTTAACCGGGCGGGGACATCCGCCGGTTTCGTCTTCAAAAGGTCAGCGGATTCACGCAGCCGATCATCTTGCGTGGTCAAATAGTTTCTAGCGCCGTCCGCGGTTAATGCCTCGATCCGCCTGACACCCGCTGCGACCGCGCTTTCGCTCACCACTTCGATGAGACCAATGTCACCGGTCCGGCGAACATGGGTGCCGCCGCAGAGCTCAACGGAATAGGCCTTGCCCGCCTTGTCGCCAGAGACGGCCTCGCCCATGCGTACAACCCGGACCTCATCGCCATATTTTTCACCAAAGAGAGCAAGCGCGCCCGATTCAATTGCATCATCGACCGCCAATAAGCGCGTATCGACCGGACTGTTCTGCAGCACCATGGCATTCGCCAGATCCTCGACCTGCTCAATTTCGTCAGTGGTCATCGGCATTGGATGGGAGAAGTCGAAACGCAGGCGCGCCGGATCGACGGACGAGCCTTTTTGCGCGACATGATCCCCTAGGACTTGCCGCAAGGCTTCATGAAGCAGGTGCGTCGCGGAATGGTTCGCGCGGGTCGCTGTCCGCCGGCTATGATCAACCTCAAGCTCGACGGCCTGGCCGGACACAAATGGACCTTTTTCAACGACACCGAAATGCACGACCAAATCGCCTAACTGCTTTCGCGTATCGGTCACGCGAAAGAGGACGCCTTTTGCGCCGCGTATGACACCCTGATCGCCCACCTGCCCGCCGGACTCGCCATAGAAGGGCGTCTGATTAACGATCATGCCCGCCTTATCGCCCTTGCGAAGCTGTTTGACCGTCTTGCCATTGCGCACAAGGGCCAGAATTTCGCCTTCCGCCTGTTCCGTCGCATAGCCCAGAAACTCCGAGGCACCCAACTGCTCCTTAAGCTCGAACCATATCTTATCTTCCGCCGCGTCGCCGGAACCGACCCAGGCTTTGCGCGCGTCTGCCCGTTGACGGCTCATCGCTGCGTCGAAACCTTCCCTATCGACGCCGATGCCACGCGACTTCAACGCATCCTCCGTCAAATCATACGGAAACCCAAAAGTATCGTAGAGCTTGAAGGCGACCCCACCGGGCAGAATGTCCTTTGCCTTTAGGCCTTTCGTCGCCTCATCGAGCAGATGCAAGCCCCGCTCAAGGGTGTTGCGGAAGCGCGTCTCCTCCAATTTCAAAGTTTCCTTGATGAGCGGCTCGGCCCGGCTTAGTTCCGGAAAGGCTTGCCCCATTTCCCGCACGAGCGCGGGTACAAGCTTGTAAATCAGCGGATCGGCCGCACCCAACAGATGCGCATGACGCATAGCGCGCCGCATGATCCGGCGGAGCACATAGCCCCGCCCCTCGTTCGAGGGAAGAACACCCTCGGCAATCAAAAAACTTGTGGCGCGAAGATGATCGGCGATGACACGGTGGCTAACGCCATTCGCCCCCTCCGCCGGAACATTGGTGGCATCGACAGAAGCCGCGATCAATGATTTGAAAAGATCGGTCTCATAATTATCATGAGTGCCTTGCAACACAGCGGCAAACCGCTCAAGCCCCATTCCTGTGTCGATTGACGGCTTGGGCAGGTTTTCGCGCTTGTCCGGCGTCAGCTGCTCGAACTGCATGAACACCAAATTCCAAATCTCAATAAACCGGTCGCCATCCTCATCGGGCGAGCCAGGTGGTCCGCCCGGAATATGTTCGCCATGATCAAAGAAAATTTCCGAACAAGGCCCGCAAGGTCCAGTCTCGCCCATGGCCCAGAAATTATCACTGGTTGGAATGCGAATGATCCTGGATTCCGGCAGGCCCGCGATCTTCTTCCAAAGATCGAAGGCATCGTCATCCTCCGCATAGACGGTAACCAGCAGCCGCTTCCCGTCGAGCCCAAACTCCTTGGTCACCAAATTCCAAGCAAGCTCGATGGCATAATCCTTGAAATAATCACCAAAAGAGAAATTGCCCAGCATTTCAAAAAACGTGTGATGGCGGGCCGTGTAACCGACATTGTCGAGGTCGTTATGCTTGCCTCCGGCGCGGACGCATTTTTGCGATGTGACCGCGCGCTTATAGGGACGGGTTTCGACACCGGTGAAGACGTTCTTGAATTGCACCATTCCTGAGTTGGTGAACATCAAAGTCGGATCGTTCCGCGGAACGAGCGGGCTCGAGGCTACAATTTCATGACCGTGCTTGGCGAAATAATCCAAGAAGGCCGATCGGATGTCATTAACACCAGTCATCGCTTGCAAATATCTCGCATTCTCGTGGCTTACTTCCGAGCCGCGCAAGTGAGCCTTATCTGAAGTGCCCTCTTGGACACGATGTTCAAAGACACCTCAACAAAAGGCGCGAAAAGCATAAGCCGCCGGTCCGCCACTTTTACTCAAACCTTTGAAGAATACCGCTTTGAGTAATTTTTACAGGGCGGGGTGTGCCCTGTCCAGCGGGCTAAGCAATGCGCATCAATACGCGAAAGGCCGGGACATAAAGTCCCGGCCGCGGAGAAGAAAATGAGATATCGGCTCTGATACGCCGGAGCCAAACACTCGAGGGTGCGCGTTTCAAAGGCGCTTTTAGCGACTCTCCTTCAAAAACGCCGCGACTTTCGGGGAACCAAACAAACGCTGGATCATTAATGATCCGGACACTTACTTACGGGCGACGCAACGCTTACCAACAAAATCCCAAAACATTTTGGACCTAATTGACGTTATGTAATTTTCCTCAACCTGCCTTCTTCCGTTTTTCGCCCTCGCCGCTCTCAAGCGCGGGGTCGGTCCCTTCGGCATCTTCCTCCGGTTCGCCTTCCAAGATCTTATCGGCGATAAGACCGGCGTTCTGCCGGATGGCCAATTCGATGGCGTTGGCCATTTCGGTGTTTTCCTTGAGAAACACCTTCGCGTTCTCACGCCCCTGGCCGATGCGTTGGCTATCGTGGGAGTACCAAGAGCCGGACTTCTCGACGATTCCGGCTTTGACGCCGAGGTCGATCAACTCGCCGGTCTTGGAGATGCCTTCGCCATACATGATGTCGAATTCGACCTGCTTGAAGGGCGGCGCGACTTTGTTCTTGACCACTTTGACGCGGGTTTGATTGCCGACCACCTCGTCGCGGTCCTTGATTTGTCCAATGCGCCGGATGTCGAGGCGCACTGAGGCGTAAAATTTAAGAGCGTTGCCGCCGGTTGTCGTTTCCGGGCTGCCAAACATGACACCGATCTTCATGCGGATCTGATTGATGAAGATGACCATGCAGTGGGACTTCGAGATCGAGCCGGTGAGCTTTCTCATCGCCTGGCTCATCAGCCGCGCTTGCAGGCCCGGCAGACTGTCGCCCATCTCGCCTTCAAGTTCTGCTTTCGGCGTCAAGGCGGCCACGGAATCGATCACGAGGATATCGATGGCGCCGGAGCGGACCAGCGTATCGGTAATCTCAAGGGCCTGCTCGCCGGTGTCGGGCTGTGAAATCAACAGCTCATCCAAAACGACACCCAGCTTGCGCGCATAGATCGGGTCGAGGGCATGCTCGGCATCGACAAAGGCGCAAACGCCGCCCAGCTTTTGTGCTTCCGCGATCGCATGCAATGCCAGCGTCGTCTTGCCCGAAGATTCCGGACCGTAAATCTCAACCACCCGCCCGCGCGGCAGACCGCCTATCCCCAGCGCAATATCGAGCCCAATAGAGCCCGAGGAGATCGACTCGATCTCCACCAACGGTTCGTTCTTTCCGAGCCGCATGATAGAGCCCTTGCCGAAGGCCCGCTCAATCTGCGATAGCGCCGCATCAAGCGCCTTTTCTTTATCCATCAAGTCCCCCTCAATCACACGGAATGTCGATTCCCGCATCTCCTCATCCCCTTATTTCATAGTGTGGCCACGGTTGCAATTTGCATCCAATGTACACTATTTGTTCTCATTAGCAAGAGACGTTTTAGGCCGCTGTTTTATATGGGGGTTTTTGATTTGTTCACAAGATATTCGAGCGAATCAGGGAGGGGGTGCACGCACGGTTAGCCCCGCCGGGCCAGGCGCCCGCGAGGGTTTATCATATCTCGCCCCCGGCGCATTCAGGGGCAGCGCGGAGCGCTGAAAAAGTGCGTTCCGAATACAATAGAGCACCCTTTCGGCGCTCCGCGCGCGGCGTTTTTTCGCTTGAACCGCCCGGCATCTTTTCCTGTGTAACGTCCAGGACAGCACTGTGGCGCTGGAGTCATAGTGCTCCAGGGTTCGGGACGGCACGCCCGGGGGAGCTGGTCCGTTGGGCCAGCCAGCGCGGGCGCCGCGCCCTTCCCACATTCGGCAGACGGTCTGCAGCACGCGCCCCATGGAAAGGGATAGCTGGAGTCTAAGCGAAGTCTAAAGAGCGGGGATAAGTTATTTCGACCATCTGCTCGCCCGCGACTGCGTGCCGGGGCTTGGGCGCGGATACGCGGAGGGCGCGAGGCAACGCCGAGTGATTGGGTGTGAGAGGAAATGAGACGGGCTCGGGGCAAGTGTCCGCAATGGGACGGGATGGGGTGAGATGGGGATAAGGTTTTTTGGACAGTGGCGTGTCTGATAAGAGATGGTGTTCAGACTATTCACAGTTTGCTGCCGATGGTCCGGATGTGACCCTATTGAGACATACTACGCATAGGCCAACGAAATTAGCCTGCCCGCTGCCACGTTCGCCCGAG
>BFAS01000045.1 GCA_008974985.1 bacterium MnTg02
GGTTCAACGCACACCTATTTTGAGGTGGCGGGCGTTGCAATTACCCGCGCCGATATCCTGGGGTCGCTGGGCCTTGGAATCGATCTCATTATGATCTTCTCAGCGCTGGCAATGTATGAGTGGGCGCGTAAGCGCAAGGGCGCAAGCTTTACGGCGGCGTTTGTCGTTTGGCTGATTTGCAGCGGCATTTCAGGTCATTCGATTTATGGCTGGATTCGATCGAACATTTCCGACGTCCAAACCCCGGTGGCCCGAAGCGAAGATCTTTATGATTCCGTGAAGGCCGATATCAAAGTTGAGCGTAAACGACTTGCGAATGTTTATAAAGATCGAGAAGAAACCATATTCCATACAGAGCGGAAACGATTGGCGGCCGAAGCGGTCGGCGTTCAGGCACGCATAGACAAGCTGCGCTCCAGTTTGGAGCTTGCCCCAAAAATAACGGTGGTGGCGAATCCCGTCGAAGGCTTCGAGCTTGCGATTGCGATTGGACTTTGGTTGCTCTCAGCGCTGCTCTGGCCGGCGCTTTATGGCCTCGGGGATGAACGAGAAAAACCCCACGATACTCGAAAGTCGAAACCGCCTGACGATCAAAATAAGGGCGGAGACGGTGAAGGCGGAAGTGAAGGGAATATAATTCCTTTCGCGGACCCGAAGGCGGAGATAGCAAGCTGGCTGAAGGCTAACGCCAGGCCGCAAAAAGGCGCACGTACAAAGGCGAGTCATCTTTTCGAAGCCTTCCGAGCATCGTCGCGCACGCGAATGACCGAGCAACTTTTTTATCGTTCAATGAAGGCAATTCTTCCGACAAAGAACCGCATTCGAAACGGCGCGGGCATTCACTATACCGGGTTTCTACTTCTTCACGGCGACACTGCAATCGCCGCCTAAGCGTCTGGCCGCGTTCCCGGGCCGATTTAATTTCCAGTTGCGTGATGAATTCAAAGATACCGTCATGTGAAGGCGGTCGTAGTGAACTTTGGAGACGTCAATGCTGAACGATTCGCATTCCGATGCATGCACAAAACGATTTTGTGTTCCCGATCTTATCGGCAATGAGCCACATAAATTCTCCTTCAATTGGCCGGTCCTTGAGGGCGTGTCGGTGTTGGATATGTCTGACATCGAGCGACACGCCGCAGCGCTGCAAGAAATGTCCGGCTTTTGCCGTAAAAAGTCGGCGTATCTCGCGGCAGTGCATTATTGGCTCGATATTGACCCAAGCGTTCCTGCCGAAGAGAGAATGTTTGTGGCTGCATTCATAGGTGCGCTGGTGGAGTTGGCGAATGACGATCTAGAACCGGTGACGTATTCACCGGACGTTTTATGTGCTCGTGCGCAGGAGACATTGGACAGTATTACAGCGGCGTTTTTACGCCATGCCGGAGCACTCAATTAATGGCGGGCGTCGGGCACAACAGCGGATGGAAGCCGGATCTTCGACGCGAACTGCAATGGAGAATATGGGGAGACCGCGAGCTTTCATCTGGGGCAAAACTGGTCGGACAGGCTGTCGCGTTTTGGTTAAAGAGAAACGGCGCGGCCGGCCAAACGTCAATCACCTGGCTTATGGGAGCCTGCAGTCAATCCCGGCCAACAGTAATCAAAAATTTGGATGAATTTTTAAAGTGGGGAGAACATGGGCAGCACGTCCATCGAAGCGAAAAAGGCCGAGGGAGGCGACCGTCATCTTATGCCGCATTGTTCACTGCCGAAGACGTTGGGCCAGAATATGAAATGCGTAGTGGTAAAAGTACTAAACCACTAGAAATCGCTAGTGGTAAAATGGATGAACCACTGGGCTCTCGTAGCGGTAAAGGCAATGAACCACTAGCGGAATCTGACGAATCCGTAGAGGTAAAATTTGAAACTCTAGCGGTAAAATCTGAGCCCGTAGTGGTTAACGGCGTTTACCCTACTAATTGTACTAATATTACTAATAGGGAAGAGCGCACCGGCTCGCGGCCCCTATCTCCTGAAAGCCCAAAATCAAATAGTCGTCAGTCGGCCTGGTGGACCCCGGGCCATCATGATCCAGTCGAAATCAATTCTCGTGACTTTGGAGCGGGCACAAATTCCGATCTAGCGAAGGCTCAGAGTGACATCTGGCTGAATGGCAACACCGCCTGTCTTGAAATCTCCGACGATTACCGCCGTGAGCTTCTCAATTCGTATTCCACCTTAGACATCAAGCGCGGCTTGGAACGCGCCGAAACCACCAAAAAAATGAGCCCGTTTCAGCTTAAGCAAAAACTCAACCGAGCTTGCAGCTATGCCAAAGGCGACCGGCAAGACCGGCAAGACACCATAAATCAAAAGGCGAAGCGTGAAGCCGAAAGCTCAAATAAGGGAGGCGTCCGTGGGTCCGCGATACCCGGTCTTTGAGACGAAACAAGCTGCGGTGGCAGCGAGTGGCATCAATGCCAATTTGGTTTCAACGTCAAAACCAGGATGGCAGAGATTCAATTGCCCTCAGTGCCATAACGAAACCAAGCGCGGAGAAACGTTTGCAATCCGCGTGGATATTTCAAACGTTCAGTTCAAGTGCCATCGCTGCGGCCACAACGGGTTCCATATCATTTCTGATGGTGCGACATCGGGAACGGTCGAAAAACCTGTTCGTGTTGAAAAAATTGAGCACGACTTTCTGCCGGAACATGAGAAATATTTGGAACGCCGGGGCATCCTGAAAGCCGCAATAAAGACCGGCGTAAGATCGGCCAGCACCAGCGCGGGTGAGGCGATTATTTTCCCTTATGGAAATGGTTGGAGCAAATCCTACAACTTGGCCGATAAAGATAATCCCTGGCGGCAATCGAAGCCGAAGAACGCGCATTTGCCCCTGTGGCGAATGAGCGGCGATGCGCCGGAGGAGATTTTGATCACCGAGGGCGAGTGGGATTGCTTGTCCGCCATCGAGGCAGGGTACGACAACGCCTTTTCGCTGCCGGATGGCGGCATTCAGCCGGGCGACAGGCGGAGTGCGAAAGAGCACGGCAAGCTGGCTTGCATCCGCGATGATTGGGATCAGCTCAAAAACACAAAAAAAGTCATTCTTGCACTCGACAATGATGCGGTTGGCAACGCCACGGCTG
>BFAS01000046.1 GCA_008974985.1 bacterium MnTg02
GTTCATCGTCGCAACGCCCGGTATTTCGATCGGATATTGGACTGCCAGGAAGACGCCCGCTGCAGCGCGTTTATCTGGCTCGAGGTCGAGGAGGTCCTGCCCGTTCCAGGAAATGCTCCCTTCTGTCACTTCATAATTCTTCTTACCGGCCAACACATAGGCAAGGGTTGACTTGCCGGAGCCGTTCGGCCCCATGATCGCGTGCACCTCGCCCTTGGAAACCGTCAAATCGATCCCCTTGAGGATTTCCGCATCCTCATCCGCGACCTTTACGTGAAGGTTTTTAATTTCGAGCATATAATTTTCCTGTTTCCTAACCGTCATGCCCGCAGAGGCAGGCATCTAAATCGGACTGGCAACCCGGCCGCACGACCCGTTTGGAGTCTCCGCGAAGGCGGGGAATGACATCCCAAATCACTACCCAACGCTGCCTTCCAAACTGATCCCAATCAGCCGTTGCGTTTCGGCCATGAATTCCATCGGCAATTGCTGAATCACTTCACGGGCAAATCCATTGACGATAAGGGCAATCGCTTCCTCCTCGTTCATGCCCCGGGCCAAGCAATAGAACAGCTGGTCGTCGGAAATCCTTGATGTCGTTGCTTCGTGCTCGAAGGTCGCCGTCGAATTCTTTGCCTCGATATAGGGAACCGTGTGTGCGCCGCACTGATCGCCGATAAGCAGCGAGTCACACTGCGTGAAATTACGTGTGCCTGTTGCCTTGCGATGCGCGGAAACAAGGCCGCGATAGGTATTCTGAGACCGTCCGGCGGCAATTCCCTTGGAGATAATGCGGCTCGTGGTGTTCTTGCCCAAATGAATCATCTTGGTGCCGGAATCGACCTGCTGATAGCCGTTCGATATGGCGATTGAATAGAACTCACCACGGCTATTATCGCCGCGCAGAATACAGCTCGGATATTTCCAGGTGATCGCCGATCCGGTTTCGACCTGGGTCCACGAAATCTTGGAGTTACGACCCCGGCAATCACCGCGCTTTGTCACAAAATTATAGACACCGCCCTTGCCGTTTTTGTCACCTGGATACCAGTTTTGGACTGTTGAGTATTTAATCTCGGCGTCGTCATGGGCAATGAGTTCGACGACCGCCGCATGAAGTTGGTTCTCGTCGCGCATCGGCGCCGTGCAGCCTTCGAGATAGCTCACATAAGAGCCCTTTTCGGCGATGATCAGCGTGCGTTCGAACTGTCCTGTATTGGCTTCATTGATGCGGAAATAGGTGGAAAGCTCCATCGGGCAACGGACGCCCTCGGGGATGTAAACGAAGGAGCCGTCGGAGAACACGGCCGAATTGAGCGACGCATAGAAATTATCGGATTTTGGCACCACCGAGCCCAGATATTTCTTCACCAGCTCGGGATGCTCTTTCACGGCTTCCGACATCGGACAGAAAATGACACCGGCCTTGGCCAGCTCTTCTTTGAATGTGGTGACAACGGACACAGAGTCGAACACGGCATCAACCGCCACTCTTCCCGACATATATTCGCCGCCGGTTTCCTCGTCGCCCATGCCCGCCTCGTCGCGATCGCGCACGCCGGCGAGAATTTTCTGCTCCTTTAGCGGAATGCCGAGCTTTTCATAAGTGGCCAGTAATTCGGGATCAACCTCGTCCAGGCTCTTTGGACCTTCGGTGCTCTTTGGCGCAGCGTAGTAATAGAGATCCTGAAAATCGATCTTCGGATAATGCACCCGCGCCCAATTGGGCTCCTCCATGGTGAGCCAGCGCTTATAGGCATCAAAACGCCATTCGAGCATCCATTCCGGCTCGTCCTTCTTTTCCGAAATGAAGCGCACAATATCTTCATTCAGCCCCTTGGGAGCCTTGATGGTCTCAATGTCTGTCGTAAAGCCGTATTTATATTGATCGACATCGATTTCTTTGACGTGATCGATTGTCTCCTGAACTGCCGGCATTATTTCTTCTCCATACAAATATCGACCGCGGCGTCATGCACCGCTTGTCTTTAAAAGCGTTATTTTTATGCCGCCGCCTGATCTAACCGGACACGCTCATAGAGCACCCGCCAAGCGGCAATAAATCTTTCGATATCTAACTTTTTGCTGTCGCCGCCGAGACTGATCCGCAGTGCGGCTTTGATCTGCTCCGGATTGACTCCCATGGCCGCAAGCACATGCGACGACACAATTTTTCCCGACGAACAGGCCGACCCCGAACTCACCGCAATTCCCGCCAAATCAAGCGCTATGAGCGCCGTTTCCGCCGAAAGTCCCGGAGCCGCGAAGCAGCTCGTATTTGGCAAACGCGCAATTTTTTTCGAGAATATCTCAACATCCGGCGCACTCTGACTTAATTCAGCCTCAGCCATGTCACGCAAAGCCTCGATGCGCGCCATCTCTCCAAGACCCTCGCGCGCCAATTTGGCTGCAGCGCCAAAGCCAGCAATTGCCGCCACATTCTCCGTCCCAGCGCGGCGCTTCAGCTCTTGTCCCCCGCCCGTCAGCAGCGGTGCGCCAAAAGGCCTGTCCGCACGTCCGAGCACAAGTACTCCGATGCCCTGAGGCCCACCGATCTTGTGGGCGGAAAGAGTCAGGAAATCGACCCCTAACACATTAATATCAACGGCAATTTTTCCGGCCGCCTGCACGCAATCGCTGTGAATGACACCGCCTAGCTCGTGGACGAGAGTTGCGATCTCCGCAACCGGCTGAATTGCCCCGGTCTCATTGTTCGCAAGCATGACTGAGACCAAAAACGGCGCACCATCGCTCGAAGCCAGGTGCCTGTCGATGCCGGTCTTGAGCGCGTTGACGTCAATAATTCCGTCGCCATCAACAGCAATAGAAGTCAACTGTGCATCTTTAAACCGCCCACCGCAAAGCACGGATGGATGTTCGATGGCGGAGACAAAACAGCGCACCTCGCTGGGGCTGGCTGGTAAGCCGCTTATTGCGACGACATTTTCCGGCGCCAATGCCGTGACATTGGCTTCCGTGCCGCCACTTGTGAAGAAGACGCTGTTCCTTTCCGCATTGATCAACAGAGCAACCTCGTCCCGTGCGGCCTCGACGAGAGCGCGGGCGCGGCGCCCTTCTCGATGTATGGAGGAGGCATTGCCGACGACATCAAGGGCGGCCGTTATGGCGTCACGCACGCCCGGCTTCATTGGGGCCGTTGCATTATGATCAAGATAGGTCCGAATCACAGCGCGTCTCCGTCCGCTTTCCGCACTTCGCCAACCGTTTCGATATTTTCAACCAAAACATCCCATCCGGATCGGCGAAGTGGCCTTCCGTCAAGAACATCCTGCAGTGTCACACCGCGCAAAAACACCAACAAGTGATCGCCCAGCGCATCCCAAAGATCGTGGGTTAAGCAGCGGCTTGACCCGATGCACCCCTTACCCTCAATGCCTGAGCAACGCGTCATTTTCACCGGTTCATCAACTGCAGCCATGATTTCTTCAATAACGATGCTGGCCGGCGAACGATCGAGGAGATAGCCGCCGCCTGGACCACGCATTCCGCTAACAAGCCCGGCCCGGCCAAGCTTTGAGAAAAGTTGCTCAAGATAGGCGAGAGAAATTCCTTGCCGCATAGAAATCTCTGCCAGCGGTATGGGATCACCCTTCGCGCAGTGCGCGAGATCGGCCATCGCCATGACGGCATATCTCCCTTTGGTACTCAATCTCATAGTCGTCTCAGCCTAATTACTCGAAAAATTGCTCAACGCCAGCACTTGCAATTGCCCCCGTATTTCGTGCTATGAACGGCGATCCAAGCAAAAGACCCGCTGAAATCAATGCGCCACTCTTTTTCGAACCGTTCTAAACTAGGATATAAAATTCCTGACTAGGGGAGTCAAGAATTTTACGCCTCACACACCGGTCCGGTCCAACAATTTTTCGTTGGGAGACCGCGTATCTGGCGTAATTTCATAAAGACACTTGATAAGCTCCACCGAATTGCCGGGAATGACGTAAACAAGCCAACATGCCCGAAATCATCATTAATGGTTCTGCAGGCCGTTTAGAGGCCCGCTACCACCAAAATCCGGTCCCAGATTCACCTGTTGCCATTATTCTGCATCCCCATCCGCAATTCGGCGGAACGATGAACAATCAGATCGTCTACAATCTTTATTACTCTTTCGTCGAACGCGGATTTTCGGTTCTTCGATTTAATTTTCGCGGCGTCGGGCGCAGTCAGGGACTTTTTGACAACGGCCCCGGCGAACTCTCGGATGCCGCAACCGCGCTCGATTGGCTGCAATCCTTTAATGCCGATGCCAGATATTGCTGGATTGCCGGCATCTCATTCGGCGCTTGGATCTCGATGCAACTTCTCATGCGCCGTCCCGAAATCGAGGGGTTCATATCCGTCGCGCCGCCGGCAAATCTCTATGATTTCAGCTTTCTTGCGCCCTGCCCGTCATCCGGTTTGATGATCAATGGCGACGATGACCGGGTGGTTCCCACCGACTCTGTTGTCGAATTGGTCAAACGGTTGAAGACCCAAAGGGGCATCATCATCGATCATCTGACAATACCAGCTGCCAATCATTTCTTTGAGGGAAAGGTTGATGAGCTGATGGTGGTCATCGACAAATATCTCGACAAGCGGTTGGGCGCGACGAAAGAGACCGTCGCTTAGGGCCCTTGACCGCCTCCCCATGACGGTCCGTTATCATCGCCTCGGCGGCCGCCAATTGGAGGGGGCCGGTCGGTTACGCTAGGCTATGACGCATAGACCGCGCGCGCCGTGCAATGTTCCGAATAATCTGTTAAATCCGCACACCGGGCCGCTGAGAGCATATCCTCGCGGCACAACGACAGTTTCCTGACCGCTTCACATATAGGCTCCCGCTCATGAGCACATTTAAATCCGACTTCCTGCGCGTCCTTCAAGATCGCGGTTATATCCATCAATGCACCGATGAAAGCGGCCTCGACGCACTCGCCGGAAAAAAATTAATACCCGCTTACATCGGCTTCGATTGCACGGCGCCTAGTCTCCATGTCGGCAGCCTTCTTGGCATCATGATGCTGAGAAAACTGCAACAAGCCGGACATAAGCCAATCGTGCTCATGGGCGGCGGCACGACCAAAGTCGGCGATCCGTCCGGCAAGGACGATTCCCGCCAATTGCTCGACGATACCGCGATCGCCGAAAACATGGAGGGGATGAAGCAGGTTTTCGGCAAATTTCTTAGCTTTGGCGATGGTCCTTCCGATGCACTCATGATCAACAATGCCGACTGGCTCGACGATTTGAGCTACATCGCGTTTCTACGCGATTATGGCCGCCACTTTACGATCAATCGCATGATGGCATTCGATTCCGTGAAGCTCCGGCTGGAGCGGGAGCAGCCGCTGACGTTCCTCGAATTCAATTACATGATCCTGCAGGCATACGACTTTTTGGAGCTTAACCGCCGTTTTGATTGCGTCCTGCAAATGGGTGGCTCGGATCAGTGGGGCAACATCATCAACGGTATCGAACTCGCGCGGCGCGTCGATGGCCGTGAGCTTTATGGGCTCACAACCGCGCTTCTCACGACGGCCTCCGGCGCAAAAATGGGAAAAACGGCGGCCGGCGCCGTCTGGCTCAACGAAGATATGTTGAGTGCCTATGATTATTGGCAATATTGGCGGAACACTGAGGATGCGGATGTCGGCCGGTTTTTGCGGCTCTTTACCGAGTTGCCCTTGGCTGAGATTGAGGGTCTTGCCGCCCTTGAAGGCGTGGAAATCAACGACGCCAAGAAAATTCTGGCGAGCGAAGCCACCGCCATGGCGCATGGCCGCAAAGCCGCCGATGAAGCCGCGAAAACAGCGCAGCAGACATTCGAGGACGGCACAATCGCCGAAGGCTTGCCGACCGTCGAAATGACACGGGCAGAGCTTGAGGAGGGGCTTGGTTTGCTATCGGCGCTTGTGCGTGCCGGCCTCGTTCAGACAAATGGCGAAGCCCGGCGTCATATTCGCGGCGGTGGCGTGCGCGTCAATGATATCCAATTCGACGACGAGCGCGGCCTGCTTACAGCGAAAGATGTTTCAAGCGAAGGCGTGATCAAGCTCTCAATTGGCAAGAAACGGCACGTGCTCCTAAAACCGGTATAGAGAGAGGCTACCTCAGCAAATCACTATCGGCGTGCGACGGCGCCGGACGGCGGTTTCGACCGGCCTTAGGTTTCTTCGCTGGTGCAATCGCGGAGGGCGACTTGCCAAACTCAAAAAGCTGACGCAAAAACCCAGGAGCCACAATTGATACCGGATTGACGAGCACCTTGGGCGAATTCATCTTGCCTTGCACAGCAAATGTGATGCCGATCAAACCTTCGCCCGGCCGCCCGCCCAATAGCGGACCAATAATCGGCAACTGGCCAGGCACTGAGTTCAATCCGTAAAATGGGCTATAGGTCCCGCTCAAATCGATCGTTTTTTGTTTAAAATCGACAAGACCGCGCATCGTGGCGCCAAGCGCCGGTCCCTTAATAATCGAATCGTGGAAAACGAATTGGCCAAGACCGACGGAGAATGGCACCTGCATATAGTCAAAAAAGACCTTCCTTCTTTCCACCCGCCGGCGGCTTCCGCGCCTTCCAACATGTTCACTAACTGCCGGACCCTCGTCTTCAAACGAGTTTCCTAATAATTCGCGCGTAACAGGATCACCGAGAACATTGAAGTTCCTAACCCATAATGTCCCCGTTTTTTCCGCCGCGCCCTTGCCGTCAAGATCAACACGTAGTTTGGCCTCCCCTCCCTCCACGCTTGGATAAAAGCCAATTAGGCGGAAGACGTCGCCAGCATCTTCGGCATGGGCGCGAAGCTCGCGCGGTTTTCCTGGCTCGTCAGCAAGGAGCACGCCGACCAGTTTCCCGCCGTTCAACGTTCCACTAACATCAACTTTCGCAAGTTTCCCCGCGCGCTTGACGACAGTCACCCGGACATTCTTAAGCGTTGAACCAAAATAACCTACGACGGTTCCGATTTCAGCTTCGAGCCTAAGCCCACCTCCAAATTGCGGCGTGGGCAAATTCTTCTCTGTCAACCGGCCAGCCGAAAACAGCGACCGGAAAAACTGCCGCCCGTCATAGGTGTTGCCTTTTGCCCTGACCTCCCACAGCTTCTCGTTTGTCCGCTTGCCGGCAATGTCCAAACGGGTAATGACGTTGAGCGAGAATTTTGGAAAATGAAACTCAATCATTTGATTGTTTTCATCAACGGCAATCCAGCCTTCAATCGCGATTTCGTCCCCAATGATTTGGAAATTATCTAATATCGTCAAGCCGTTCAGCCCCTTCACGATGTCGAAATCGAGGAGGGCTGCTCGTCCAGGTGATTTTCGCCAGCCAACATTCGTCAACACCAGCTCGGCGTTGCTGACATCGGCATGCAAATGAGCCCTAGGCGGACCATTCGGGCTTGGGCGAAGGGTGATTTCGATCGGCACTTTTCCAACAATCATGTGATTGATGTCGACGCCGAATTTTTTCCTCGCGGCGCCGTCAAATATGCCGTGGAACCTCAGAGGAGGCTGCTTATCGTCCGGCGCGGCGAATATCCGCTGCCAAGAAACATTCGTCGGAACATCGTTTAGAAAAATCTTGCCTTGCGCATCGATGGCCTTTTCCGTTATGCCGAAATCCAAAGATCCGCCGGTTGCGGCCATTGTGCCGAATAAGCGCTCGACTTTCACATTTCGAAGCTTCACCTCGCCCGCCAATTTCATATCATCGAATTTCACATCTTTTATAAGCGGGAGTAGCAGCCGGAATTTTGAGCTCAACTGGCCGCTGGTTTTTCCGGTTTTAAAGCCAATCTGTTTCACATAGCCGAGAGGCTCATGATCGAGGAACTCGAGCGCGGCGGGCATTGACGCTTGAGCTGTAAAGGTAATTTCGCCGGTCGGCGGATCGGGTCTGAGATCGTCTATCACAAATTGCCCGCCGCTAAATGTGATAGTCCGTCCTTTCGGCGTCGCAATCCGAGCATCGGGCACATCAAACACCATTCGCCGCCCTATGATTTGAACCCGGCTTTCTCCCGTCAAAAGTGGAGGCAACCCCTCAATGTAGTGAACCTCTATGTCCGAGACGGGCATATCAAATACAAGCGCCTCGTCGGGAATGTCCCCGCCTTCATCGATACGGGCCAACAGGCCCGCCGGAATACGCATGCGCACCTGACCGCCATGGATTTGACCGCCCGTAACACGCTCGCCAACCCACTCCCTGGCGTCGGGCGCCAAAAAGCGTGGCCAAAACCGCTTTAAGACGTCGACCGGCATCGCACTCAATTGACCATTAAGAATGATCTCCGGAGAGCCGCGCCCTTCCGTCACGCTGCCATCAAGCTCGACGAGCGAACCGCCCATTTGCACGCTCATGCGCTCAAGCTCAATACGTCCCTTGCTTGGCAGGATACGTCCCTGAGCCGTCCAGGCATCCAGCGGCACGGCCGAGACCCCAAACTCTTCGGCGGCGAAAGCACCTTCATGCGCCTTGAAGGAAAAGCTCCAAGCCTTCTGCACGCCGTCTTCGGCCTCCAACGGACGAAATTCGCCGCTGAGCTTGATGCGGCTTTCGCCCCATTGCAGAGATGAAGGCAAGATTCGAATAGTGCCATCCGCCCTATCATATCGGACGTGCAGCACGCCCTCATCGATAAGCATCGCACCTTCATCATTCCATGGAACCTTAATGTGTCCGGCGGATA
>BFAS01000047.1 GCA_008974985.1 bacterium MnTg02
CTGGCAACTTCGCTAGCAATCCGACTGAACGGAATTGGCTCATCGTCCTCCTGTTCTGTTTCGTAACCGAGAACGATACGCTTGCCGTCTTTCGTGACGACGCACGAGGCTTTGCGTAGCCCAACAACCCCCATCATCCGATAAAGTTCGCCGCGTTGCTCGACGCAATCAATGTCGCTATAGGAGATTTTTTCTTCGATAAAAGGCCCGAACGGCGTCGGACCGCGCCAGGTTGGTACCGTCAGTTTCACTTCATTCTCGTCGAGCTCGATGCGCGTGCGCCGGGCCGCCTTGATCTGCAGATAGAGAAAGGCCAATGCGACCCCCAACAAAACGGCCATTAGGCCAAGGGATGCGGCATCGACGAACTTACCGTGGAGTATCCGCATACCAAACATCACCGGCATGCTTATGAAAAACGGCAACAGTAATAAGAAGACAATCCAGAGAATGAGCCAGCGCCCGAACCCAACTTTATAAACATTTTGGATCTTCGACTGACCGGCGTCCGTGCCGGAATGTGTAGCTGCCCCCCCGGCCTCGTGTCTCTCACCGTCCGCTGACATCACTTACTCCCCTACACTCACGCTTCTCATTGCAACCCAAACTATGCTTTATTTACAAGTCTGCCGTTCGACCGCCGAGAGATCAACGATCAGGACATAGGTCAACTTATCGAATATCACATGACTATCGTTATTGGCGGAAAACTTATTCTGGCAAATTGAGAAAAATTGGGAGGTTTCGTTGTCGTTTTTCAAAAGAAATCGCGAGAGACCATCGCCAGACCAAACGCTTCCGGGCCGTTCGGAGCCGATTCCGACGGCGAGCCATCATTTTGTCAACGGGTCCGCGCTCAAGGGGCCATACCCTGAGAATACAGAGACGGCGATATTTGGCCTGGGCTGTTTCTGGGGCGCGGAAAAGCTGTTCTGGACCCTTCCCGGCGTTCACGTAACGGCCGTTGGTTATGCTGCCGGCGAGACGCCTAATCCGACCTATCAGGAACTCTGTAGCGGGCGGACCGGACATAATGAAGTGGTGCTGGTCGTCTTTGATCCGGCCAAGACCTCTTATGAAAGAATCCTGAAGCGATTTTGGGAGGGTCACGATCCGACCCAAGGCATGCGCCAAGGCAATGATGTCGGCAGCCAGTACCGGTCAGGTATCTATGTGACCTCGGACTCGCAGCGCCAAGCAGCGGAAAAGTCGAAAACCGTCTATGAAGAGATGCTGAAAGGGCGCGGGTTTGGCGACATCACCACCGAAATTCTCGATGCACCTGAATTCTACTTTGCCGAGGACAACCATCAGCAATATCTGGCTAAGAACCCCACCGGCTATTGCGGACTTGGCGGGACGGGGGTGAGCTGCCCGATCACCGCTGGAACCGGCGGCACGCCAGCGTCGGACGCGGCGGAATAAAGCCGCTTGATCAATTTCTTGCGGACGGAAAACCGCACACACTTTTCCTGAAAATGCTCTCTTTGTTGCTACGCATTTTCCGGGCGGAAAACCGCACACACTTTTCCTGAAAATGCTCTAGACCAAATCGATGGCATAGCGTTTGAGATCCGCTAAATCGACAATCTCCAGGGTCGCCTCATGGGTCGCGGTGAGAATAATCCGGGGCGCCATGTCCGCATCCAACGCGTCCTTCCAGCGCGCCGCGCAGAGACACCACCTGTCACCTGGCTGCAATCCTGGAAAACCAAATTCTGGCCGCGGCGTCGAAAGATCGTTGCCGTGCATTTTCGAAAACGCGAGGAACGATTCCGTCACCTCGACGCAAACCGTATGGAAACCAAGATCCTCCGGCCCCGTGTGGCAACACCCGGTACGATAGAACCCCGTCATTGGTTTATCGGAACACGTGGCGATTGGCTCGCCAAAGACGTTCTTTTGATCATCCATTTGTAACACCCACGGCTAATATAGAGCGAAAGTCGTGTCTCTTGGAATTGGATATTTGCTCTATTTCCTTATTTGAGCATGATCTCTTCGCAAAATCGGCGTCCCCCAGATCAAGTCTAAGGACAAGCTTTTACAAAGCATGCTCTAGCCTGGTTTGCGAACCGGCAAGGGAACGGTATCGCGCCGCGCAGACGGAATATTCTCCTTACCGAGGACCTGCCTGCAAGCCTTTGGCAAATGGGCCAACGTGACTGGCGGGCGCGGTTTGCGTTTTTTTACCGGTTTTGTCGGCTTTTTCGGTTTCGGCCGGGTCAGGAGTTTAAACCAAGCTTTGAGCTGCTTGCCGCAGCCATCCCCTGGCGGTGGCGCCGGCTGATTAACACATCCCCGGCTTCGCGGTGGACATTTAAGCCGCACATGAAAGTGATAATGATGCCCCCACCAGGGCCGGATGCGGCGCAACCATTTTCGATCCTTTCCCGCAGCCTTGCAAAGGGCTTTCTTGATAACCGGATGAACGAAGATCCGCGCCACTTCCGGATAGCTCGCCGCTCGGCGTATCAAGGCAACATGTCGCGGCGTCCATCGATCCGGATGAATCGAGAGCTTGTCTTGTCCGAGCATGGTTATGGCGGATATTTTCTCACGTTCCTCGCGACTTAAGGTCCGATCGGGCATGGGTTTGAGCCATATATCCGCATCAAGACCAACCTGATGGCTGGCATGACCGGTGAGCATCGGTCCGCCACGAGGTTGCGCCAAATCACCGACAAGAAGGCCGGGCCAACCGTCCTTGGCTTTTGCGTCGACCGCCAGTTTTTCGACGAGATCCACCAGACTCGGGTGCCCCCAATTGCGGTTCCGGGATAGACGCATGGCCTGCCAGGCCGGTCCATCGACTGGCAGCATTTTGCCTCCAGCAAGGCAGCCGCGATTATATTTGCCGATGGCGCGAGCTTTGAGCGGCGATGGAATCTTCACCTTTCCGAACAGTTTCTTAGCGGCAATCGGCTCGCCGTGGGCAATGCCCGATAGACCGCAGAGCACCGCGAAGCCAGCGCCTAGACCAAATAATATTGTCCGAAAACCGCTTGATATCACCGCTTTCATACTCTCGACCTCACAGTGTTTGCGCTTATGGTGGCGCGGCCGCCGAAGACACTCAACATATTTTATGCCATTGAGGTCCTGGCGGTGGACATAATTATTTGGCCCGGACCACGCCTGTCTAAATACAAAACCGTCAGAAGCGCGGCGCGGAAAAGAGGTGATCGAAAAGGTGAGCAAAACAAAGAAAAAGGTCAAGGAAGAACAGATAGAAAAGTCGACGCCCGCGCTCCGTATCCTCAAAAAGGACGTCCTTTCGGAAGGATTCATTCACCTGTCGCGCGTGACTGCGGAGGTCACCGGGCGCGACGGCCGCCCGCTGAAATTAACACGCGAAGTTTATCACCACGGCAACGTCGCCGCCATTCTCCCCGTCGATCGCAAGCGGCATACCGCACTACTTGTGCGCCAATGGCGAATTCCACTCTGGCTCAACGGTTATAAAGAACCGCTATTAGAGGCCACCGCCGGGATCATCGACGATGGCGAAACGCCCGAAGCCTGCGCGATGCGCGAAGTCATCGAGGAGACGGGCTATGCGGTTTCCAATGTCCGCAACATCGCTGAAGTCTATACGTCACCGGGGACCCTGACCGAGCGGCTTTATCTCTATCTGGCCGATTATGATGAAAGTTCGAAGCGCAATGATGGAGGTGGCCTAAGGTCAGAAGGAGAAGATATCGAGGTGGTGGAACTCGGCATCCCGGCTCTCAAGGACATGGCAACGCGCGGCGAAATTCTCGATGCAAAAACTCTTATTCTTATTCACGCGCTCTAGAGCATGATCCGCAAAAGTGGACGCCGGTTTTGCGAAAAGATCATGCTCCAACAAGGAAAATCTGCATGATCCGCAAAAGCTTGCCCCCGGACTTGATCGGGAATTATCACCTTGACTGAACAGGCATGACACGCCATATAAGTGGTCAAGGAGATTAAAACCATGACCGCCGTTGACCTGACCAACCCGATTTTCACCGACCTTGACGTGGCGCGGGCACACTTTGAATTCATCCGCTGGCCGGATGGTGCGTATTGCCCGTACTGCGGCCAAGCGGAAACGGTAAAGCCGTTGGGCGGCAAGTCGATGGGGCCGGGCTGGTACCATTGTAAAGACTGCCGCCGGAAGTTCACGGCTCAAGTCGGAACTATTTACGAGCGGTCGCATATTCCGATGACGAAGTGGCTTTTGGCAACGCATTTGATGTGCGCCAGCAAAAAAGGTATGTCCGCGCACCAGCTTCACCGGATGCTTGGCCTTCCCTACAAGACGGCTTGGTTTATGGCGCACCGCATCCGCGAAGGGATGCGTGAATTGAAGCCTGCGCCGGGATCAATGGGGGGGAAGGGAAAGATTGTAGAAGCCGATGAAGTGTTTATTGGCGGCAAGGAGAAAAACAAGCATCGCAGCAAGCGAGCCAAGCAGCGCCTTGGCGGCAGCTGGGGCAAGGAAACGGTGTTCTCGCTTGTCGAGCGCGAAGGCCGCGTCCGCTCCATTCATACGCCTAGTGTGAGCGCCGCCACGCTGCGCCCAATCCTCGTCGAGCAGTTGGACGGGCAGACAAAATTGGTGACGGATGATGCTGGTCAATATCGCCATATGCATCGCGATTTTAAGCACGAAGTCGTAAACCACAGCATTGGCGAATATGTCCGCGGTGAAGCGCATACCAATACTGTGGAAAGCTACTTTGCGGTGCTGAAGCGCGGTATTACCGGCACGTACCACCATGTTAGTCCGCAGCATCTGAAGCGCTACCTCGCTGAATTCGATTTTAGGCACAACGAACGTTCGGCACTCAAAGTTACTGACGCTGAAAGGGCCGTTAAGGCCATCGAGGGAGTGGTCGGCAAACGACTGACATATCAAATACCTCATGGCCGACAGAACGGTGCCTTCGCCTAGGTACTTTTCCGGCGGGCGTCCTTTTTTGGAGACGCCTGATCCGCGGCAGTTGACTTTTCCTTTTCTCGACGAGGAGGACTCTTAGGTTTACGGGGTTGCGGCGGGGTGCTTGCCATACGGCGGACAACCTTGTCACGACGCCTAGCTATTTCCTCCGCCGAATATTCATCGAATTTTGGTTTTTTAGTCATGCCAAATTTGCCCGCTCGCTGTTGCATTTCGGATGAACAGTGCGCACATTCGAACTTGCCGACATACCGCCCTGCGACCTTACCTCTATGTGGTCAGAAACCATTCCATTCACGTGCATTAGGCCACCGCAAAGATCGCATCGAGGAACGTTTGGTAGCGACTGTTCGATAAATCCGGCTGATTTTGCGCCGCGCGAAAACCTCTTGCCTGCCGTTCCTTCTTTGCGCTTCTGCTTCTGGTCCTGGTCATCAGTTGCTAAAAAAGCAAAATCGGCCTCCTTGATAATTGTTTCCCATGATGCTTTTGGCGCTGAACCCGCGCTCAATAGTTCCAGCATTCTCTGATAGAGTAGCGTCATACGCTTGCGGGAACGTCCGCCGCTGCCAAGTTTGTGGACCGCTGGTTTGCTAAGAATCGGATGATCTAAAATCATCTGTTCGAACGAGCCTCTGACTTTACGAAATTTGCTGATCTCGTTTTTTTCTTTCAACTGCATCATCCATGACAGCATGTTTAACAGCGCCGCAGACTGAAAAGCCCCAGCTGGAGTATAGAAATATAGAGCGGGATGAAGACCCAGCGACGGCTTTTTATCCGAAAGCAACAGCTCTACCCATTCTTTCGTGGCACGTAAATACTGAACAGTTTCCTTGCCATTGAGGTCGTCAGGAAAGTCATCAGAAATTGATTTTTTGCGGCTGGTTGAATCTGGAATAGCTAGCGCATTGACAAGACTGATTAGATCAAATGCGAATGGCAAAACATTTGTGCCATATCCAAATCCAGCTAAGGGAAGGTCTAGTGTCTTAATTGGAACGTGTAAGTCTGGCTTAAATAGCAGATTGTGAATATCCGCGCCGAGAGACTCAATCTCCTCACGCGCAGGAAGTTCAAATTTTTTCCAGTAATTATGTCCTGTCCCCGCTCGAGAAATCGCGCGCGATGCAATCGCTAATGCGGAATTTTTAGCACGCAAAATTCTAGTTTCGGTAGCATCAATTTCAGTGCCCCCCTGATTAATACGAAAGAAAGCGTTCCTCGCTTGCTCAACATTCGCGTTCTTAATCCACTGAACGCTAATTCCCTTGAATCCGATCGTTGCGGAGCGCTTCAGCAATTCTGGATCATCGGCTTTCTGAAACTGTGCTGCTATCTCATGATCCTGATACGAGCCAACCTTATCGGCAATGAGTTCTTTTGTTGCATTATGCATTGCGCGCTGTTGTTCAGGAATCGAGTTCTGATAGAGCTTGGCCGATAGAGTGCCAGCGCCATAATCATCCTGCGCCCACGCAATTAGAGTGCTCAACCTATGCGCCCCATCAATCACAAAAATGCGCTGTCCGTTCTGCCAAAGAATGATTGCGGGAATAATATCACCCTTGGCGAATGTTTCGATCAATACGGCCACTTGCTCAGGCGTCCAGTTGACGGTTTCGCGCTGAAAGTCTGGCTTTCTAAGCCAGCTGTAGATGAGACCAGGCTTTAGATCGGCAATTTTGATGTCGCCAATGTCCGCGCCTGATTCGGCAGGCGCAGCCAAATCCTCCCGCGGGATCAGTGCATCCAAATTCACGACATTGCGCGTCATGAGGTATTCCTCCGCCCAAATGGAAGGCGTTGCCTCCTCCGAATGAAAGGGGAATGTAGGCTTTCTGGCTTGTTCAGTCAAGGTGATAGTCCCCGACTTGATCCGGGGGTGGACGCCGGTTTTGCGAAAAAATCATGCTCGAATAAAAAATAGAGCGAAAACCCCGGTTCATGAGACCCGGATTTCGCCCTCGGATAAGAACCTTGGTCATTTTAGGGAATAGAGTTTAACGGGCGTATCGCCGCTCAGCGGAACGGGGTGGAGCCAGGATGGCGGCGCGCCGGCGTCGAGCAGACGGGCGAGCGCGTCAGGGGCCGTTACGCCATTTGCCGGCGCGAGCCTCACACCCGGGCAATGAACGAGATAAGCGACATTCCTTGCCTTGAGACGGCTATAGGCCTCCGCCAAGGGCGCATTAAATCCAGCGATCGTATCCAACAGCCCGCGCTGATCGCGGTGATAGGGCGCGGCGAGCACGCTATGGCTTGTGTGCAGCAATATATGCGCGCCGAGATCAACCGGCGCCACGATGAGGCCGGCGGCAACCGCGTTGAGCGGCGCCAACGCCTCGGACCGCATGCAGCTTCGGACAGCTTTCCTGCTGGCTTTCGCCGCCGCAACCGGGCTTGGTCGCGCCTCCTGGCGCGCAAGGGACTGGGCGAGAGTCGTGTGAACTAGACCGGTAAAGAGAAGGCAAGCACTGAGGCCACCTGCCCAATTGATAAAATGCGAACGCTTATCGCCGGAACGGGCTTTTGCAAAGGCCCAGGCAATCAACCAAGCACCGGCTGGCATGGATAAGGCGCTCGCGAATTTGGCGCCGCGCACTTGTACGATTGAGACAAGAACCGCGATAGCGAGAAACGCGGCCAAGACAAGCCAATCTTGACGCGCACCACTTTTTTGACGGAATGCTACCAAGCACGCAATCACAAGCCCCATAGCGGGGATAAGATAATATTGCAGAAGTTGTGCGGGCTCGCGCGCGGCAATTTCCAAAATGCTGGCCGTCTCCTGGATGCCGTTGATCCAGAGTTCGACGAGGCGCGGATCGAGCGCGCCATAAGGCCCCGCAAGACAATGGGGGAAAAGAAAAGCCAGAAGTGTAGCCGCTCCGCCGCCGGTCAAGAGAGCCGCCGCGAGTCGATGCCGGCTTGCTGGAAGCTGCTTGGAAAGAAGAGCAAGCAGAATGGCGGCCCCGCCACCGGTGATCGCCGTTGCGACATAGGTGACGGAAAGCGCATCACAAGCCGCGTTGGCATAGTTCTCCGGCGGTAGTGTCAACAGGAAGAGCGACGCCAAGCCCCCTCCGAGACCCAGTCCGAACCCGGCTAAATTTCGTGCGCCAGGGGTCCCTGTCACAATCCAAAAGCCAACGAAAAGCAGCGATGCCGTTCCGGCGAAGGGCAAGGTTTCCATACCGATCGCCAGCATCAGTGCGGTCACCAGACCGGCTAACAACGCGCACCGGCGATCACGGTCTCGATTCACAACGAGAAGAGCCAATAGCAAGGTGAGAACAATCTGCACGCCATGATGATCGAAACGGCCCGGAAGAAATTCATAAAGAAGCGGAACACAAAGCAACGGAAGAACGAGGCTGGCGATCAAGGTGCCGCTGCCAGCTAAGCGAACGCTCAGCTGAGCCGTGGCCCAAATCAAGCCGAACAAAACAGTGAGCGGCCAAATGAAAGCCGCGAACCATTCCGCCGCCTCCCGGCTTGCGAAAAGGGTCGCCACGGAAATCAAGAGAGCGATAGGCGCGTCAATCAAGCGCGACCAATGCATCGCGACGCCTTCGGGCGCATCGAGCCGGTATTGGACCGGATTGAACCAGCTTTGTCCGTTGAGGAGATCGCGCACTTGAACAAGCCGCATGGCGTCGTCCGGCGTGTTGAGCAATCCAGAGGCATTGGTAAGCTGGATCCCTAGATAGGTCAGGACCAAGACTGCGGCGAGCCAAAACATCGCCACCGCGCCGGAAATCGACACCGGGTCCGGTTTCCCGGCCCGATCCGCAGCTCTCTGATATGCAATGTCGGAACCCATGACCTAATCCGCACTGGCTGGGAGGTGGTTACACGTGAAACGCCCGTCACACAGCCATTTCCGGCGTAAGTCTATGGAAAACTCTCTGAAATTCGATTAACCGGCGGCAAAATGAGGGTTTTGGCCTGACAATATTGATCGTTATTTCCATGAAATCCGGTGTAGAGCCCATACTTTTCCTGAAAATGCTCTAGCGCAGCCGATAAAGCTTTAACGGGCTCTCTGCATTTAGAGGAACCGGCTCCAGCCAGAACGGCACATCATCTCCATCCAATTTCGTAACCAAGGCGTCGGCAGCGATCTTACCGTCGGATCTGCTGTCGATAAGGCCAGGACAATGGAGCAGATAGCGCACTTTGTTCGCCTTAGCGCGCCGTCGCGCAATGGCCTGGTCGGTATTGAGAATATCAAGCGCCAATAACAGACCGCGCTGATTGCGGTGGTAATTCGCAGCAAGCACGGAATGATGGGTCTCCAGCAAAAGATGGGCGCCGAGATTTCTCGGCGCCAGAATAAGGCCCGGAGCAAAGCCGTTTAGCGGCGCCAGGGCCGCACTCGACTGACATGCGCGTGTCGGGTTGACGCCATTCCGCGCCGCCTTTTTCATCGCCCGCTCACTGCCGATCACCGTCCCCAGCCGCGCCGCCGCGCCCTGATGAAATACCGCTGAAAATAGAAAACAAGCTGCCATGAAACCGGCCAGATAGCGTAGACGATAAGAGCCCATGGCGGATCGATAGCGTTCGTAAAGCGTGGCGATCGCCCAAGCACCTGCCGGAGCCGCCAAAACATAGGCAAATTTCGCGCCGCGCACTTGATAGAGTGCCAAAGCCAATCCAAGCGCGACAAACAGAGAAAGCACGATCCAGTCGGCGCGCTCAGGCCCCCGTGCGCGGATCGCGGCCCAAACACAAACCGCAAGTCCGGCGGCCGGCATCAGATAATATTGTAGGAGCTGCTCCGGCGCGCGACTAAGGAGGCTGGCGGCAGACTGCGCCTCTATCACATGTTGAAGCCACAGCGTCTTGAGCGCCGGGTCGAGATGGCCGTAAGGGTCTGTCAAACATTCGGGATAAGCAAAACCGATGAGCCCAAGTACGGCGCCGGCTGTTGCGAACAAGGTGACCGTCCGAATGGCTCTTCCGCCGAGCTTGCTTGAAAATAAACCTAACAGGATATAGCCCGCCCCTCCGGCGGTGAGGGCAAGCAGATGGGCCGGCGAAAATGCGTCACAAGCCGTTGCCAAAAAGCGTGCATCTGGTGCGGTCAGAGCGAACAGCACTGGCGCTGAGAGGGCGATCGCGCCGCCAAAACCGATGAGTCCGCGACCGTGCGTGTGGCCATCAATTGCCCAGCGCATGCCGAGCGCACAGACAGCGGCGGCGACAAAGGGCATTGGCTCCAACCCGATTGCCATGATCAGCACGGCCGTTAAGCCCGCCAAGATGGCGCTACGGAGATCTTTCTGGGCGTCTAGAATGAGCAGAAGAAGCCATAATGTCAGGACGATCTGCGCCCCATGATGATCGATACGTCCCGGCAAAAATTCACCCAACGTCCCGAGAGCGAGAACCGGCAAAATCACACCAGCCCACAAGCTCTTCTTCCCGCCTATCCGGATCGCGAGGCGTGCCGAAACCCAAATCAAGGCAAAAAGCAACGCCAGCGGCCAAATTAAGAGAACGATACGCTCGGCGGTGATCGCGTCGAAGACGAACCCAAAACCTGTCATCATGAGCGCAAGGGGGAGATCAATAATCCGCGACCAGTGCATGACGACCGCCTGGGCCGGATCGAGGCGGGATTGGCTGAGGTCGAACCATCCCTGCCCTGCAAGGAGATCCCGGATTTCCACCAGCCGCATGGCATCGTCGGGGCCCCAAACCGGGCTCGAAAAGTCCGTGCGGAAATAGACTGAAATAATGAGGAAACCGGCCGCTAGCACCCATGCTGTCAGGACCGGGCCGAAGCATCCCTTATCTGCAAACGAACGGGCCAGCGCGGGCCGCCAAAAGTCGGCGGCGTTCGTCGTCTCGCTCTCAGCCATATCCAACAAATCCCCGGACTGCCAGCACGCGGCAACCTCGCCCGCCAATTCCCAACACTCTTTCCCAGGTTAAGAATCTACAGGAGCTGCATTGAGGATCGATAAAGGCGGCGTCCTTTTCGGATGTTGACATCGATTGTCATGAGATGATGGTTTCCGAATGGATAAGGACCGTGTCGAATTCAGACGGATATCTTCAAAGTCACGCTTTTCGACTCCGAGTGCCGCGCGCCAAGCGCCACATTTCCTCGCGCACGCGGATCTCGGCGATCATCTGGTCGAGCAGAAGGCAGGTTCTCCGGTAAAGCTCTGAATCTTCCCGGTAATCGGCAGGAGCGAAGAAATCAACCCGGCCGGCATGGAACAATTCCAGGCAGTTTTTGCGGCTCTTGCCCGGCGAGTGGACGGCGATGGCGTGCCCGCCATTCTTCCGTGTCACCGCCATGGACGGCACATCCGTCTCGCCGTCGCCAAAATAAATCATGTTCGAAAAGGGGATCGGCCGCTCATCCTCAGGCATATGGCTGTTGATGCTTTTCGAAAGCTGTTCGATGCCTTTGTTGATGCGGAAGAGATATTGGGTTTTCGACGTATCCGTAATGACCCGCTTTGGATAGGGCAGATCATAAGCCTCGAAGAAATATTCCGAAGCGAAGACATTGTGGAACCGTTTGTAGATCTCCGTACCTTCGATGATTTCCTTAAGCCCCGATGATACCAAATAGTGGCGCGTCGAAACGGCGCGGCTGGAGCGGTCGCTGACATAGGCACTGATACTGTCGAACCAATCTTTGACACCCTCAAAGAGTGCAACGTTCTGGCCAAGCGCGACAAGCTGCTCCCGCCGTATCTCGATCCCTTTGGCTTTCGCTTTCTTGTACATGAGATGCATATACGTGATCAGCCCCTCGGCCTCATGTTTGGTGGCAAGGGCATTCACCTCACGCCAAAAAGCCTTTGGGTCTTCGCCGATTTCCGGCAGAAACGTATATTCCTGCATCGGCTTCGGGCTCAGCGTGCCATCGAAATCATAGACAAATGCAATAATCTTTTTCTTGTAACCGCCACGGGACTTTGCGGTCTTGCTCTTCGGCTTTTTTGCCATTTGCGTCTCCGCTTTTCTCTTCAATGCTTTGGTTTGTCCGCGCGGGCTCGGTGGCGATCGTCAAATCAATCCAGGGATAACTTCAAGAAGTTCTGGATAAGCTTCCAAAATATATTGCAGATCACTTCAGCGGGCTCTCTTTATAGGATGAGAGGATGTTGCAATGCGTTTCATTCGCGGCGGTTTTTGTGTCCTATTGCTTATCATCTGTACTGGCTGCTCGGCGAGCCTTCATGCGACCTGCCTGAGCGGCGATTGGTATAAAATCGGCAAGCGCGACGGGACCGACGGAAAAACAGCCTCTCACCTCTTTGATCAACACGCCAAGACCTGTAGCACCTTTAGCATCACTCCTGATAAGCCAGCATACCTCAAAGGACAACAGGAAGGACTTGCGGCCTATTGCAGCCCGAACGGCATCTTCAATCAGGGCATGCAGGGCGCGCCTTATAAGTCCGTTTGTCCAAAAGCCTTAGACCCCCTGCTGCGAACCGCCTATGGCTGGGGCCAAAAGGCAACGCCCATAGCGCTGCAACTTATCAAAGTGCAAGACGCCATAGCCGATTCGCGGGCTCAATTGGACGGATCAGGTCGAGAGTGGGAGGAAAGAGACCGGCTCGCCGACGAGGTCGCGCGGCTTAGGAGCGAAGAAAACCGGATAAAGGCGGAACTGAAGAGTGTGGAGCAAGCCGCGAGCAAAGACGTAACGCGCGTGGCCAAACGGTTGGGCAAACACGGGGTCGATTTATCCCGAATCGTAAAATAACAAGGAAAATCAGAAGGTTGACTATTCTGATCAACCATGAGTCGAGGCTCTAGCTTGGCAAAATCGCCACTTTTGCCTATAGAGAGCCGAACGCCAATCAGGGCCAACCCATTTTGAGTCCATGGCCAAACCGTTTATTGAGTCTTCCGCCGAGATCAATCGGAACTTTGACCGCGTGCTTTGAGGAGAATTGTCGTCATGGATGAATGGTCGGTTTACCTTTCAGGAGAGATTCACAGCGGCTGGCGGGAGAAAATCGAAGCTGGCGCGGAAGAGGCCGATTTGCCGGTCATTTTTACCGAGCCCATAACCAATCATGGTTTTAGCGACGACTGCGGTGTTGCTATTCTCGGTCAGGAAGACAAACCGTTTTGGAAGGACCATAAGGGCGCCCTGCTCAACGCGATCCGCACCCGGACATTAATTGAACAAGCCGACATCGTCGTTGTCCGGTTTGGCGATCAATATAAGCAGTGGAATGCCGCCTTCGATGCCGGCTACGCCGCCGCTCTCGGCAAGCCGCTCGTTGTCATGCACGCCCCAGCGCTGACCCATCCGCTGAAAGAAGTCGATGCGGCTGCATTTGCCGTCGCAGAAACGGCGGAACAAATCGTTGAAATCCTCCGCTACGTCACACGCGGCGAATTGAAACCCATTTCCGCAGTATCGGTCGCGGAATAGACTTTGCCGGTGGATCCGACGTTGCCGCGCGGCTTCTGAGCTGAGCATTGCCGGTGTTCGACGTCCTGAACGTGCCGACGGCGACCGGCTGGACGGACCAGAAATTTCATGCGGTAATATGGGCATCAGCTTCAAGCGGAGCGCCCCATGCGCAGTTGGATGTTCGGACTTACCGCCATTCTTGCTTTGACCATTGCGCAACCGGCGCGCACCGCAGAAGCCAATCTGGCCTGCGGACCGCGCGTCCATGTCAGCTACACCGATAGTTCGCCGGACTTTTTCGTCATCAAAAATCTAAGCGCGGAAGGCTGGACGCTGACGACAATCACCATCGATCTGGTGGGATCTGCTGGCGACGTCATATTCGACACTGATGACGACGGCCCCGGCGTCAATGCCGCTTCATCCTTCTTTAGCGCGCCGAGTGGCCCGGTGCGCCTGCTCGGCGTCACGCCGGTCCAAGACGGCGGCCGGGCGCTGGCCCTTAGATTCGAAAACTTCGCCGCCAGCCGGAAATTCGCATTTTTTATCGATTTGGATAACCGGTTGGAGACATCTACTTTCGGACAAGCCTATGTCTCTGACAGCGAAATGGCCGGCAGCCGCGCCATTGCCACCTTCCGCAGCCAAACGGGCCAGCCGGTCACCCTGAACGCGACCTTCAATAGCGAGAGCGTTGCCGATACTGGCGCTGGCGGGTGCGTGTAAGCGGCATCAATCTGGTTGAGAAAAACGGCAGATCGCGCTTCTGAGGAGCGCGCGACCAGCGGGCGCGTTTACGTTCTAAACGGGGGGCGACCATCGGTTCCCAAAACATAAACATAATCATCAGGACGACGGACGGGAAAAGAACGTAAGTACTGCGCTCCGCTGGCTCCGGGACAAATTTGGTTCACTATGTCTTGGGCCCCTGTCACGCCGTGACGCTGTGTTGCAGCGAAAAGCCGTGATGTTCAGCCCTTTCAATACAGATAGGGATGTGGCCGGAAACGCATAGTGATGCAGATCACACTTTGGGCGATTTCTCGGATTTCGCTGATTAATGCGCTGAAGGCGATGTTGTAAAAATTGTGAATGATGTTCCGCAGCGAATATTAGTCTTGTGCTCAAGACGCGCCCATGACATTTTCTCGCGCCCATTGGCAGGCGACCTGCCAAT
>BFAS01000048.1 GCA_008974985.1 bacterium MnTg02
TGATCCCGGAAAATACCGCATCAAGGCGGAGCTCACGGATACGGAAACGCGCAACGTCTCAGTCATCGAGGAATACATCACAGCGGAGAGCTTTCGGACCAGCGATTTGTGCATCAGCGACATCCAGTTGAGCCAGCACATCAAGCCTGCAAAGGAAGGCGAGCCTTACGTCAAAAACCAGCGGTACATAGAGCCTAATCCCGTAAGAACATTCGCACATGGCCTCGGGGACGTCTGCGTTTACTTCGAAGTCTACAATCTCATGCCTGAAGGTGGGGACGACCAAACGGAGTACGTGGCACATTTTATCTTCCGTCACGAGGATGGCAAGGAGTTCGCCCATCTGAAACGCCAGCACAAAAAACCAGGAACCACCGCAGCGCACAGCATCAAACTGCCTGTCGAACATTTTCTGAACGGACGCTACTCGCTCACAGTGCGAATCGAAGACCAGGACACACGTCAAATCGCCGAGACTACGCGGGATTTTACGGTCCTCGACTGGCCGATTTCAATGAACGAGTTAGGGTACGACCAATTTATTAGATAAGCGGGCCCACACTACGGGGATTCGCGCGCAACCTGCGCTGCGAATCCCCTGTTTTCTATTCTCCGACCCCCCCCCGAACTGCCCCTCTGCACTACAAGCCTGTAAGTAAAACCTTGTTTTTTCCGCAAATTGCTAAAAAATGTTGGTCACGGATTCACACGGATGAACACTGATATGGCAGAATCTACCAGAGACTACTTGCTGAAAAAATCTTAAGAACAAAAGTAGAACCACCAAAATTACGTTGACATCATTTGTTTTGAACAGGGTGGTTTCATAACAACAAAGTTTTGTCGATGGTTAACGCTAAGCGCTTGAACTCATTTCATTCGTGCCCAATCAGTGTGAATCCGTGGCTTATCTTTGGTTACGGCTCTGCCGGGCTAGGTAATTCGACTGTCAATAAACAAGCAACAATAATCAGTCGACAATTTTCGATGACGCCATTGACCTGCCCAGAAATGCCTTGACTTTTAGGGCTTGTTTCTTTAGCATAAAAAGAAAACAATGGGTATCCAATGAAAGCAAATTACCCCCCGCTTTACTATTCCGACTATCTCAAGCTCGACAAACTTCTCTCTTGCCAAAACCCCAAGAGTGAAGAATATGAGGGCAAGCTGGCTCACGATGAGGTTCTCTTCATCATCGTGCACCAGGCCTACGAACTCTGGTTCAAGCAAATCCTGCACGAACTCGACTCCGTCAGGGACATCTTCGCCAGCGACTACATAAACGAAAACAATATGGGTGTTGCCCTGGGCCGACTGTCCAGAATCACAGAAATCCAGAAAGTTCTCATCGATCAGCTCAATATCCTTGAGACCATGACGCCCATGGATTTCCTGGAATTTCGTGATTTTTTGGTGCCGGCATCCGGCTTTCAGAGTTATCAGTTCCGGCTCGTGGAAAATAAGCTTGGCCTGCGACCTGACCAACGCAAGCTTTTTGACAAGAGCGCCTACTATTCAAGGTTGACGCCGGCACACCAGGCGTTGGTGATTGCCTCCGAAGAAGAGCCCTCGCTCTACGACTTGGTCGAGAAGTGGCTTGAACGGACACCATTTTTGAAATTGAAAGGCTTCGATTTCTGGGAGAACTACAAGGCTGCGGTTCAGACCGCGTTCCAGCACGACCGCGAAATTATCGAGCAAAATCCTACTCTTGCTGAAGGGCAGAAAGAAATGGAGCTCGCTGAACTCTCGAAATCGACAGAAGGCTTTCTCGCCGTTTTCGATGAGGAGAAGCATAATACGCTGAGAGAAGAGGGTCACAGGCGGCTCTCCTACGCCGCGACTCAGGCGGCGCTGCTGATCAATCTTTTCCGGGATGAGCCTATCCTCCATATCCCTTTCAAACTCTTGACAACGCTGGTGGAGATCGACGAACTCTTCACGGCCTGGCGACACCGCCACGCCCAAATGGTGCAAAGAATGATCGGCACCAAGATCGGGACAGGCGGCTCATCCGGACATCACTACTTGCGCGTTACGGCGGAAAGTCACAAGGTCTTCACCGACCTGACCAATCTTTCGACCTATCTCCTTCCACGTTCACAATTGCCGCCACTGCCGGAGGAATTCAGAAAGAACCTTGGATTTTATTACACCTATCGCAACGATGAAGATAAATCTTAGCGCGAAAAAGGCTTTTGTCTGTGGCAGCTCGCAGGGCATCGGACGGGCCGCCGCCGTTGAGTTTGCGGATGGTGGCGCCACGGTGGTGTTGTTGGCGCGCAGCGAAGATGGCTTGCAAGACGTGCGGGAGCAACTCAGCACCCGCGCAGGCCAGAAACATGACTTCATCGCCGTGGATTTTTCTGAACCGGAAATGTTGCAAGAGAGGGTTACCGCTTATCTGGCCGGGGCTTCGCCGATTCACATTCTGGTAAACAACACCGGCGGCCCTCCTGCCGGCCTGGCTTCGGAAGCCGGACCGGACGAGTTCACGGCCGCTTTTAGAAACCACCTGATCTGCAATCAAATCATGACACAGGCGGTTGTCCCCGGAATGAAAGCGGAAAAGTATGGCCGCATCATCAACATCATCTCCACGTCCGTCAAGCAGCCGATTCCGGGACTGGGCGTGTCCAACACTATCCGCGGCGCCGTTGCGAGCTGGGCGAAAACCCTGGCCTCTGAATTGGGACCTTTTGGAATTACGGTGAACAACATTCTGCCCGGCGCCACTGACACGGCCAGGCTGACAGCGCTCATCAAGAAAAAAGCAGAGCAAAGCGGTTCGACGGTCGAAGACGTGGCGCGTGACATGAAGACAGCCATACCGGCACGGCGATTTGCCAAGCCGGAGGAACTCGCGTATGCCATCGCGTTTCTGGCCTCTCCCGTCGCTGGTTACATAAACGGCATCAATCTGCCAGTGGACGGCGGGCGAACTGCATGCCTGTAGTCTGCAAGCATCGCCGCTCCGTACTACAAGCTGACTACATTATATTTTGAAGTTTCTTTTAGCCACGGATTTTCACGGATGAAAACGGATAATTGGATTCATTACGCTATTAATCAATTTGAGGAATTGTATTATTTCTTTTAGGTACAATTTGACAAGAGTTGTCGCTTTGAAGTGCAACTGAAGTCGTTTATCAATTGCTGATAGAATTGCAAAAAATCCGTGTCAATCAGTGTGATCCGTGGCTAAATTACTTATAAGGAACCCCTTTTGGGGTTGCGGCACGGCTGACTAAATTCTCTGCGCTCTGTGGTCTAATTCTATGAATAGCATCTCCAACTACATAAACGGCAAGTTGCTCCCACCCAATTCCGGCAACTACCTCGACAACTACGAGCCGGCAACCGGCAAGGTTTACTCGCGCACGCCGGACTCGGATGCAAGTGACGTCCGGGACGCGGTAACAGCGGCGTGTGCCGCGTTTCCGGGCTGGTCCGCCACGCCCGTCGAAACCCGCTGCGATCTTCTGATGCGCATTGCCCAACGCATTGAGACCAACCTGGACGACCTTGCCGGCGCT
>BFAS01000049.1 GCA_008974985.1 bacterium MnTg02
CTTTTGGGGCTCTTCTGGCCCGCAGCACTTCTCTTTTGTGCTATTTGGCTCTTGGTTGCCGTCATAACGCGCTATTCCTCGCTTTCAGCTCTTGCAGCATGTCTGGCGGCCCCGGTAATTCTCGCAGGGTTCGGGGAATGGCAGAGCGCGGTCGCTATATCGGTTATGACCATTTTCATTTTTGTCCGGCACTCAGCCAATATCCGGCGTTTGATCCAAGGCGAGGAGGGGAAAATTGGCTCCTCCTAATACTCAGCACACTGCCGGCACAGCAACAAAACCGCCCCGCAGCACCCCGGCCCCGCGCCGGCGCTTGAACGAGGAGCAGCGGCTCAACTGGCTTCGTCTTCTAAGAAGCGAGAATGTCGGTCCTGTCACATTCCGCGATTTGATCAATCGGTTCGGCAGCGCCGAAGCAGCCCTTTCCGCATTGCCCAATCTTTCCATACGCGGTGGCGGCAAGGCCCTTAAGGCTTTTCCGCGCCAACAAGCTGAAGACGAACTCCGCGCAGCCAAGCGTTTCAACGCCAAGCTTGTCGCAATTGGAGAAGAGGGCTATCCGCCTTGGATCTGCACCATCGATGCGCCGCCGCCGCTTCTTTATATCCAAGGACGAACAGACCTTCTCGATCGCCCTACCGTTGCAATTGTCGGGGCGCGCAATGGTTCAGCAGCAGGACAGAAGTTTGCGCGACAAATAGCTGCGGAACTCGGACAACGTGGATTTCTCGTCGCTTCCGGTTTGGCGCGTGGGATTGATACCGCCGTCCATCGCGGCAGTCTCGATCACGGAACCGCGGCTGTTCTCGCTGGTGGCATCGACATTTGCTATCCGCCGGAGAATTCCGAGCTGCAACGCGTTATCGGGCAAGTCGGCCTGTTGATTACCGAACGCCCACCCGGTCTGAAGCCGCGCGGCAAGGACTTTCCCCGACGCAATCGACTCATTTCCGGCATGTCCGTTGCCGTTGCCGTTATCGAAGGCTCTCTTCGCTCCGGCTCGTTGATCACCGCGCGGTTTGCCGCCGAGCAAGGCCGCGAAGTATTTGCTGCACCGGGCAATCCTCTCGACCCGAGAACCACCGGAACGAACAAGCTCCTAAAGGAGGGGGCGAACTTTTTGACATGCGTGGAGGATATCGTCGAGGAACTCGCCCCTATTCTGGGTGAGCCAAGTGTTTTGCAGACGCCACAGTTCGAGGAACTTGATGTACGACCCTCGGATTACGTCCCGGAACCTGTGGAAGATAAGCACCGGTACGCAGTCATAAGCGCCCTCGGTCCGTCGCCTTCGGACATTGATGAGATCATTCGAGTGACGAACCTGACGGCGCAGTCCGTGCATATTGTCCTGCTGGAGCTTGAGCTTGCCGGACGATTGGAGCGCCACGGACAACAGCTGGTCTCCCTGATGCACGGAGGCAGCGCCTGAGCAACAGGTCAGGTCCACATTAGTGGAGTGACCCCCGCTATTTGCGAGGCGCCGCCATCCGTTAGCTCCATCCAATCAACCAACCTGCCGCTTTTCGTTGGACTATGACTGGCTAGAGAATTTTGAATCGAGGGCCAATTCGCCTTGCGCTTTGGCTTCCTGAGCGGCTATATCCAGCAGATAGGCGAGAAATGCGAGGCGTGACCGATCTGCAATATCCCGAAGTTCCGATGTCATTGCTTCAATATAATGAACCGCGTCTAAAGCCGTGGCAAACTGAAGCGCCGAATCATCGAAAGGATAACCGCCAAAATCGTTGTTCGTGTCTGATGTCCCGGAATGATTGCTCGCATTTTCCCGCGCTTGATCATAAACTTGCGCCTCAAAAGCTTTGAGACGCGACACAGATCTCTTCTTTTGCGTTGCCATTTGCCCTCCACCGCAGGAGCATGCCATAACGACAAATTACAATTTTTACGTTTAATTTACACTCATAGGTAGTGATAACTGTATTTGCAGCACTTCGCAAGTTGTTTGAAAATAATTTCGGTTCGAATTGACAGCCGCCTCCGAATTCACCATTTTCATGCGCCAGACCGGATAGAGCATTGCGGCTTCTTCTTGTCAGCGAGATAAGGCCTGAATACAGGTCCCGGAAATCAAATCATGAACATTGTCATTGTCGAATCGGCGGCGAAAGCCAAGACCATCAATAAATATCTCGGGCGAAATTATCGGGTCATACCCTCGTTTGGGCATGTCCGGGATCTGCCGTCAAAGGACGGGTCGGTTGAGCCGGACAACGATTTCGAGATGCACTGGGATGTTGATGACAAGTCCGCCAAGATCCTGAAAGAGATCACACAGGCTGTAAAAAATGCCGACAAGCTCATCCTTGCAACGGACCCGGATCGTGAAGGAGAGGCGATTTCCTGGCACATTCTGCAAGTGCTCGAAAAAAAACAAGTCCTAAAGGGCATTGAAGTCGAGCGGGTGGCATTTAACGCCGTGACCAAGCAGGCCATTCTGGAGGCGATGAAGCATCCGCGCGCCATCGATGGTCCGCTCGTTTCCGCCTATCTCGCCAGACGCGCCTTGGACTATCTTGTCGGCTTCACACTCTCGCCCGTGCTGTGGCGAAAGCTTCCAGGGGCCCGCTCCGCCGGACGCGTCCAATCCGTCGCCTTGCGTCTGGTATGCGACCGCGAAACGGAGATCGAAGCGTTCCGGTCGCGCGAATTCTGGACAATCGAAGCGCAGCTCACAAAACAAAGCGGCGAGAACTTTGCGGCGCGGCTCTTTTCAGTCGCCGGGAAAAAACTTGGCAAGTTCGATATACCCGACGAAGAGACAGCCAAGCTACTGAAGGCGGATATCGAGACGGGCCGTTTTTCCGTCCAATCTCTTGAGAGCAAATCGCAGAAGCGGCATCCCGCGCCACCCTTTACCACCTCGACACTTCAACAGGAGGCCTCTCGCAAACTTGGCTTCTCCGCCCGGCAAACGATGCAAACTGCACAGAAGCTTTATGAGGGCGTGGAGATCGGTGGGGAGACTCAGGGCTTGATCACCTATATGCGGACGGACGGCGTTCAGATCGTCCCCGAGGCGGTTACGTCCTGCCGTCAGGTCATCGAGCAGGAATTTGGCTCCAAATATGTGCCGGGCAAAGCGCGTTTCTATAAAACCAAAGCCAAGAATGCTCAGGAAGCCCATGAGGCAATTCGCCCAACGGATCTATCCCGCCTGCCTAAATACGTCACTTCGAATCTGGATAAGGACGGCGCCCGGCTTTACAAACTTATTTGGCAGCGAGCGATCGCCAGCCAGATGGAAAGTGCGGAATTTGAGCGGACCACGGCTGATATCGCGGTCGACGCCAACGACGGCAAATCATTCGGCCTTCGCGCGACCGGATCGGTGCTTTTATTCGATGGCTTCTTAAAGCTTTACGAAGAAGGCAGGGATGATAGCGACAGCGAAAACGACAAGCGTCTGCCTAAGCTCGATAAGGGCGAAGCGCTCGACGCCAAGGACATCGCCGCCAAGCAGCATTTTACCGAACCCCCTCCCCGCTTTACAGAAGCGACGCTTGTCAAAAAAATGGAAGAATTGGGCATTGGCCGCCCCTCCACCTACGCCTCGACCATGAGCGTTCTCCGTGACCGCGAGTATGTGCGGTTCGACAAAAAACGCCTGATGCCTGAGGATAAAGGCCGGCTCGTAACCGCATTCTTGGAGAGCTTTTTCAATCGCTATGTAGAATATGACTTCACTGCGGATCTGGAACAGCAACTCGATTTGATTTCGGCAGGCAGTTTGCAGTGGAAGGATGTGCTGCGGAAATTTTGGACCGATTTCAACGGCGCGGTGAGTGAAATTAAGGATCTCAGAATCTCTGAGGTTCTCGATGCGCTCAATGAATTGCTCGGACCACATGTTTTCCCCGATAAGGGCGACGGCACCGATCCGCGCAAATGCCCCTCTTGTGAGGACGGGCAGATCGGCCTCAAGATCGGCCGCTTTGGCGCCTTCATTGGCTGCACCAATTACCCGGACTGCCGGTATACGCGACAGTTCTCGGAAAGCAGCGAAGATGACGCCTCGGCGATCTCACCGGAGGGCAAACTGCTTGGGGAAGATCCTGACACCGGTCTTCCGGTAACACTCAGAACAGGGCGCTTCGGCCCCTATGTGCAGCTTGGCGAAGCGGCAGAGGGTGAAAAACCCAAACGTGCATCAATCCCGAAGAACTGGGACGCCGCCACAATCGATCTGGAAAAGGCGCTGACTTTGCTCGCCCTCCCACGCACTGTTGGCGACCACCCGGAAACCGGCAAGCCAATCAAAGCGAATTTTGGCCGCTATGGCCCCTATATCGAGCATGACGGAATCTACGCAAACTTGCAGGATCCCGAGGAGATTTTCTCGATCGGCCTAAACCGCGCCGTCACTATCATCGCCGAGAAAAAAGCGTCGGGCGGAGGACGCAAGGCGGCCGCCCTGCGCGAGCTTGGAGAGCACCCGGACGGAGGCGGCCCGATTCAACTCATGTCGGGGCGCTACGGACCCTATGTGAAGCATGGCAAGATCAATGCAACGCTGCCGAAATCCGTGGATCCGGAGAAAATAACGATAGAAGAGGCCGTCGAACTCATCGCAGCCAAAGCCTCGAAAGGCGGAAAGAAGAAGAAAAAACCTGCGAAGAGTACCGCAAAGAGCAAGGCAACGGGACGCAAGAAGAAAGCCGCCGCGTCCGAGGCAACCAGTTAGGACATCCATAGTGGCTCGCAAGGGTCGAACAGGCGACTCTAATAAGTCTCCCGGCCTCCCGACAAAAGACGAAATCCTTGAATTTATTCAATCCGCATCCGGCACCGTGGGAAAGCGGGAGATCGCGCGGGCGTTCAACATTAAGGGGGCCCAACGCATCGATCTCAAACAACTTCTCCGGCAAATGGCCGACGACGGTTTGCTCTCCGGCTCTCGAAAACGGCTTCGCCAACCCGGCGCCCTGCCCTCGGTCACCGTCATTGAGATTTTCGAGATAGACGAACACGGCGAACATATAGGCAGGCCCGTGAGTTGGGACGGCGAGCAACATGGTAGCCCGCCGCGTGTGCTCTTGGTCGCCCGCCAAGGCCGGCGCGGGTCTGGTCCACCTCCGGGAGTTGGTGACCGCGCGCTGGTCCGCCTCTCACCGTCAGACCAGAGCGAAGATGACAGCATCGCTTACCGGGCGCAGCTCATAAAACGTCTGCCGCGCGAGCGACAACGCCTCCTCGGCATCTACCGCGCTGTTCCGGGCCGTGGCGGCGTCATCGATCCCATCGATAGAAGGCAGCTTAAGGAATGGCCGGTGCCGAAAGGCGACGAGGGCGAAGCAACAGACGGCGAATTGGTGCGCTTTGAAATCGCAAAGCCCGGACGATTTGGGAGCACCAAGGCAAAAGTCATTGATTGCCTCGGCAATCCTGACGGCCAAAAATCAACCAGCCTGATCGCGATTGAATCCTTCAATCTTCCCAATGAATTTCCGCCAACGGTCATCGAGGAAATTGCCACGCTCAAAACGCCCACAATTTCCGGCCGGGAAGACTTGCGCGATATCCCGCTCATTACGATCGATCCCGCCGATGCGAAGGACCATGATGATGCCGTTTGGGCCGGTCCAGACGATGATCCCAAAAATAGCGGCGGCTTTGTCGTCTTGGTGGCGATCGCCGATGTCGCCGAATATGTGCGGCCGAGCAGTGCGATCGACAAGGAAGGATTAAAACGCGGGAACTCGGTTTATTTTCCTGATCGCGTTGTCCCGATGCTCCCCGAGCGGATTTCGAACGATCTCTGTTCCCTGCGTGAGGGGGAGGACCGCCCCTGCCTCGCGGTGCGCATGACATTCGATAAGTCCGGGAGGAAACGCAAACATCTCTTTGTCCGGGGACTGATGCGGTCCGCCGCCCGGTTGAGCTATGAAGAGGCGCAAGCGGCAATCGACAACCAGCCAAACGATCAAACAGGACCGCTTCTTGAAACAATATTAAAACCGCTTTGGCAGGCTTACACCGCTCTGCGGCAGGCGCGCAATGACCGCGAACCGCTCGACCTCGACTTGCCGGAACGGAAGATCATCCTCGATGATGAGGGGAGGGTCTCGGCCATCCATACGCCGGAGCGGCTCGACGCGCATCGGCTGATCGAAGCGTTCATGATCCAAGCCAATGTCGCCGCCGCTGAAGCACTCGAAAACAAAAATGCACCGGTCATATACCGGGTCCATGATGCGCCTGGCGAGGAAAAGCTGACGGCATTGAGAGATTTTCTCGCCACTTTGCACATCAAAATCGCTAAATCGGGCCCACTCAAGCCACAACAATTCAACAGCGTTCTTCGACAGGTTCGTGGCGGCGAATTCGACCAGCTTGTAAACGAGGTCATTCTCAGAACTCAGGCGCACGCGGAATATAGCGCTTCCAATTGCGGACATTTCGGCCTCAATCTCCGCCGCTACGCTCACTTCACCTCGCCAATCCGCCGTTATGCAGATCTCTTTGTGCACCGCTCGCTTATACGAGCGCTTGGTCTTGGCGCCGGCGGATTGAGTGATAACGAAATCGCCAGAATAGATGAGACGGCCACCACAATCTCGGAGACCGAACGGCGCGCCCAGGCTGCGGAACGGGACACCGTCGACCGGCTCATCGCATCCTATTTGGCAGACCAAATTGGCGCGCGTTTCCAAGCCCGCATCGCAGGCGTCACGCGCAGCGGTTTATTTGTCAGGCTAGCGGAGACCAGCGCGGATGGTTTCATTCCGATTTCGACCGTTGGAAACGACTATTTCGTATTCGACGAGACCCATCTTAAACTCATTGGTGAGCGGAGCGGCGAGACCTACCGGCTCGGTGACCAAGTTGAGGTTCGTCTTGTCGAAGCCATACCAAGCGCAGGGGCGTTGAGATTTGAACTGCTGAGCGAAGGCAAACAAGAAAAACCCATCAAACCGCGGCGGGCAAAGTCGCGTAAACCCATGCACCGGAAGCGGCGGCGATCCCATTGAAAATCATTGTTGACGCCCACGAGCTTAGAAAATGCTCTAGCAGCCGGTATCGCAATATAATGACTCATGACAGAAAGAAAGGCGGCGCTCTAGATGCATGGATCAGGCCGCCCTATCAGCGCTACTAATACTCCTCGTATTTGTTATGGGGCTCGGGTGGAAACCGGAAAATCATGAGCCGTCTCACAAAAACACAGACTGTTCGCCATCGCGCTTCCGCGGCGCGTCTGCGCCCCAAAGATGCCGCGACTCTCATCATTGTTGATCATTCTCAAGCTGAGCCCATGGTTCTAATGGGTCAGCGTCACCCAAACCTTGCTTTTCTTCCTGGCAAATATGTCTTTCCCGGTGGGCGAGTAAGTCTTGCCGATCACCGATTGCGGATATCGTCCGACTTGCATCCATTGACACTTGACTGCCTCCTCACCGGCATGAAAGGGCGTCCAAGTCAAGCACGCGCCCGCGCAATCGCGCTTGCTGCTCTGCGTGAAACTTTCGAGGAAACTGGTATCCTTATCGGCACCCGGCGGCCCGATGGAATGTCAACACGGTCGCGGGAATGGCAACCATTTTTATCGCACGGTGTTGCACCGAAACTCGACCAGCTTCGCTTCATCGCCCGCGCGATTACGCCCCCCGACCGGAACCGGCGCTTCGACACACGCTTTTTTTGTGTTTCGGCAACCGAGATTGTGGATCGCAGTCCGTCATATGATAACGAGCTTCTCAATCAGGAATGGCTTACGATTGAGGAGGCTCATAAGCGCGATATTATTTCAATCACGAGGGAAATTTTGCAACAGCTGGAGCAAATATTCAGCAGTGGAAAAGGCTTTTCACAGCCGCATTCCGTGCCGTTTTTTTTCATGCGGAATGGCGTACGCTGCAAAGAATTCATTGCCTCTGATCGGATCACTTGACATCGATCGCGTGCGGCGTCATTTTCACCCGAATATTTTGAGCCAAGTTTTAGGAACGCGATAAAATGGCAAAGTCCACGACGCAAAAGATCAAGCTCGTAAGCTCAGCTGGCACCGGGTATTATTACGTCACACGAAAGAATTACCGCACCATGACTGAGAAGATGGTCGCTAAGAAATACGATCCGGTGGCACGCAAGCACGTCGAATTTAAAGAAGCTAAAATCAAGTAGCCGTCCATATTAATGGACCCGTGACGCGCGACGGTTACGTCAAGCGTGTCGCCGGTCTGTCAACAATTCATAAGTTTTTGGGGATAAGGCCTTTCGAAGGGGCCAGCCCCGCAACCACTCGGCAGCGGGGTAAATCCGAAATGCATTGCGGGGCTGACCTTCAAGTCAAATGGACCAAAGAGGGCGTTGGTCATTTGACTTGGTGGCCAGCTGGGAGTCGGCATTAACGAGGAGGCCACTCAGCCGCTCCCCAGCCAGCCAAACCCCACGGACCCAGGAGATGCGGCGGACCTGAGCATTCCGCAGGGCAAACGGAATCCGGGAGTAGATCGGGATGGGAACAAATTAAGCACAGAACGTGCTATACCTACCCCGTCTTTGCCTCCCGCCACGCATTTTAGCAGGTTAGAAGTGTTCTAAACGTACCCGCATTCGCGCAATTCTCGATAGTATCCAATCATCAATTACAGGACATCGTCTACCGTTGCAATCTATTAACGTTAATTATGTGACAGGCTCAAAATGACCAACTGCGGCAAGTTGCCGCATGTGGATATCCTTATCACGATAGATCGTGATGTATTTTCCGCTGGTAGAGGTTGTTTTACTACGCTGCGTCCGCGACGACCCGATTTCGGCCGTGGCGCTTCGCGCAATACAGCGCTGTGTCCGCCCGCTTCAAAAGCGTTTCCGGGGAATCTTCATGTTTATCAATACACGCGACACCAACACTAGCGGTTACTGAAATTGATGCCGTATCGGAGACCACGAATGGGGACTCTGCGATACACTCTCTCAGTCGCTCGGCGATGATTTGGGCTGCAGGTAAATCTGTATCCGGCATGATGACGACGAACTCTTCGCCGCCGAATCGGCAGGGCAGATCAATTTCTCTAATATTGTAGCAGAGACGCTCGGCAAATTCCTTGAGAACCGCGTCGCCTGCATCATGCCCATAGGTGTCATTCACGGATTTGAAAAAGTCGATATCCACGATCAAGATCGAAAGCATCCGCTCGTCGCGCAAGGACTCTTCCACCAAGCTGGACATATGGCCTTCCATATAGCGGCGATTGTGAAGACCCGTCAGCGGATCTGTATTTGCCAATTCGACGCTCTCCTCCAGCAATGTCCGCAAATGATCCGCGTAACGTTTGCGCTTGATCTGCATATGGACACGGGCAAGCATTTCGTTCTTCTCGATCGGGCGTGAAATATAGTCATTGACGCCCATATCCAAGCTTCTGAGCAAACGTGTATTGTCGCCGGGCTCGACAATAACGAGAATCGGGAGATGGCGGCCCGTATCGAGGGAGCGAACCTGCGAGCAGAGTCGCAAGCCATCGGAGCTTGTGAGATCGAGGCTGACCATCAACAGATCGTATCCGTCCTGTCGCAGCCTATTCAGGCCATCCTCTGTACTGACTTCGATGTCGACCTGATAATTATCTCCCAAGGCTTGCGAAATTCGCTTCGCAGACCGTTCATGATCCTCGACAAGCAGAATTCTTGCATTGTCGCAACCTTCCGCCCAATTTGCCAAAAATTCATTGCCGAGACGTATCTGCTCGCTGGTCGCCGCGCGCAAGATCATCTCGTCAGCGAGGGTTTTGAAGCGCGCAAGATTCTTAACGCGCGTCAGTAGGGCCACTTCGTCGACCGGTTTGGTCAGAAAATCATCAGCGCCAGCTTGAAGGCCGTTAACCCGATCGACCGATTGATCAAGAGCCGTTACCAAAATAATCGGAATATGAAGAGTTGTAGGGTTAGCTTTGAGATGACTGCAAACCTCAAAACCGTCCATTCCCGGCATCATGACGTCAAGCAAGACAACGTCGATGCGCTCCTCCTCGCATATTTTTAGGGCCTCTGGACCACTGCGCGCTGTGGCTACTTCGAAATATTCCGCACTCAATCGGGCTTCCAGCAGCTTTATATTTGCCGGAACATCGTCGACGACCAATATACGAGCAGTCATAACTCAACCTTTTATACTTTACGCGTCGCCTATGAACTGTCGAACTGTGTCGAGAAACATCGACACGGAAATCGGCTTTGAAATATATGCTTCGCAGCCCCCTTCCCTAATCCGCTCCTCATCGCCTTTCATGGCAAACGCCGTAATGGCGATCACCGGAATGTCTCGCAGTTCGTCGTCGTCCTTCAGCCACTTCGTGACCTCTAGACCAGAAACCTCCGGCAATTGAATATCCATGAGGACAAGATCGGGATGGTGCGTTCGGGCGAGTTCCAATGCCTCCATACCATTCCGCGTCTGCACCGTTTGATAGCCGTATGCATCGAGCAAATCATGAAACAGCTTCATGTTCAGCTCATTATCTTCCACAATGAGAATAGTCTTCTTCATTTGCCCCGCCGTTCGCGCGTTCGAGGCATCATGATTGACAATGTTTCCTGGATAATCCATCTCCGACGACCAATCCCACCAAAATTTACTGCTATTGATTACGTTGTCTCTTCCGGCACAATCTTTTGACCTATTTGACCGCAATCCCGTAACTAAACTGTTTAAGATAATCGCTTGTCGAGCAACAAGGCTTGAATTGGACCTGAATATGCACCCCGCCTATCGTCGCCAAAGAAGCCAAATCCCTCCTGACGATGCAGAGCTTATCTCTATAAAAGCCCTCGCTTTTTTGGCGGAAGATACCGAAAGAATGGCTCAATTCCTTAATGTTACGGGGCTCGACGCCGATAGCCTGCGGGATCGAGTCCGGAATCATAAGTTTCTTGCGGAAATCCTTAATTATCTATTAACAGATGAGTCACTTCTCCTTGTTTTTTGCTCAAATTCGGGGATTGAGCCCTCCCTCATCGGTCCCGCTCAACGGACGCTCGAAAACGCAGATAGGACCGAATGAGATATGTCTGAACGCCTCCAAATCGGAGTCGATTTAGGGGGAACTAAGATCGCTGTCAGCGCGTTCGGACCAGCTCGCCAGCTTGTTTGTGCAAAGCGCGCGCGCACTCCCCAAGGCAGCTATGACGGCACTATCGAAACGATTGCCGGGCTGATTGAGGCCATCGAAGGGGAGCAGAATAAGACCGCGACGGTCGGCGTCGGTATACCAGGGTCGATCTCTCCTGTTACAGGCCGCGTGCAAAACGCCAATTCGACCTGGCTCAATGGGCGTCCGATGGATCGAGATCTCAACCAGCGGCTTGGCCGGATCGTGCGCTTTGCAAATGACGCGAATTGTTTTGCCCTCTCGGAGGCGGTTGACGGCGCGGCGGCCGGCGCACGTCTCGTATTCGGCGTTATTATTGGAACCGGTTGCGGTGGCGGCCTTGTCGCCGACGGGCGTATCATTAACGGTCCGCGCGGCATTGGCGGCGAATGGGGGCACAATCCGCTGCCTTGGCCCGAGGCGGCCGAGTTTCCAGGCCCAATATGCTGGTGCGGACGAAGAGGCTGCATGGAGGTTTGGGTTTCGGGCCCTGGCCTGGTTTCAGATCACTGCCTCGTGACCGGAGAAACACTTCAACCTGAGGCCATCTTTGAACACTCCGACCAAGGCGACAAACAAGCGCGCCAATCACTTGACCGGCATGCCTCCCGTCTTGCGCGTGGCCTCGCCGGAATCATCAACATATTCGACCCGGATGTCATTGTGCTTGGGGGCGGGTTATCAAATCTATCGAGCTTGTACGATGTCTTGCCCAGCTTAATTGCCCCTCATATTTTTTCGGACAATCGCGATGTCGATATTCGTCCCCCAGATTATGGCGACGCAAGTGGCGTTCGCGGCGCGGCATGGCTTTGGAACGAGCAGCCGCTGCAATCAAATTGCTAATGGCAGTGCGGGAAAGAGACTTATTTGCACTTAGACATCTCGAGGAACTCGATCGACTTCAGTGATCCTCGAATAGAAAAATCTCCATAATCGATCAACAGCTTGCGGCTGACACCGTTTGAAAAAAGACGAAAGGAGATTTGATAGGTGGGGATGCCTTCGCCGGATGAATTTTCAAAATAACCTATCTCGATCGGCCAAGAGAGAAATTCATCAAGCTGTTCGGCGTTTTTTGCCGGCTTGAACGATTTATTCGCTCCCCTTGGATAGGTTTTGCCGATAAAAGCCGTCGTTTCATAAGACTTTGCACCCTTTTCGGACCCGTCATAAACATGCGCTTGAAGAATTGTCCGGCCATCAAGAGCAGCCCGCAACAGTTCTTTGCTATGCTGAGTCGGAAAGAGAACGTCTGCAGGCAACTCTAGTTCGGTTTTTTTCGGACGGTTGACCTTTACCGAAACTTTGTCGCCATTAGTATGCCGGGCAGCGTCGCCGGTTGTGGCCTCGCTGAGTTTATCATTGAGATATTGGGAAGAATTGAACCGGAATTTCCGCCCATCGCCTTGCTCCCAAGTTGACGACCTCAGATCCGTTACCATCGGTTGCCCACGGGTGTCCGTGACCTGGGTGACGAGACGCATATTGAGCGTATAACCCTCGCAGACCGACCCGGTGAACTCGAATACCATCCGCCCACGTATTCCACCGATCCCAGAACCTGGCCTGGATTCATCAAGCGTCATTTCATAGACAGCGCGATGAGGTGTCAGCTTCACGGTCTCATTTGCAGCCAGCGCGAGAGCCGTATCAGCTTGGAAAACGCAGAGCGCAATGCCGCC
>BFAS01000050.1 GCA_008974985.1 bacterium MnTg02
AGCAAAGCTGAATGAAATGAGTGCCTTTGAGAGCGCTTTCCGAAAACAACACACCATTACTCGCAACAATGCCAACGGGCACGCCATGAATGTGGGAAAAGCCGCAGACCAATGTGCTCCCGTACCGCGCCTTAAACTCATCGAAGCGGGAGCCGTCCACGAGGCGTGCAATGACTTCGCGAATTTCGTAGGGCGTGCGCAAATCCGCCGGGATAATCCCCATGAGTTCGTCCGGGTCATAGGCGGGCTCTTCCGGCGGAAGCATCTCAACTGAGATGTTTTTCCGCCGGTTTAAAGACGCCACGACGCGGCGCGCCATGGCGAGCGCATGGGCGTCGTCTCTGGCCAAGTGATCCGCGACACCGGAGAGCCTCGTGTGCACATCACCGCCACCAAGCTCCTCGGCGGAAACTTCCTCGCCCGTCGCCGCCTTCACCAGAGGCGGACCGGCGAGAAAAATCGTTCCCTGGTCCTTGACGATAATCGTTTCATCGGACATGGCCGGCACGTAAGCGCCGCCTGCCGTGCACGAGCCCATCACCACGGCGATCTGAGGAATGCGTTTCGCCGACATGTTGGCCTGATTGTAAAAGATGCGTCCGAAATGGTCGCGGTCGGGAAACACTTCGTCCTGGTTGGGCAGATTTGCGCCGCCGGAATCCACCAGATAAACGCACGGAAGTTCATTCTGTTCGGCAATCTCCTGGGCGCGCAGATGCTTTTTGACCGTGACCGGATAATAGGTGCCGCCTTTGACCGTGGCATCATTGCAGACGATCATCACCTCTTGGCCGGAGACCCGCCCGATCCCGGCAATCATGCCCGCAGATGGCGACGCGCCATCATACATGTCATGAGCCGCGAACATCCCGATCTCAAGGAAGGGCGAGCCCGGGTCCAGCAATTGGCTGACCCGTTCGCGGGGCAGGATTTTTCCGCGGCTTAGATGGCGTTCGCGCGCCTCCTCCCCGCCGCCTTGCAACGCCGTCTCTACGGCGCTCTCGACAACCGCAATGGCATCGCGCATGGCCTGGCTGTTCAACTTGAATTCCGGTGAGCCGGTCGAGACCTTGGACTTCAGGACCGCCATGCTATGCGGTCTCCGTGAAGATCTCGCGGCCGATGAGCATGCGGCGAATTTCAGACGTTCCCGCGCCGATCTCATAAAGCTTCGCATCGCGCAGCAGCCGGCCGGTTGGATAGTCGTTGATATAGCCATTGCCGCCGAGACACTGAATCGCTTCGAGTGCCAGTTGGGTTGCTTTTTCGGCCGCATAGAGAATGCAGCCCGCCGCGTCCTTGCGCGCCGTCTCGCCGCGATCGCAAGCAGCGGCGACTGCGTAGACATAGGACCGGCAGGCGTTCATCGTGGTGTACATATCCGCGAGCTTGCCCTGCATGAGCTGGAATTCGCCGATCGGTTTTCCAAACTGCTCACGCTCGTGAACATAGGGAACGACCGCGTCCATTGCCGCCGCCATAATGCCAAGCGGTCCGCCGGCAAGTACGACCCGCTCATAGTCGAGACCGGACATCAGCACCTCAATTCCGCTGCCTTCCTGCCCAAGCACGTTCTCATAAGGCACTTCGCAATCCTCGAACACCAGCTCGCACGTGGTGGAGCCGCGCATGCCAAGCTTGTCGAGCTTTTGCGCCGTTGAAAATCCGGGCATATCCTGCTCGATGAGAAAGGCCGTCATACCGCGCGCTCCAGCCTCCGGATCAGTCTTGGCATAAACGACCAGTGTGTGAGCGTCCGACCCGTTGGTAATCCACATCTTATTGCCGTTAAGCAGATAACGATCATTGCGCTTCTCGGCGTGCAGTTTCATCGACACGACGTCGGACCCGGCGCCGGGCTCGGACATCGCCAACGCGCCAACATGTTCACCGGAACAGAGTTTCGGCAGATATTTGGTCTTCTGCTCGGCGCTGCCATGGCGATTGATTTGGTTGACGCAGAGATTGGAATGCGCCCCGTATGAGAGCCCTATGGAGGCGGACGCCCGGCTAATCTCCTCCATGGCGACCACATGGGCGAGGTAACCCAGGCCTGAGCCGCCATAGTCATCATCGGCCGTGATCCCCAACAGGCCCAATGCGCCAAGTTCGGGCCAGAGGTCGACCGCAAACTCGTTTGTTTCGTCGATTTCAGCGGCGCGCGGCGCGATTTTTTCCTGGGCAAACCGGTGCACCATTTCGCGGATCGCCTCGATTTCCTCACCCAGGGCAAAGTTCATACCTGTGGTGAACATGATGCTGCCTCCTGAACGTGCCTCCGGCTTGCCAATTCGCGCGATCTTTGCGCCCCGCTTAAGCCGCCTAAATTGCTGGACCGTCTGACGCCACAACCTTGTTTTTTAAGACCCCGATGCCGGACCATTCGATTTCCAGCTCGTCGCCAGGCCGCAAGAAACGCTGTGGAACGCGGCTCCCGCCGGATCCCGCCGGTGAGCCCGTGGAAATAATGTCACCCGGCTTCAAATGCACGAAGTTGGAAACGTAGTTGACCATCGCCGGAATCTCGAAAATCATTTCAGAGACCGTCGTGCTCTGAACTTCCTCGCCATTCAGGCGGGTCGACAATTTCATCTGAAATGGATCGTCGATTTCGTCGGCCGTCACCATCCACGGACCGGACGCGCTGGCGGCGAAGAAATTCTTGCCCGCTGTTACGCTGTGCTTTTGCCAGCCGCGAACGGAGCCATCATTCATAATGGTGTAGCCGGCGATGTGATCGAAGACGGCCTCTTTGGAAATAAACCGCCCTTCCCGGCCGATTACGAGAACCAGCTCGCCCTCATAGTCGAACGTCTCGGACGCCGGCGCGGGCGGCGTGATCAGCGGCTCTAAATGACCCACCAAACTGCCTTCGAATTTGGCAAACAGCGTGATGTTCTCGGGAGGCGGGATTTCACCATGGACCGGGTGGCGTTTGGGATAGTTGACGCCAATGCAAATAACTTTCTCTGCGTCGTGCAAAGGTGGCAGAAAACGGATATCCGCAAAACTCAGAGACGGCGCGCGCCCATCGGCCCAACGCTTCAACGACGCCAAGGCATTTCCATCTAAAACCATACGGATCGTTTGGAATTGCCGGGCAAAGTCTCCGTCCACGGGAATAATCTCGGGGCCATCACTGCCGTCACCGGCGACAATGCCATAGCCGACCCTTTCTCCCTGCTTGTAACTCATCAACTTCATTTCGCGCTCCTCGTTCCCGTCCACTTTTGGAAAGCCGCCAGCATAAGGCCCAACCGCGCCTGGGAATAGTCCGGGAATTGCTTTCTCCTCGCCACAGATTTACGAACCCATGGCATAGGTTGAGTGAAGGTCCAATTCCTGGCAGTCTGGCAAACAATCTGGATCCGTTGAAACTTGCAGGAGAGTGCAAATTCATGGCCATCAAAATCGAACCGCTCGACGGGCCGGTCGGCGCAATTGTTCACGGACTTGATCCGTCAAACCCCTTAAGCGACGAGGATTTCAATTCCCTCCAGCAAGCCATGCTGGACCATGTGGCGATCGTCGCGCCGGATCTAGAGGAAAATGTTCCCTGGCTGCGTGATTTAGGCAGCCGGGTCGGACCGCTCGTGCCGCACGTGCTCGACCAATATCATCATCCTGAAACCTTTGAAGTTTCGATCATCGCCCGCAATACGGGCACGCCAGAGTCCCGTAATACGGCCAAACCGGCGGGCGCCTTCTGGCACTCGGATCTGAGCTATGAAGAAAACCCGTCCGACGCGATCTTCCTCTATTCGACACAAATTCCAAGCCAAGGCGGCGATACGCTGGTGGCCAATATGTGCTTAGCTTATGACGCGCTCAGCGAGGCAACAAAGCGGCGGATCGCCGGTCTCACCGCCACCCACCGATGGGGCTGGAACACCGGCGGCGCGACGCCAAAGCTTAGCGAGCAGCAGAGCGCGACCCACCCCGACGTCGTGCATCCAGTGGTCAGGCGCCATCCAAATACGGGCCGCAAAATACTGTACGTCAATCCGGGCTATGTGATGAAAATCAACGAGCTTCCTGGCGATGAAAGCGATGGCCTATTGGAAGAATTGTTCGCGCACGCGCTCAAGCCTGAATTCCAGTATCGCCACAAATGGGGTCTCAACATGCTGCTCGGGCTCGACAATCGCTCGTCAATGCACGCCGCCGTCGATGATTATAGCGAGCCGAGGCGTATGCTCCGCATGATCGTTGGCTGCACGGAGAAAATCGGCAAGGCTGCTTGAAATCCGCCACGCTTGAGCATCGCGACGACGTAAAACAGATTTGGGAGATGACGATCCATGACATCCGCCAACAGTTTGCTGCCGACAATGCTCGTCGGATCCTATGCCCAGCCGGACTGGCTGATCGACCGGACCAAGCTCGCCGGGCGGTTTCCTCCGCGCGTGCGGGCCAAGGAACTCTGGCGGGTTGAGCCGGAATGGCTGGAGCAGGCCCAGGACGATGCCACGATCCTGGCCATTCGCGATCAGGAGCGCGCCGGGCTGGATATATTGACGGACGGGGAAATGCGCCGCGAAAGCTATTCCAACAGGTTCGCAACAGCGCTCGACGGCATTGATATCGACAATCCGGGAAGCGCGCTTGACCGCAGCGGCCATCCGAACCCCGTTCCCCGCATCGCCGGCAAGATAAAACGCAATCATCCGATCGAAGTCGACGACGTCAAATTTCTCCGCGCCAACACCGACCGCCAAATCAAGATCACCGTCCCCGGCCCATTCACCATGACGCAGCAGGCGCAGAACGACTTCTATGACACTGACGAGGAGGCCGCACTCGACTACGCAGCGGCCATCAACGAGGAGATCAAGGATCTTTTCGCGGCGGGCGCCGATATCGTCCAGATGGATGAACCATACATGCAAGCGCGTCCCGAAAAGGCCCGTGAATATGGGCTTAAGGCGCTTGCCCGAGCCCTCGACGGCCTCAACGGCACCACCGCGCTCCATATTTGCTTTGGCTACGCGGCTATTATTCACGAACGCCCGGAAGGTTACTCCTTCCTTCCGGAACTTGCGTCGAGTGCCGTCAATCAGATTTCGATCGAAACAGCGCAATCCTCGCTTGATTGCTCGATCCTTGAAAAGCTCCCGGGAAAGCAAATCATTCTCGGCGTCATCGATCTGTCGGATAAGAACGTGGAAACGCCGGAAGTGGTTGCGGCGAGGATCCGCCGCGCACTCCCTTATGTCCCTGCCGAGCGCATCACGGTCGCGCCGGATTGCGGTATGAAATATCTGCCCCGCGACGTGGCGTTCGGGAAACTTCAAGCGATGGTCGAAGGCGCGAAAATTGTCCGCGGTGAGCTCGGATCTTGACGTGCCGTGCGTGAACGGCAGCCATGACCCAGTGCCTCCGAAATACTGGGAAACATGATATTTTGCCTTGTATCCCGCGCCCGATGATCCTTTACTGACACACTAATTCGAGGCGTTTAGATTCATTTCTGACGGTGCGGGGCCGCTATGATTGTGATGAAAAAGTGCACCAATGGTGCACGCGTCGAATCATATCTTGTTGAAATACTGCAAGCACAACTTACCAAACAGGGATTTTCTTTAGGCCGGATCGACGCTGAATATGGCGGCAGGACGGAGCAAGCCGTGGCGGCTTGGCAGCAAGCCCACGGCCGTGAGACGACCGGCGCCACGACGGCGGAAGACTGGGAAGGCATCACCGGCCTTATGGCGCCTTCTCTGTTCGACCGCCTGCTGCACTTGGTTGCTCAATATGAAGGCACGGGAATGACTGGCGCGGTCGGCAATTTCGATGGCGCTTATCTCACATTCGGCCTTATTGGTTTCACCCTCAAGCACGACCTTCCAAATCTCCTCCAGGACATCGAGCAAGAAATTCCGGACAAAGCCCGCGAAGCATTCAGCGCCGCCAGATGGGAGCAGTTGCTGCAGGTCGCCGGAAGCAGTATGAGCGTGCGCGGCGCGTTTGGCGATAGCGTTTCCCTGGGCCGCAGAAAATATAAGCTCGCGGCCTCCTGGGCGAAATCATTCGAACGCCTTGGCAGCCTCCGGGAGGTGCAGAAGCTGCAAATCAAACGCGCCTTCGATAAATATATGCTGCGCATTGCACTCCCCAATGCAAAAGAGCTGGACGCGCGCGACAGTCTGGATATGGCGGTGCTCTACGACACCGCCATTCAGAATGGAGGTCTGAGCGAGAGAAAACGGGTGGCAATTCACAGACATCTCGCGACGTCGCCAAACGCAACGGGGCTCGCGCGCCGCAAATTGTGGGCTCACGGCATCGCGGACGGGTCGTCCAAGCGCTATCATGATGACGTTCTGCGGCGGAAGATGACCATGGCGACCGGCCGCGGCACGGTGCACGGCACCAAGCTGGACTTGGCCTGTTGGGGGCTCAGTTCATTCAGAATCAATATTGACCAATTGGCCAATGAACATTTCACAATCATGCCCGAGGACACGATTGACGAGACGCTCGTCTTGGCGGCGCCCGTCGCAAGCCCGGTGGTCATTACCAATATCGATTGGCGCGAGGAGGTTACGGTACCTGTCGACCTTAACGGTAATCTGCGTGCCGTAAACAACGGTGTCATGGTGAAAGCCTTCGGCAATCCCCGCGGCAGCTATGATCAGAAATGCCGCCCGCCCACCGATACAAGATTCAAAAGCATGTGCGCCTTCAATGTCAGCGTCGATGGTTTTTCCTTCGGGCTTTGGGGGCTAAACAAAGCCGTGCAGTCGCTGCAGAAACTGATGGTGGACATCAAATCCGAAAAGCCGGAGATATTTGCGATTATCGGCCATATGGGCATGGGCTGTTGCCGCCATCAACGCAACAGCAGCTCGAAAATCTCAAATCACTCCTGGGGCTCCGCCATCGACCTAACGGTGGACGGCAAGCTTGATGTTCGCGGCAATGGCGTCATTCAGCGCGGCGTTCTGGAAATAGCGCCTATTTTCCATAAGCACCTTTGGTATAGCGGCGCAACATTCCGGAAAGAAGATTCCATGCATATGGAAATCTCCCGTGACTGGATTGAAGCCCATTTCCCCGACATTAATATCGGCAGTTCGGACGTCAGCGTGTTCCTTAGCGTCGGAGATGCTGGCAACAGCGTTCGCGAATTGCAGCGTCTGTTAAACGCAAAAGGGGCGACGCTTCGGGTGGATGGCGATTTCGGTCCGGCGACACTGGTGGCCGTCAAGGCGTTTCAAGCGCAAGCTGGCCTCGTCGTCGACGGTATTGTCGGGAAAAAGACCATCAAGGTTCTCAAGGCGTGAAAAAAATGGAGTAGCGCTGAACCAAGAGCGGATAATGCGCACAAGGCGCTCGAACGCTAATTTGGTTTCCGCACACACCACGAAATCGCCTGCCAAAGATAAGCGATGAGCAGCTTGATGGAGAACTGCCGTCTATTTCTGCGGACCGGAATCGAGCCGTAGTGATACTCGCGTCTGGCCCGGTTGATGCTGCGGAGCCGTTCGCGAAGCTCCAATTCATAGGCTTCTAAATGCGATACGAGCATGGCGGGATGATAGGCGTCATCAGGTGGCGGTGCAACGGTTCAGATCGCTCAATATTGCCGGGCTGCCGCGCGCGGCCGGTTAGGGGATCTCTATAAACGCACCCAACCCGTCTCGTGGCTCGAAGCTCATGCTTCGACCCACTCGTTTAATTATTGATGGATCAAATTGTCCTGACATTTGCGCCAGTTAGGCCGTATATTCCCTTGCCGCCTCGGAACTCAAATATCAGGTTTGATCCGCTAGAGCCCTACCCTGCTATTTAAAATAACTCTTCATTTGCGCAAACAATCCAGCGTACCAGGACGCGCGGACAGCGCACCATTTCGTCCAACTTTTGGTTTCGATTTTTGACAGATTTTCTTGTGATTTATAATCCCGCAAACATGGCATCGAGAGGTGCGCCCCGCTCTCCGCAGACGCGTCGTCAGGCGCGCACATTCTATATGTTTTTAACTGCTCCGCGCGTTGATAGGGCACGTTGGATCGCACTAAAAACTGTGGTTCCTGCCCGCGAAACGCCCATGCCCCTCTCAGGGTGTCGGGGTCCATCTTTGGTTTGTCTTTTGTCCACAGAAAAACAGTGTTGCTAATGTTTGTGTTGAAGAAACGCATGCCCGTTAGGTCACTATCAAAAAATATGGCG
>BFAS01000051.1 GCA_008974985.1 bacterium MnTg02
GTGATAACAAGCTGGCGCACGACGGCTCGTGTTGTTTTGAAACTCCCTGCGCGCGCCTTTACCCCGCCACCCAAGGTCGAGTCGTGTGTGGTGAACCTCATTCCGCGCCAAGAACCCTTGTCTGGTTTTTCGGCAACCACTCTCGAAAAAGTGACGGCAGCGGCTTTCGGTCAGCGCCGCAAAATGCTCCGCCAAAGCTTAAAGCAACTCACGCCGGATCCAATCAGCCTCCTCGACAAGGCAGGGCTCGATCCCTCAAAACGCGCCGAACAAATCGATGTTGAAGGATTTTGCAATCTTGCGCGCGTGCTGGAAAACGGGGATAAGGCTTAGCTGCTAAATTCCCGTTCGCAACGGCATTTTGTACCTTTTAGACCGTTACCAGAATTTATGAGGAGATTTGCCATGTCGAACAATCACGAGTTGATGGAACGGCAGTCCCTCGTCAATTATGGCGCGCCTCTGAATCAAACCAAGGCCCCCATCCCGGCGGCGGAAGGAACGGAAATCATTATCGCAATTCGTCATTGCGGCGTTTGCCATAGTGACGTGCATTTACAGGACGGCTTTTTCGATCTTGGCAATGACCGGCGTTTCGGCGTTAGCGCTCTTCATAATCTCCCGTTCACGCTTGGCCACGAAATCGAGGGCGAGGTCGTTGCCATCGGCGACCGTGCCGAAAATGTTTCGCTCGGCGATCGCCGGGTTGTCTATCCATGGATCGGGTGTGAAGTTTGCGAACTTTGCACATCAGGCCTCAGCCACCTTTGCGATGAGCCAAGACAGATTGGCGTCAATGTCGACGGCGGTTTCGCCACACATGTCCAAGTCCCGCATCCGAAATATCTGCTCGAATATGACGGAATTGATGCCGAACATGCTGGCTCATTCATGTGCGCTGGGCTCACTGCTTACAGTGCCCTAAAAAAATTAACCCGCCGGACCAAAGAGGGTCCGGTTTTGATTGTCGGTCTTGGCGGTGTGGGCATGATGGCGCTGCGCTTCGCGCAAACTCTCTTTGCTCAACCGCCGATCGTCGCCGAAATCGATCCCGGGAAACGAAAGGAAGCATTATCCATGGGCGCGCTTCACGCCTTGGATCCCGGTGACCGTGAGGCACGGAAGCAAATTATGGGCGAAACGGGTGGTGTCTTTGGCGCTGTTGATTTCGTTGGCAATCCGAAAACCGCATCGCTTGCGATCGGCATGCTGAAAAAGGGGGGCAAATTGGTGATCGCTGGGCTCTTTGGTGGGGAATTCACCTATCCCCTTCCCTATTTTCCATTCCGGTCTGTCGCTTTGGAAGGCAGTTATGTGGGCTCTCTCCAAGACGCCGAGGAAATGCTTGAGCTTGCCCGCAAAGGTGGTATCGCACCCATTCCGGTGAACACGCGGCCCCTTCACCAAGCCAGCGAAGCTTTAGATGATTTGAGACATGCTCGGATCGTTGGCCGGACAGTGCTGGTGCCCTGAGTAGCACGCTCGCTCATGAGCCCAATGTTGTATGTGCCTAAAGATCGGCCTGCAACGACCGCACAAAACCTTCGAGCCCAACGCGGCGGGTCCGCCGCAACCGTTCCGCATTCAGGATCGCACGTATCGATGCCAAGCTCTCATCGATATCGGAATTCACGATGACATAGCCATATTCCGTCCAGTGCTGAATCTCGTTGCTCGCCCCCGCCATGCGCCGCTTGACTGTTTCAGCCGTGTCTTGGGCGCGGGACTTAAGGCGTTCCTCAAGAGCCACGGCTGACGGTGGCAGGACGAATATCGAGACAAGATCCTGCTCCGACGTTTTTACGAGCTGTGCAGTTCCCTGCCAATCGATATCAAAAAGGATATCGCGCCCTGTCTCTAATGCATCCTCGACTGGTTTGCCGGGCGTTCCGTAAAAATGGTCGAACACCAGCGCCCATTCGAGAAAATCGCCCTTATCGCGCATGGACCTGAAAATATCGTCATCGACAAAAATATAGTCCTTGCCCTTCACCTCACCCGGTCGTTGCGGACGGGTCGTAACCGAAACGGAGACTTCGAGGGTCGGCTCAATATCTAGAAGCCGGTTCGCCAGCGTTGTCTTACCTGCTCCAGAGGGCGAGGAAAGCACCAGCATGAGCCCCCGGCGGGCTATATCCAAAGACGTCATTCGATTCCATTACTCAATATTCTGGACCTGCTCGCGCATCTGATCGATGACGGCTTTTAGAGATAATCCTAGGTTTGTCAATTCGGGATCGTTGGACTTCGAGCAAATTGTATTGGCTTCGCGATTAAATTCCTGGGCGAGAAATTCGAAACGCCGGCCAGCAGGACCCTTGGCGTCGAGAAGCTCTCTGGCGCTGGCAATATGAGCCTTAAGCCGTTCCAACTCTTCCTCAATATCAGCCTTGGTCGCGAGCAGCATAGCTTCTTGATGGAGGCGAGCCTCATCCAAACCTAAATCCTCGCTTGTTAAGCGCCGGATTTGCTGCTGCAGGCGTTCCCTGATTTTGTCCGGTTGACGCGCCGGCGCGGACATTATTTTTGCGACAATTTCGCCAATCTGTTCAATCTGATTGGCAATCGCCTGATGTAATCGTGCGCCTTCCGTCTCCCTAGCCCCAATCAAATCATCGAGCGCTTCAGCCAAACTATCGAGCAGAGCTTCTCTGCGAGCGGCGATAAGCTCTTCATTATCTTCGGGTTCGGAATATTCAAGAACACCTTTGAGACTAAGAATGCCGTCGAGACGCGCTGGTTTCGCCTGAATGATCTTTTCGACCTGTCCAAGAGCGCTGACAACTTCCCTGAGCGCATTCTCATTAAGACGCAATTCGCCCAGTCCCGCCTCGCGTTTGATGTTCAGACTGACAGAGCAATTGCCGCGCCCCAGGCGATTAGAACATGCCTCGCGTACGCGTTGTTCAAGTCCATCAAAGCCGGAAGGAACTCGCATGCGGATATCCAGCCCACGGCTATTGAGTGTCCTTATTTCCCAATGCCACCGGATCGAATCCAGCTTGCCATCAGCGCGAGCAAATCCAGTCATGCTTTTCAAGGTCATGAGGTGTGGTCCGCTGACGGAATTTTCAAACGGCGAATAAAACTAAAGTCCGCACTCCCGGCGATGCTGTCTCCGAGTCCACGGCCGAATCGCTGACGACCATAGCCGTTGCAAGCGAACCCAACAAGCGCTCAACGCTTAAGCTGTAAGAATTCCAAGGCTGTCTGGTGATGTTTAATTCCGCCGGGGTTTGCGAGCCGGCAGTGGAATATCGGATGCGATGACATTTGGGCTCACCGCCGTTGCAGCGGCAGTTTCAGAAGCAGGTGGCACAGCTATTGGTTGGGATTGCTTCGCCACGATGGCCGTCCCATGAGGAACGTCCAACCTCATTTGCGCTAAGCCGCCCCCTGAAACCGTCAACCCTGGAAATCCCGTAATGGCTGCTCCATCGGCGGGCGGCGGCGCCAGCGCCGAACTTGCCGTTGATTCCGGCGTGGCGGCAGGTTTGCCCTGCGCAACCGTCGCGCCGCTATCTGGCTGTGGTCCAGCGGCCACCGCTGCCACCGCTTCTGTTGCTTTGCGCGCCGCCGCTTGCCTTACACGAATCACGCGCTCAATCTTGCGCCACTTGGCGACGTTGCGGTTGTGCTCCTTGAGTGTCGCCGCAAATATGTGACCGCCGGATCCGTTCGCAACGAAATAGATATCCGATGTTTCCTCTGGGTTCAAAACAGCCTCGATGGCCGCCCGTCCAGGGTTCGCGATGGGTGTCGGCGGCAGGCCGTCAATTTGATACGTGTTGTAAGGCGTGGATTTGTTGATCTCGCTCCGCAGGATTGGCCGCCCGAGCGTTCCTTTGCCGCCCGCCAGGCCGTATATAATTGTTGGATCGGATTGCAAACGTATTTTGCGCCGCATGCGATTTATGAACACGCCGGCAATTTTGCGGCGCTCATCAGAACGGCCCGTTTCCTTTTCCACAATAGAAGCCAGAATAAGAGCTTCCTCGGCGGTCTTGAAGGGCAAATTCGACGCTCTGCCCTGCCAGAGTTTTGCGAGGAATCGTCTTTGTGCCGTCCTCATCCGCCCAAGCAAGTCCTTACGCGGTGAATTGCGGGAGAAAAGATAGGTGTCGGGCAAGAGCGACCCTTCAGGCGGAATTTCCGTAATCTCACCCTTCAAGAGCGGCGTGCTATTGAGCCGGGCGACGATTTGTTCGCTCGTAAGCCCCTCCGGTATCGGCAACTTATGCGGAATCACCCGGCCGTCAATAAGCGCGTCTAAAACCTTCCGCATGCTTGCTTTGGAGTGGATTTCATATTCACCGGCTTTAATCCCGGCTTGTATCTTTTTGGTCTTTTTGAATTGGAAATAGCGGACGCTTGCCATGAAGATGCGGCGATCGCTGATGATGCCCTCCCGTTCAAGACGCGTAGCGATGGCATTTGTCCCTTCACCACGAGGAATGACGACGATTGTCGAATGCTCAAGAGGACCTGGTTGATCGAATTTAAACTTTAGGAAGTAGATGAGCCCGCCCACGCCTATGAGGCCGACCAACAGCAGGCTTAACAACCCATTCAAAAACGCAAATATAGGGTGTAGCTGCCGGCGCTGCTTGCGGTACGCAGGCTCAGGCGCTCTCGAGGGTTCTAAGGATTCCGAGGGGCTTCGTGCCATACTGCTAACATTGCGCATTTGCGCGGAGCGGCCTGACCTTGCCCTTTTCCGGGACTGTCCGCCCCAGTCAAAACCATCGTCATGTGACATTTTCGAGGCTCATATTGAATCTCTCGATCCATCTCTAACGGAAATTGTGGCAAAAGGGAGGACCCATGTCGAGTGGCAAAACGGTGATGGCTGTTAAGCCCCGATCCGGCGCATTATTAAGGACGCATTCGTCCCGCCAAAGCCAAATGAATTATTCAACACGATGTTGATTTCCCGATTTTTGGCAAGGTGGGGAACCAGATCGATCGTTGTGTCCACCGATGGATTATCAAGATTTAATGTCGGTGGCGCTATTTGATCACGAATGGCCATCGCGCAGAAAATGGTTTCCACCGCACCGGCAGCGCCAAGGAGATGTCCGATAGCCGATTTCGTCGAGGACATTGAGAGTTTACCGGCGGCATTTCCAAATACTCTCTCGACGGCAGCGAGTTCGATTTCGTCCCCCATCGGCGTTGATGTACCGTGGGCGTTGATATAATCGATATCGGCGGGAGTGATCCCAGCGCGCTCGATCGCAGCCGACATACACCGATAGGCGCCATCACCATCTGTGGCTGGCGCCGTAATGTGAAACGCATCGCCAGACAGTCCGTAGCCGATGATCTCGGCATAGATTTTGGCGCCGCGCGCTTTTGCGTGCTCGTATTCTTCAAGAATAACGACGCCGGCGCCCTCGCCCATCACAAATCCATCGCGGTCTCTATCGTAGGGCCGCGAGGCGCGCTCCGGTTCATCGTTAAAATGTGTTGAGAGTGCCTTGCAGGCGGCAAATCCCGCGACCGCCAACCGGCAAACGGGCGATTCCGTTCCCCCCGCCGCCATCACATCGGCATCGCCCAGCACGATCATCCGCGACGCATCGCCAATCGCATGGGCACCTGTCGAGCAGGCCGTAACAACCGCATGGTTCGGACCTTTCAACTTGTGTTGAATGGAGACATAACCGGCAGCCAAATTAATGAGCCGCCCCGGAATAAAGAATGGACTGACGCGTCGTGGTCCCTTCTCGGCCAATAGAAGCGCTGCCTTTTCGATCCCTTGCAGCCCGCCGATACCGGAGCCGATGAGCACGCCGGTGCGGATTTGATCCTCATGGGTTTCGGGCTTCCAACCGGCATCCTCCAGCGCTTGGGTGGCGGCAGCAACGGCATAGACAATAAATTCGTCGACCTTCCGCTGCTCCTTGGGCTCCATCCAATCATCGAGATTAAATGTTCCGTCGGAACCGTCGCCAAGGGGAATTTGACAGGCAACTTGACATTTTAAGTCGGAAATCTCGAAACCGGTGATCCGTTTCGATGTGTTGGCGCCCTCAATCAAGCGCTTCCATGAATTTTCAACGCCGCAACCTAGCGGAGAGACCATACCCAATCCGGTGATAACAACACGTCGCATCGTCCCGTCACCGTTTCTGCTGTGCATCTTGGGATCCGTCTTTGACAATTCGCAATTTCATCTCTGGCCGCTCCACGAGACAAGACATTTTTCAGAGATCAGTTTCTCCAAACACCACCCACGCGACCGGAGCAAAGATGTTTGAATCGAAGCACTAGCGGCCCCTGCCTTGGGAAACAAAACGCCGCGGGCACGGATTGCGAGGCCAAGATGACGCCGGCTGTTGGGCCGGTGCACTTTGTTAGGAGTTCGGCGCTTCCCGTCCCGGATTATTTATAAATCCGGATCTAGGCCGCAGCCTTCTCCAGGAATTTGACTGCGTCACCGACCGTTAGAATAGTCTCTGCGGCATCATCTGGAATTTCGCAGCCGAATTCTTCCTCAAAGGCCATAACCAGTTCGACCGTGTCGAGACTGTCTGCTCCAAGATCATCGATAAAACTCGCATTATCTTTGACCTTTTCTGCGTCGACGCCGAGATGCTCGACGACAATCTTTTTAACGCGCTCTGAAATATCGCTCATCTCTTTGCCTCATTATTCCTTTCAAGATAATCAAGAAAATTCTCTCGTTGAACGCCCCTCTGGCTAAGAGCAAGAAGCGACGCACCGATCCAAACTGCGCCATCAGACGGAATTTATTGCATGGGGGACTTCTGAAGCCCATCCACCCCGAAAAGCCGCCGCTTGGTACCATACTTTATACCCATTGGCCAGCGGAGCGGAGCATCTGAATCCATTGAGATATCCTGCATTATATTAGCTGATAGCTGCGTGAATTTCATTGCTACATCATCGCCATGCCACCATTCACGTGGAGCGTTTGCCCCGTCACATAATGTGCCTCGTCACTGGCAAGATAGACGACAGCCGCCGCGATATCGACTGGCTTGCCGAAAATACCCGCCGGGATGACGGAGGAAATCGCGCTAATTTGCTTCTCGTTCAACGCACTGGTCATTGGCGTCTCGATAAAACCGGGGGCGATACAATTTGACGTAATTCCGCGCGTGGCTATCTCACGCGCCAGGGATTTCGTCATACCAACCAAACCGGATTTGGAGGCGGCGTAGTTCGCCTGGCCCGGATTGCCGATGACGCCGCTAATCGAGCCGATATTAATGATGCGCCCATAACGGCGGCGCATCATGCCACGGAGCACGGCACGGGTGAGAACAAACACGGATGTCAAATTAACAGCGATAACTTCGTCCCACTCTTCATCGGACATGCGTATAAATATGTTGTCGCGCGTGATGCCGGCATTATTCACTAAGATATCAATTTGACCGAGCGTTTCTTCGGCTTGTTTCCCTAAGTTGACAACAGCCGCACGGTCTTTGAGATCGCAAGGAAAAGCATAAATGCGATCGCCAAGGGACTCCACGAGGGATCGCAGCTTCTCCTCCCGCGTACCGGAGATTGCGACAGCGGCACCGCACCCATGCAGCGCGCGGGCGATTTCTTCGCCCAATCCACCTGTTGCGCCCGTTACGATTGCGTTTTTTCCGGTCAGATCGAACATCTTCCGAATTCCTTACAACTTAAGCCTAGGGTCTGTTTTTAATTGAATCAAAATCAGACCCTAGTTCTTTGATTTTACGTGCTTCTTATCGGAAAACCGGTTTCCACTTTATCCGGAAGCACTCTAGCCAGCCAATACCTCGACCGCGGCATCAACATCCGCGGGCGTCTCGACCGAAACGGTATTAAGCGAACGCTCAATACGCCTTGCCAACCCAGTTAAAACCCGCCCAGCGCCAATTTCGAATACCGATGTCACGCCTTTGCCAGCGAGATAGTTGATGGATTCCCGCCAGCGGACCAACCCAGTAACCTGCTCAACGAGACATTGCCGGATCTCATTTGGATCATTGATTTCGCTGGCCAGAACATTGGCGACGAGCGGGACCGTGGGCGGCCGAATGTCAACCTCGCGTAGCGCGGCAACCATGACCTCCGCCGCCGGTTGCATAAGAGCGGAGTGAAAAGGTGCGCTCACCGGCAACAAGATCGCCCGGCGGGCGCCGAAAGATTGCGCTAACTCGATCGCCCGTTCGATCGCAGATTTCGTTCCACTCAAAACCACTTGTCCTGGAGCGTTGTCATTCGCGGCCTGACATACTTCGCCTTGTGCAGCTTCGCCGGCCGCTTTTTTCGCATCCGCCAAGTCGAGGCCCAACAATGCCGCCATTGCGCCCTCGCCGACCGGAACGGCTGCCTGCATAGCCCGGCCACGGGTTCGCAAGAGTCGCGCCGCGTCCGAGATCGTCAATGCGCCCGCGGCGGCAAGTGCTGAATATTCGCCGAGCGAATGACCGGCGACATAGCGAACCTTTTCATTGAAGTCGAAGCCTTTTTCGCGATCCAACACGCGAATTACAGCCATCGAAACAGCCAAAAGCGCGGGTTGCGCGTTCTCCGTTAATGTCAACATATCCTGCTCGCCTTCCCACATAATATGTGAGAGCTTCTGATCGAGGGCATCGTCAACCTCGTCAAACACTTCTCTCGCCGATGGGAATGTAGAAGCCAACTCGGCACCCATGCCAATGGATTGGCTTCCCTGCCCTGGGAAGGTGAATGCAATCGACATCGCTTTACGGTGATTTAGAGCCCTTTTAGAGAATTCATTGCCATTCTGACAAACGCATTTGCGCCAATCCTAACGAAAATTCCTTTGCCCCGATCTGAATAGGGGCTGCGGTATTTTCGTTGATTTTGTCGCAAAATCGCTCCGTCAGAATGACTCTGAATTCTCTAAAAGGGCTCTGGATTGACAGAATGTTCGAGAATTAGCCGTGAACTGCGCCAAAGACACAGTTTCCAGGGGATCTGTCAAGCATCAGATCGCATCAATCGTCCAATTTATGAGCGTTGGGCGGCCAAGCCGCACAAAAAGCATTGCAAACTGGGCCGTTTCACGTATGTTGCGCCACTTCAGGCTACCGGTTGGAGGCTGAACGGAAGATCGTTCCGTCATTGATCTTTTCGCGATCAATCCTTGTGAAATTTATCATCGCAAGCTGGAATGGAACGACGCACCCTACAGGGCAAGCTTCCAGTGTCTCCGCTCTTTCGAGTCTTCCTGCTTGAGCCTTTCAAATGTCCGGCTCAAAAGGGGCTTTGCGCCGGTGGTAAATTTGGAAGGAAAGGCAAGGCACTCATGCCGTTTTATGAGCACGTTAGATCGGAAG
>BFAS01000052.1 GCA_008974985.1 bacterium MnTg02
ATAAGCGCAAGCAGGCCGAACTCGTTGCCGAGCATTTAAAATCACAAGACATGGTCATCACAACAGCGCGTATACCGGGCCGTCCGGCGCCAAAGCTTAGTTCGACCGCGATGGTCGAGAGCATGCATCCGGGCGCCATTATCGTCGATCTTGCGGCTGAACGCGGCGGCAATTGTGAGCTCACACGGCCAGGGGAAATTGTCGATCATAACGGCGTTAGAATTCTTGGCCGCCTTAATCTTGCAGGCGACCTCGCAACCAATGCTTCAAGTCTTTATGCCCGGAACCTTTATGCTTTTATCGAAACGATGATCGATAAGGAGTCCGGTGAGCTATCAATCAATTGGGAGGATGAGCTTGTCGCGGGAACCTTGATTACCCGGGACAACAAAATCGTTCATCCAGCCCTAGCCAATGAGGGAACATGATTATGCGAGCCCTTGGAATTGGCCTGAAAGCCAGTTTGCTGACCTGCGTGCTCTTTACCGCGATTGTCCTAAATTCCGGCGCGGTTCAAGCCGCGAGCGGCGCGGGCGGCGAAATTGATCCGTTCATATTCCGCATTTCAATTTTCGTGCTGGCGTGTTTCATCGGCTATTTTGTCGTCTGGAGCGTGACGCCGGCGCTGCACACGCCGCTGATGTCGGTCACCAATGCGATTAGCTCGGTCATTGTCGTCGGCGCGCTGCTCGCGGTCGCCGTCGAGGCCGGATCGTCTGCCGCCGACGCGGGTGCAGGCATTGCGAAAACTCTCGGCTTTCTGGCCTTGGTCATGGCCGCTGTGAATATATTCGGCGGATTTCTTGTGACGCAGCGCATGTTGAGCATGTACAAGAAGAAGGAACGCTAAGCATGTCCGCAGATCTCGCCGCATTCCTCTATTTGATCTCGGGCGTCCTCTTCATTCTCGCGCTTCGCGGACTGTCCTCGCCTGAAACCGCCCGCCGTGGCAACTATCTCGGCATGACCGGTATGGCGATCGCCATCGCGACGACTCTGGCGATCGCCCAGCCATCGAGTAATCTATCTTGGGGGTTGATTATCGGCGGTCTGGCCATCGGCGGCCTGATCGGCGCGGTGACCGCCAAGCGCATTCCGATGACGGCCATGCCGCAACTGGTGGCGGCATTTCACTCGCTGGTTGGTATGGCCGCGGTGTTAGTGGCCGCGGCGGCATTATATGCGCCCGAAGCGTTTGGCATCGGCCAACCTGGCGCCATCAAAGTGGTGACCCTTGTTGAAATGTCGCTTGGCCTGGTGATTGGCGCGATCACCTTTACAGGCTCCATCATCGCCTTTTTGAAATTGGACGGGCGCATGTCAGGTGCGCCGATTATCCTGCCCGTGCGCCATCTTATCAATATTGCTCTGTTTGCGCTCATCGTGGCTCTGGTCGCCATGTTCTGTCAGTCGCAATCAACCACGCTCTTCTGGGCCCTTACAGCGGTGGCCTTGCTTTTTGGCATATTGATCATCATCCCGATTGGCGGCGCGGATATGCCCGTCGTGATCTCCATGCTCAATTCCTATTCGGGTTGGGCGGCCGCGGGCATTGGTTTCACCCTTGGCAACACGGCGCTGATTATCACCGGCGCCCTCGTTGGCTCTTCGGGTGCCATTCTGTCCTACATCATGTGCAAGGGCATGAACCGGTCGTTCATCAGCGTTATTCTGGGCGGCTTTGGTGGCGAAACCGCTGCTGCCGGCGATGCCGGCGAGCGGCCGCCGGTCAAGCAAGGCGCGGCGGACGACGCGTCCTTTATTATGAAGAATGCTGGAAAGGTCATCATTGTACCAGGCTACGGCATGGCGGTGGCGCAGGCGCAGCATGCTTTGCGCGAAATGGGGGATCTGCTGAAAAAGGCAGGCGTTGACGTTTCCTACGCGATCCATCCCGTCGCCGGACGCATGCCCGGCCATATGAACGTGCTTCTTGCAGAAGCCAATGTTCCTTATGACGAAGTTTTTGAGCTTGAGGACATCAATAATGATTTTGCGCAGGCAGATGTGGCTTACGTCATCGGCGCTAATGATGTGACAAATCCGGCTGCTGAAGACGATTCAACGTCGCCGATCTATGGCATGCCCGTGTTGCAGGTCTGGAAATCCGGGACCGTGATGTTCAACAAACGCTCGTTGAGTTCCGGCTATGCCGGTATCGACAATCCGCTATTTTACCGGGACAACACGATGATGTTGTTCGGTGACGCGAAGAAGATGACCGAGCAGATTATCAAATCTCTGTCCGCTTGATGCAGCTCCCGAGTGCCCGGCCTTGTCTGATGGATTTTAATGATCATTTTCCGATAATACCGAGCGCTCACGGTTAACCAAGTTTTAGTAACAAGCTAGCGAAGTGATGCTTTAGGCTATTGGCAAAGCCCCAACCTTTGGTCCATTATTTGCAAGGGGCAGGTCACAAGATCGAGTTATTGGCCATCTGGGCTGGCAAATACCGAAATCGTAATCATCGACACGTCTTTCGTGTCTTCTCAGCAAGCGGGAATTTAGGCAGCGCTTGAGTTGCGTTTGCCGCCGGGGCGATTTGCGAATCTCAAATCGCATTCCTTCGGTCTTGCCACCAGGAACGATCTGGTGGTCAGGACCGAATGCACAAATCTTTGTTGCTCAGGCCAACGACGCCATGAGGAACGCCATAAGGGTAGAATTACGAACAATCGGGCGTAAAGCCATTAGCGGCGCACTTTCAGTATTGCGTTTACAGGGAGCAAAGCTAGAATTTCATGGGTACCATTATCGTAATTGTCGTCTGTTTGGCTGCGCTATATGGCGTCGCAGCCATAACGGTTTTTATTATTCAGCCGCTGCTCATGTATTTCCCAAACAAGGATCAGGTTGACCCTAAGGATCTCGGTCTGGAGAATGTCGAGGAGGTCGAGCTGGAGACGCCCGACGGCGAACAACTTGTTGCCTGGTATGCACCCCCGTCCGAGCCAAACGCGCCGACTTTGCTTTATTTCCATGGCAATGACGGTAATCTCGCGCACCGCAAGGAACGGATGCACCGCTTTCTCCGCAACGGCTATGGCGTCTTGATGCCCAGTTATCGCGGCTATTCCGGAAGCACGGGCAAGCCGAATCAAGCCTGGCTGACATCGGATGGTCTGTTGGCCTATGATTATCTGAGCGGTCTTGGCATATCGCCAAATCAGATTATCATTTATGGAGAATCGCTCGGAACAGGTGTCGCCACCCCCGTCGCCGTGGCACGCGATATTGCCGGGCTCGTTCTCGAAGCACCGTTCACCGGTGCGGTCGATGTTGCCGAAGAGCGTTATCCCTATCTTCCTATTCGCCCGTTCATGCATGACAAATGGGAGACGATCCGGGTCATCAATCGGATCAACGTACCGCTTCTCATCATCCACGGCGCCAAGGATAAAGTCATTCCGGTGCGTCACGGCAAAACGCTTTTTGCCGCGGCGTCACATCCCAAGGATATCCTCATCATTGAGGACGCCGGCCACACCAGACTATTCCGTTTGGGTGCGTGGGCGCGGGTTAAGGACTTCATTGATACGCACGGCAAGCGAACCGCTCCAAAACTTCAAACTTCTGTTGGCTAGAGCATGATCCGCAAAAGTGGACGCCGGTTTTGCGAATAGATCATGCGCAAACAAAGCATGATCCGCAAAAGTGGACACCGGTTTTGCGAATAGATCATGCGTAAACAAAACATGATCCGCAAAAGTGGACACCGGTTTTGTGAAAAGATCATGCTCCAAGCATGAGCGGGAGCGAATAACCGTTTCCAAATGGCACGGATGTCTCTTGAGAGTCCCTCTTAGAGCGAGGCTGATTGAGCATCGTCCTTAATTGTTCGTTGCTTTGCGAACGGGACATTACGCAAACCGGCATGGCTCCGGCGCACCAGAATTGAAATCTCGCCGCCATATCCGGAATATTTACTTTGCCGCGCTACACTCACCCCTCTGTAGTCGTCGATAGATGATGGTTTGCGTTGCGTTATGTTCTATGTCGTGAGGATAATGTCCGTTATTTCAGCGCTTTATCTCGGCGTTGTCATCTCGGCCTACGCATTTCAGAGACAGCTCGTCTATCATCCGTCGGGAGCCAGATCCAATCCGGCCACCCTCAGTCTCGCCAAGGTAACCGAGGTTACGCTTGAGACGCCCGATCGGGAACGTCTTGTCGCGTGGTATGCGCCGGCTGGCGCCGGCCGGCCGACGCTTCTTTATTTTCATGGAAATGCCGGAACGTTGGCACAGCGCGCCGATCGCATCCGGCTCTATACCGATGCCGGCTATGGCGTCTTACTGCTTGCTTATCGAGGCTTTTCCGGAAGTACCGGTGCGCCGTCGGAAAGCCGGATTATTCGCGATGCGAACTTGGCCTATGATTATCTCTTAAAGCAGGACCTGACTGCGAACGATATCGTTCTCTATGGCGAGTCCTTGGGGACGGCGGTCGCGGTACAGGTCGGAGCCCGCCGTCAGGTCAAAGCTGTTATCCTGGAATCCCCCTTTTCATCGGTCACCGATATCGGACAGTACATTTATCCCTACCTGCCGGTTCGCTAGTTGCTTGAGGAGCGTTTCGAATCCATTCGCTACATTCAAAAGATCAATGCGCCTTTGCTAGTATTGCATGGCGAACGCGATAGCATCGTGCCGGCCCGCTTTGGCAAAGCATTGTTCTCTGCCGCACGGGCACCGAAGTCCGCGCACTTCGTTCCGGATGGCAATCATTACGATCTCTATGAACATGGAGCTTGGCAGCGCATACAATCATTTCTTCATGGGCTTTCCGCCTACGCGTCCGCCAATAATACCGGGCTGCCCGCGCCGCTGCATCGTTAGAGTCTACGATCCAATACTCCCACTCACGGACGCAAATCGTGCCGTTGCAGCTATCGCGGCGGCCCACACCTGTTTTTGCGCCATTCTCCGGGCCTAATATCCACAAACGCCCCCGAATCGCATCCTGGCGACATTTATTGAGTGGAAATCGCACTGCGACGGTCTTGTGTGTCCCTTCGAGCTATGACAGGTCATGTGTGTACTATTCGCAATAGGGCCGAATCAGATACCGGAAAACATCCCCAGATTGAGAGGGGGCAGACATGGATAACCTCACTCAATTAGCCGAGACGCCAAAGGTCGCGCAGGCGGTTTCGATTGCAGCGGATCTGACTGAGGTCGGTGTGAGTTATGCGCTGAATTTCCTCTCAGCGATTCTGCTTCTCATCGCGGGGTATTTGTTGGCCCAGTTTGTCAGCCGGTTGATCCGCACCAGGCTTACGGCGATGGGCCGGTTTGATGTGACGCTCGTTCCCGTTCTCGCGCAGATTGGCCGCTATTTCATATTGGTCTTTACGATCATTCTGGTCCTTGCCGAGTTTGGCGTGCAAACCACGAGCATGATTGCAGTGCTTGGTGCGGCGGGGCTGGCTATCGGGCTAGCGCTCCAGGGAACACTGCAGAATGTTGCTGCGGGGATCATGCTTTTAATCATTCGCCCCTTTGAGGTTGGCAATTACATTGAATCCGCTGATTGCAGTGGAACTGTCGACGAGATCGGGCTGTTCATGACGCGGATGCATACGCCGCAAGGTCTCTTCGTCGCAGTGCCCAATAACAAGCTTTGGTCAAACACGGTGACCAATTATTCGAAGTTGCCGACCCGGCGTATCGAACTTCTCGTCGGCATTTCCTATGCCGACGATATCGACAAGGCGATGCTGGTGCTGATGAAACTTCTCGAAGCCGATGAACGGGTTCTCAGGGATCCGGACCCGAGTGTCGTCGTCAAAGATCTTGGAGAAAGCTCCGTCGATTTGCGAATTCGCGCGTGGGCGGAGCGCGGAAACTATTGGAACTTGCGGTTTGATCTGATCCGCGCCGTCAAATATGCCTTTGACAGGGAAAATATCACTATTCCATATCCTCACCGGCAAATTATCACACAACCGGCGGTACGCCGGAAAAGCCGGAAAAAGGCCGCTTGAACGTCCTGAATATGAACTGATTATCGCGAAACTATCAGAACCCTTTGGACGTCAAACGTTTCCCGCCGCAACACGCTGCAATCCGTCTTGCGCGGGCTTGTGATCCTGTTGAATGGCGAGAGCGCGGCGAAAGGCGTAAGCCGCTTTGCTGTCGTGACCAAGCTGTTCGGCGGCCAATCCGCGCTCGGTCCAAGCATGGTAGTCGGACTTACGCTGGCGGGTGACGATATTAAAATCGCCATAGGCGCCTCGATAATTATTCACTGCCATGCGGCTCAAGCCGCGCCTAAAATAGGGCGCGTCGGAATCAGGCCTGAGAGCGATTGCAGTATTGAAATCGCGAACGGCGAGCTTATGCCGGCCGAGTATCTGATAGATCAATCCGCGTTGATAGTAGGCGATAGGATCTTCGCCAGTGACAATGATCGCTTGCGAAAAATCGGCGAGCGCAAGCGGATAATTCTTAAGGCTCTTATGGAGCATTCCCCTGCCGAGATAGGCGATGTGATAGCGCGGGGCGAGTAGCAGAGACCGGTTATAATCCCCAAAAGCCGCTTCTGTGCGCCCAAGCTTGGCGTAGATCAGTGCCCGGTTGCTATAGGCTTGGTAATAGCGGGGATTAAGAGCTAACGCGGTGTCGAAGTCGCCAAGCGCCCGTTTATATGCACCCGCTTGGCCAAAAGCTGCGCCGCGCATGTTGTGCGCATTGGAATCATCCGGGTTTTGTCTGACAACGCGGCTTAGAGAGGCAATGTTTGGAGAGGCGATCGCGCTGTGAACAATGCGTGCGCTGGAGAGGCCAATTCGATGGGCCTGTTGGCCACGTTGGGCTGAATCACATCCCGCTAAAAGCAGAAGCCCTAGTCCCGCCAGAATGACGCGGAACGCCGTACAAACTCTAATCAAACGAATATGCATAAGACGCAACAATACCGTTCACGCTAACTATTACCTCGCCTATTAGGGACCTATCGTGGTTACTTTATCGTAAACATGCGGCACCTAATACCAATGGTCCTTCAGTTTGGCTCACGAACGATTGGCGACCATTGGCAAGCGCGACCGCGTGGCCTGCGCCTTATGGCGGTCAAGCCTGCGTGGCGCT
>BFAS01000053.1 GCA_008974985.1 bacterium MnTg02
AATATCCTGGATCGCGCGAGCCGGCGAGAATGTGTCTTGATAGCCAACCGAGAACGCCGCGCGATACTTCTCGGCAAGGTTCAACGCCTTGTCGGTGTCGGTGAAATGCTCCTTTATCGTATCGCTGAGATCATCTTCCCAGGTGCGGGCAATGCGCTCGATTTCGGCTTCGAGAAAATCTTGATCGCGCGTGGGCGTTTCGCCTTCATAACGGCCGATAATGAAATGCAGGCGAACAAGCTGACCTTCAGGAAAGAAGGGGTAGTATGCGGAAACCCGCCCGCTATACGTCTCAGCCAGAAATTCGCCGATGCGAACGCGCACATCGGTGACAAAACGGTCCCGTGCCACATAAACAAGAACTGATACGAAGCGATCAAACTCATCGAGCCGCGAAATGACGCGCGTTCGCGGACGAAGCTCCAAATCGTGAATGCTGCGGACGGCTTGATATAGCTGTCTGGAATCGATTTGAAATAGTTCATCCCGGGGAAAGGTTTCAATAATGTTGAGTAGTGCTTTGCCGCTGTGGCTGTTCGGCGGATGACCAAAGCGCTGCAAAACAAGATCGACCTTGTGCCGCAACAACGGAATGCTTTTGGTCGAACGCGTATAGGCGCTGGAGGTAAACAGTCCAACAATCCGCAACTCTCCCCGGATCGCACCGTCCTGATCGTAGAGTTTAACGCCGATATAATCCATATGCACACGCCGGTGCACATTGGAGCGGACATTCGCCTTGGTGACGATAAGAGGAGAGGGCGAGAAAAAGAACTTCCGGACTTCCGGTGTCCAGTGCAACATCTCATGGCCGCGGCGCAATACATGAACGTCAGGATCTCTCAGAATACCTAGGCCAGAATCCTTAATTGGCTGAAGGTCGGCGTCCTGCTCGCTGCCGATCAGCTCATATTCGCGCATGCCGAGGAACGTGAAATTTTTGTCGGCAAGCCATTTCAGAAATTGAACAGATTCGGCGACATCGGCGACGGCCGCCTGTGGCACGTTCTCGGAATATTTGGTCACTGTGTCAGAGACCTTGACCATCATCGCGCGCCAGTCTTCCACGACAAGCCGGACTTCGTGCAAAATCTCATCGAGCGCCTGGGTAAGCTCCGCCTTTTGGCTTTCCGATAAAGGCTCCAGGTGGATGTAAATTAAACTTTCCTGGGTCCTCTGGACTTTCTGATCCTCCTGGCCCTCGCCGCTCAAGCCCTCCAATTTGCCTTTAGAATCTCGCCGCACGTCAAGAATAGGATGACTTACGAGGTAAACATCGAAGCCCCGCTCTTGAATCTCGCTGATCACCGAATCGACCAAGAACGGCATATCGTTATTGAGAATCTCGACAATCGTTCGGTCCTGGGTCGTATCAGGCTGAGGATTTGGCAGGCTTATATCGCGGCACCGGATCTTATGAGAATTTTCCGGCTTTTCGGCGAGAAAGGCGAACGCCGAGACCGCCATATCGGCCAGCTTATCCGGACCAAAAAGGTCCAGATCCTCTTGGTTCATATGAGCGTATAAAATATTCGCAAACAAGCTGAGATCACTGTCGTCTTGTCCAGCAGACTTCAGCGCTTGGTGGACTTGATCAATCATTTTTCCTGAGTGTGCCGCTTTGATGGGGTTCAATGACCCATCCTCCAGTTGCCGATGTCCCTTGATACAGGAACCCAGTCAATGACCTTCGAGATTGGACTGGCGCCAATGCCAACGCAAGAAAAATGCGTCGAATGGTCCACTTTGCAGTGTATGGGCAGGCAGGCATTGGCGTCACGCCGGGCGCACGAGCTAACCACTCGAAAGAGGCACGTAATTTTCATAAAAAGATGACCGCATCCATCCGCTTCTGCGGCCCTATAACCTCGAGGGACACGCTCTCATTGTCAACGCGCTAGGGGAGTGGGATCGGTTTGACTAAGTTAGAAACAAAAAAATGAGCAGAAACCTAGCTAAGCACGCTTTCGGTACGCTCGCCGGTGCGAATATGGACGACATCTGAGCTCACATCTTCTTTGCTAAAGCGCAAGCGCTATCATATGCAAACGCTTGCGTGTCACAAAAAAACCGTGAAAATAGAATAGGATATGAAGTTAGGTGACACTCTCATGAGAGTCAAAATCGCCGAACTTTATAATTTGACGAGATTGTAGAGTTGTCGAATAAAGTACCGAGTATATTCGTATCGCGTATCGGCAACTTAAACGACAACGATACATAGGCGCCGGACATTAAATGTCCGGCGCCGTCTTCATCATCTTCCAAGTGCGAACAAAACTCACCGGCCGCGTCTCGACTGCCCGGACGAAAACCGGCTCTCGCCTATTTCAAAAGGCTCGCAGGCTGTTGAAGAACTTAGGTGATGGAGGCCGGCGTATCGTCGCGGCAGGTCGCGCAAGCTCCCCTCATCTCCACGCGCACGCTGTCGACGCGATATCCGGCCGCCCGGGCGCTGGACGCCAAATGATCCTCACAATCGCGAATTCGCACCTCCATCGCCCGTCCGCACTGACCGCAAATAATAAACCCAGCCGGTTCGATATGGGGTGCATGATCGCAAGCAACAAAAGCGTTGAGCGTTTCGATCCGATGTACAAGCCCGAACTCTTGGAGTTTTTGGAGGGCTCTGTAAATCTGCGGCGGAGCGCGCAAGCCAATGTCCCGCAGGCGATCGAGAACATCATAGGCCCCTAGTGGCCGATCCGCCTGCTTGAGCACGGAAAAAACAGCGCTCTGATTTTTCGTCAATGTGGGCATTTCAGACATGCATGTATCCTACTCTGACATTTCGCAATCCAGATGTCAGCCCTTCCCGCTCAGACAAATTTGCTGGCCGCCGAAATACGCCGCGATAAGCAAACAATCGCCTCGAACATTCTATTAGCCGGACGATGAATCTTAAATCGCCAAATCGTCCGGAGTTAGGAGAGGTCGCTCGTCACGCCAGGTTCGGCATGCTTGGCGAGAAAATCGACAAAGATACGCACTGTCGGCCCCAACGGGCGGTTATGGGGGTAAACGGCATAAATGCCATGGTCTTCGTTGGTGTAATCGGGAAACAGTTGCTGCAGAGCGCCGGCACGAATATCTTCACTCACCAAATAATCCGGACAGAGGCC
>BFAS01000054.1 GCA_008974985.1 bacterium MnTg02
CGACTGCGATATTGAGAGAGCGCAAGCCTGGCTGCATGGGGATGCGGATGCGGGCGTCGGCGAGGCCGTGGACTGCCTCGGGCACTCCCGCGCTCTCGCGGCCGAGAAGTACGACATCGCTTTGGCGAAAACGGAAGTCCCAATAGGGCATTTCGGCTTGGGTGGTCAGAAGAACAAGGCGCCGGTTTTGATCCGTAAATATGTTACTCCGAAACGCATCGAATGAGACATGGCGGGTCAAGTCTACATGTTCCAAATAATCGAGCCCGGCGCGCTTGAGTGCCCGATCCGTCATCTCGAAGCCCGCCGGGCCAATAATATCGACACCGATCCCAAGGCAGGCCGCCATACGCAAAAGCGTCCCTGTATTTTGCGGAATGTCTGGTTGATAAAGCGCGAGTCTCATGAGGTGATCGTTGGATATTACGGAGTGTGACGGCTTGCGCGGCGCGCGGGCGTGATAAACGATCAAAGCCAGCGTTCGCCAACTATGCCCTGAATTCCATTGCTGAACAGCAAAAATGGCGCTTCCCAGCCGCCCAATAACGGTTCGGTGCGCCAGATAGTGGTGACATGTTGGTAATATGCGCCAATTTGCCCAACCAGTTCTCTAGACATTGCGATATAACGATGCCACAAGATTGGCGAAGTTGTTTTGATTGCGGCACTCTTCCGTTTGACCTGTTGCCCCGTCTTATTTCCGGTGCGTTTTGCAGACGCTAACGGATCTTTGAGCGCATTCGTTAGGATGTGAGCGTCAGGAATTGGGTGAACTTTTCAGTGTTCTCCGGAGCCGGAGTTCCGCAGATCGAGGCAGCGGTTTGGTCAAATCCAATTTGATTGACGAGGGAGGCACCTTTGGCTTCTGAAATCGACGAAACGAACCGGCGCGACTTTCTGATGATCGCCACCGGGGCCTTTGCCGCTGTCGGTGGGGCGGCCGCATTGTGGCCGATGATCGACCAGATGAACCCGGATGCTTCGGCTTTGTCCTTGGCGTCCGTGGAAGTCGATCTTTCACCGATCGAAGAGGGACAGGCCATTACCGTGGTGTGGCGCGGTAAGCCGGTATTCATTCGTAATCGCAGCAAGCAAGAGATCGATGAGGCGATGGCCACAAAGGTGGAAGATCTCCCCGATCCGGAGGCGCGGAACGCCGCTATTTCGGATGATGCGCCTGCAAGCGATGTAAATCGTACCAAGAAGGGCAAGGAGAACTGGCTCGTTCTCGTCGGCATCTGCACACATTTGGGGTGCATTCCCAAAGGTCAGCGGATCGGTGACTCGAAGGGTGAATTTGGCGGCTGGTTCTGTCCCTGTCATGGCTCGCACTACGATACTTCCGGCCGCATCCGCAAAGGGCCTGCGCCGCGAAATCTCGACGTGCCGCCATACGAGTTCATTTCAGACAGCAAGATTAAAATCGGCTAGGGGGCGCGCCAAATGTCACATGAATCGACCTATAAGCCGAATTCCAATTTCGAGAAATGGATGGACGAACGGCTGCCGATCATTCGGATGTCGGCGGAAATTAGTTCGTTCCCCACACCACGCAATCTTAACTATCTATGGACGTTCGGCGGCATCTTGACGTTTTGCCTTGTCGTGCAAATCGTCACTGGCATCATTCTGGCGATGCATTACACGCCCCATGTCGACTACGCTTTCGATAGTGTTCAGCATATTAAGCGCAACGTGAATTTCGGCTGGCTGCTGCAGGGCATTCACATGGTCGGCGGTTCGATGTTTTTTCTCGCCGTCTTCGTCCATATGTTCCGCGGTCTCTATTACGGATCCTACAAGGCGCCGCGCGAAATCCTTTGGATTCTGGGCGTCGTCCTTCTCCTGCTGATGATGGCGACGGCCTTTATGGGCTATGTGCTTCCCTGGGGTCAGATGAGTTTCTGGGCGGCGACCGTGATCACCAATCTTTTCTCGGCAATTCCGCTTATCGGCGAGTCCATCGTGCAATGGCTTTGGGGCGGGTTCTCTGTCGACAATCCGACCCTCAACCGCTTTTATGCACTTCACTTTCTATTGCCGTTCATGATTTTTGGCGTCGTCGTGCTGCACATTTGGGCCCTGCACGTGACCGGCAATAACAATCCCATCGGGATTGATGTGAAGGGCAAGCAGGACACGCTCGCCTTCCATCCCCTATATACGCTCAAGGACGGGTTTGCGCTGGCGGTGTTCGCCATTCTGTTTGCCTGGTTTGTGTTCTATGCGCCGGATTATCTCGGCCATCCGGACAATTATATTCAGGCCAATCCGTTGCAGACGCCGCCCCATATCGTGCCGGAATGGTATTTCCTGCCCTTCTATGCGATTTTGCGCGCGATCCCGAGTAAGTTGCTGGGCGTCATCGCCATGGTCTCGTCGATTCTGGTGTTGTTCATTCTGCCCTGGCTCGACACATCGCGCGTTCGCTCAGCGAAATTTAGGCCGCTTTACCGGATCTTTTTCTGGATCTTCGTGGTGACCTGTCTGGGGCTTGGTTATCTCGGCGCTAAGCCACCGGAAGGCAACTATCTGATCTTCGCGCGGCTCTTCACCGCCTATTATTTTATCCACTTTCTCATCGTCATTCCGATGCTCGGCCTCATCGAGAGGCCCAAGCCGACGCCGAACAGCATTTCGGAATCGGTTTTGGGCAAATCGAAAGGCGGCGGCGGACAGCCGGACGCTGTCCCAGCGGCACCGGAAAATCGATAAAGCGGGGATCTTGTGATGAATAGATTAGTTGGAGCCATATCGGCTTTCTGTTCGGTTTGTTTCGTCCTCGCGGGATTGTGGCTGGGGAGTGCGAATTCCCCGGCGTTTGCGGCAAGCGAGGCCCCGCACACCGGGATGCAATCCTGGACATTCTCTGGCGTTTTTGGACATTTCGACCGGGCGCAACTACAGCGCGGATACAAAGTCTATCAGGAAGTTTGTTCAAATTGCCATGGCATGAGACTTCTTTCCTTCCGCAATTTGGGTGAAGCCGGCGGACCAGAGTTTTCGGAAGCGGAAGTCAAAGCCATCGCCGCAGGCTTCCAGGTGGTTGACGGTCCAAATCGTGATGGCGAAATGTTCGAAAGAGACGGCAAACCGTCTGATCGTTTTGTGTCGCCCTTTAAGAATGACAATGAGGCCCGGAGCGCCAACAACAGCGCACTACCGCCCGACCTCTCGGTGATTGGTAAAGCGCGGGGCTTGCATAGGGAGGTGCCATGGTATTTGGCGCCATTTAATTGGCTCCAGGAAATCGCGGCGGGCTATCAGGAAGGGGGGGCTGACTATATGTTCGCTCTCTTGACCGGATATGCGGAGGCCCCATCGGATTTCAAACTCGCCGAGGGTATGGAATACAACAAGGTCTTCCCTGGCCATCAAATAGCTATGCCGCCGCCATTGTCGGATGAGGCGGTTGAATATACTGACGGGACGCCGCAGACCGTGACGCAATATGCGCGCGATCTTTCAGCTTTCTTTATGTGGGCGGCCGATACGAAGCTCGAACAGAGAAAGCAGCTTGGTTTCCGCGTGATGATTTATCTGCTCATCTTGACGGTGCTGCTCTACCTCGCCAAGCGCAAGCTCTGGAGCCGGGTGAAGCATTGATCCCGGAAGACATATTTCTGACAAAGGCCCCGCCATTTGGGGCCTTTTTTTCTTCGCGGAAATCCGCTCATATGGGCGCAGCATTTGTTTCCGCAGGACCTTAAGCGCCATGCCGGTTTAATGACAGTTGATATGGGTTGGGACCGATCATCAATCAGAACCCCAATTAGCGAGTACAGAGAATGACGAAAACGGTCCTCGGAATTATCGGTGGCAGCGGACTTTATGGCTTGCCCGGCCTGGAGAACAAGCGTTCGGAGTGGATGGAGACCCCTTGGGGAAGGCCATCTGATGAATTGCAATTCGGTGAGCTTAACGGTTTGCAGCTGGTCTTTCTGCCGCGCCACGGTCGCGGTCATAAGGTGCCGCCGAGCAATATCAATTTCCGCGCCAATATCGATGCCCTGAAGCGCGCCGGCGTGACCGATCTTGTTTCCATCTCGGCCTGCGGCTCGTTCCGCGAAGACCTTGCACCTGGAACTTTCGTACTCGTCGATCAATTCATCGACCGGACATTTGCGCGCGAAAAGAGTTTTTTCGGTCCAGGCTGCGTCGCCCATGTCTCCATGGCGGATCCCGTGAGCCCCGGACTTGCCGATCAGATTGATGCGGCTTTAAAGGCCGAGGACATTCCCTATGTGAGGGGCGGCACCTATCTCGTTATGGAGGGCCCGCAATTCTCAACCCGCGCGGAATCCGAGCTCTATCGCGCTTGGGGCTGCGATGTGATCGGTATGACCAATATGCCCGAGGCCAAGCTCGCCCGGGAAGCGGAGATTTGCTATGCGACGGTTGCCATGGTGACCGATTATGATTGCTGGCATGACGATCACGCCAATGTCGATGTCGCCGAGGTGATCCGTATTCTGAAAGCCAATGCCGAGACGGCACAAAATCTGGTGGGGCGTCTGGCTCGGATTATGCCGCGCCAACACCCGCCCTGTCCTATCGGTTCGGACCGGGCACTGGATGTCGCCATTATTACACCGCCGGAAGCGCGTGATCCGAAAATTCTTGCCAAGCTCGACGCTGTTGCGGGCCGTGTGCTCAAGGTATGATCCAATAGCAATGGTTCTTGAGATTGACTCATGGAGCGTTGATATAACATCACCGGAGGTGTCAGATGGATCTCAGAAAGGGCTTTGATATTGCGCGCTATATCCGGACGATCCCGGATTATCCGAAGCCTGGGATAATGTTCCGCGATATCACCACCCTTTTCGCAAATCCTTATGGGTTTCGCGCAGCGACCGACGAACTCCTTTGGCCATATCTCAGCGCCGATCTCGACTATGTTGTCGGCATAGAGGCGCGTGGGTTTATTCTCGGCGGTGCGGTCGCCCACGAACTCGGGCTTGGCTTCGTGCCAATTCGCAAGAAAGGCAAACTGCCAGGAAGGACCATTGGCCAGGACTACACGCTTGAATATGGCGTCGACACCGTGGAAATTCACGCCGATGCGATCACCACTGGCGATAAGGTGCTGCTTGTGGACGATCTCATCGCAACCGGAGGCACAGCGGAAGCGGCGCTCGAACTTATCCGCAAATCCGGCGCCGATGTGATCGCCGCTTGTTTCGTTGTTGATCTCCCCGATCTTGGCGGTTCGAAAAAGCTCAAAAACAAGGGGGTCAATGTCCATACCTTGATTGAGTTTGAGGGAGATTGAGCGGTCATGCCGGACAGGATTTTCATAGAATCTGTCCGATTGCCCGGAATCTAGAGCATTTTCAGGAACAGCATGCCCTCCGGCTTGATCGGTGGGTGTGCGCGGTTTTCCGCCCGGAAAATGGCTAAAAAGCAAAGAGCCAGAACCCATTCGACGAACCAGGGATCATCGAATGGGCTCTAGGATATGGTCGTAAAATGAAAATCCGCGGACAGCACTACAACACGATCTACGTCTCGGAGGATGGCTGGTCCGTCGAGATCATCGATCAGACAAAACTGCCGCATAAGCTCGAAACCGTTCGCCTAACCACCCTCGGCGATGCGGCGCGGGCCATCAAAACCATGCAAGTGCGCGGCGCGCCGCTCATTGGCGTGACCGCCGCCTATGGCGTTTGCTTGGCTCTCAGAGATGACGCTTCCGATGCGGCCTTGGACGCGGCTCTTCGCTTGCTTGCCACGCAACGCCCGACAGCGGTCAATTTGCGCTGGGCGCTTGGCGAGATGGATAAGGCCGTGCGCCCTGTGAAACCGGGAGACCGTGCGAGAGCCGCCTATAGTCGCGCGCGGGAACTCTGGGAACTCGATATCGAGATCAATAAGCAAATTGGCGCCCACGGGCTCAAACTCATTCAGGATCACGCCGCGCGCAAAGGTGGCGAGACGGTGAACGTCCTGACCCACTGTAATGCGGGCTGGCTGGCCTGCGTCGATTGGGGCACGGCGACCTCGCCAATCTATCAAGCCCATGATGAGGGGCTTGATGTGCATGTCTGGGTCGATGAAACCCGGCCCCGCAATCAAGGCTCGGCGCTAACAGCCTATGAGCTGGGCGCGCACGGCGTGCCGCATACAATTATTGCCGACAATACGGGCGGCCATCTGATGCAGCATGGCATGGTGGATCTCTGTTTTGTCGGCACCGACCGCACAGCCGCCAATGGCGATGTCGCCAATAAGATCGGCACCTATCTGAAAGCGCTCGCGGCGAAGGATAATGACGTCCCATTTTATGTGGCGCTGCCCTATTCGACGATTGATTGGAGCCTCGCCGGCGGCTTCGATATTCCCATTGAGGAGCGTGGGCAAGACGAAATTCTGAAAATAGATGGGCGGTTAGCTGATGGCTCCGTCGTCACAGTCGATATCGCCGCGCCGGGAAGCCCGGCCGCCAACTATGCGTTCGATATCACGCCTGCCCGCCTTGTCACCGGTCTTGTGACCGAGCGCGGCATTTGCGAGGCGAGCAGCGAAGGATTGCGTACGCTCTATCCAGAGCGGCGGGAGAATCCCTCCGGGATCAAGGACAATGAAAGAAAACATGGATAAGCCTGTGCACCCAAAAATAGTCTTGTGGCGTCCGATGTATGACCAACTTGGTCACCGGATGTTCGAACAGGCGGGGGCAACAATAGCCGTCGTTGATACATCCGACGCCGAAGCCCTCAAAGCCGAATTGGCGGGCGCTCAAGCCTTATGGGTCAGGACACCGGAACGGGTCACCGCCGAAATTATGGATGCGGCCCCATCGCTCATCACTATTTCCACATCAGGATTTGGCACGGATAATATCGATCTGCCGGCCGCAACAGAGCGCGGAATTCTGGTCGTCAATCATCTCGGCTTTGGCCGCACGCCGGTCGCAGAGCATAGTTTGATGCTGCTATTGGCGGTCATGAAGCAGCTCATTTGGGGCGATCGCGGCGCCCGCGACGGATCTGCTTGGAGCACGCGAAGCAATCTCAATTTTCTGGAGCTTGAGGGCAGAACCATTGGTTTGCTTGGGCTCGGCTATATTGGTTCGGAGTTGGCAAGAAAGCTCAAACTTGGTTTCGGCTGCCGGGTGATTGCCTACGACCCTCACGTGAACGCTCGGATGGCTGCTGCCGCCGATGTCGAGTTGGCCGAAGAGCTTGAGGAGATGTTGGGCCAAGTCGATGCGCTTTGCATCTGTGCGGAACTCAATGACGAGACGCGCAACATTATATCGGACAACGCGTTCAATGCCCTGCCAAAGGGCTCGTTTGTCGTGAATGCCGCGCGCGGTCAAATAATCGATCTCGACGCGCTGACACGCGCCCTCGATTCAGGCCAAATTGCCGGTGCCGGTCTCGATGTTGTTTATCCAGAACCTTTGCCGCAGGACCATCCTCTGCTCCGCCATCAAAAAGTTATTTTTACGCCGCACACGGCAGGTATAACCGTTGAGACTTCCGCAAAGCTTACGCAATCGGCCATCGACCAGGTCATGACCGTTCTCGGTGGGGGCGAGCCCCGCTTTGCCGTTAACGCGCAAGCGTGGGAGGTGAGTGCGTCCCGGCGGCCGGCAATCGAGCTTAGCTCATGACCGCACAACAATTTCTCTCCGTCGCCATGCGGATTGTCGGTATTTACGTTTTTTTCCAGTTTCTCATCGGAATTCCGACCCTCATCTACAGCATTATTTTGACACCTGCGGTTGGCACTGTTGCGACGGGCCTTGGGTTCCTGGTGCTTTGGTTCGGCGGGGCGCTATTGCTCATATTCAAGTCTGATCTCTTGGCCTCCTGGCTCGTCTCCTTTGACTTGAAAGATGGCGATACCGGCAGCACGCACGAAGATGTGCGGACAACGCACTGGACGGTGGACCAAGCCACGACCATGGCATTTACGGTGCTCGGCGTGTACTTCCTGGCGACGGCGATTGTAAGGTTGCCGTATGTCGTGCGCTTTACCGGGATCGTCACCGGAGGCTTTAAGGTCGGGGCCGAGACGACGATGATCATCGATTACCAAGCCGCTATTGGCCTTCTGATTCAGATCGCGATTTCTCTGTTGCTGATATTCGGCGCGACCGGCCTGAAACGGCTTCTCAACTTTGCGCGAATGGCGGGGCCGAAGGAAGCCGGGGAATAAGTTACGAGGAGAGAACTTCGGCAAGCCCCGAACCGCTGCACATGGCGGCTCTCTTTATAAGGTGTCGCGAATTTAGATCACGCCAAAGAGCCACAAAATTCCAGCGCCACCGAGGAACACATAACCGACCCTTGCGGGCGCATTTTCAAGCCAACGCTTGATGCGCCGTGCCAGAGGGGCCGGTGAAAATTCCGCAAAGAGGCAAAGGCGCAACCAAAATGGAAAGCCCAACAGCGAATATAGGAACAGCTCGCCGGACCGGCCGCGAAGCAAAGGTTTCAGATCGTAGAAGAACCATGAGAAAAAAATAATGCCGACAAGCGGCAGCAGCCAAGCAAGGCAAATGTAAAGAAGAACGCAATCGTGAAGCCAGATGATCACGTCGAGCGCCTTGTCAAATAGAGACAATAGACGCTTGAGAAATCTCTTCAGGACATTCAATGTGAGACATGGCTCCCATCTATCATCATACTTCTCACAGGCATCGCCGCGCTTCCAATTGCAGAGAGTTGACTCGATTTTCCACGAAACTGCTAGACGCGTTATGACAAACCAGACGATTGATGAAACTTGGTTGCGCCAAGAGGTGATCGATACCGCGCTCATGATGAGCGAAACCGGCCTCAGTCCGGGCCGGTCCGGCAATGTCTCGTGCCGCTGGGGCGAGGGCATGCTGATCACGCCTTCGGGTGTCGCGTATGGTGACATTCTGACCGACGAGATCGTATTCGTGGATGCCAATGGCGCGTCAGACGAAAGAGCGCTGACGCCGTCAAGCGAATGGCAGTTTCATTTGTCGGCGTATAGGTCTCGCGCGGACATCGGCGC
>BFAS01000055.1 GCA_008974985.1 bacterium MnTg02
AGCGCGAGCTGCATGCCAGCAAACGCACACAGGTTTATCTGGCAACCGACACGGAAAGCAAAGAGACGGTTGTCGTCAAGACACCCTCAGTCAACTATGAAGACGATCCGGCCTATCTGGAGATGTTTACCCGCGAGGAGTGGGTGGGCAAGCTGATCTCCAATCCGCATGTGCTGACGGTTGTCGAGCCGGTGCGTAAGCGGAATTTCCTCTACTATGTCACCGAGCATGTCGATGGCCAGACCTTGCGCCAATGGATGCATGACCATCGCGCGCCGACGCTTCAGGAGGTGCGCGCGATTATTGAGCAGATTGTGGTGGGGTTGCGCGCCTTCCACCGCAAGGAAATGATCCATCAGGATCTGAAACCGGAAAATATCGTCATCGACAAACGCGGGACCGTAAAGATCATCGACTTCGGCTCGGCCAGGGTCGCGGGGCTCGATGAGAGCGGCGCGCCTGTGAATCTGCCCGATCTGCTCGGGACGGTCGGCTATGCGGCGCCGGAATATCAAACAGGCGAGAAGCCGACGAACCGCTCCGACATATATTCGCTTGGCGTCATTGCCTATGAGATGCTCACCGGCGAGCTGCCCTATGGCGAAGGGTTTACCAGCGCACGCTCGGTCGCCCGTCTGCAATACACCCCCGCGATGCAGTATAATCGGGAAATCCCCGCCTGGATTTCCGGCGCACTTGCAAAGGCAGTGCACCGCGATCCGGCCCGGCGCTATGACGCGCTTTCCGGGTTCATCGCCGATCTGACCAATCCGAACCCCGATTTTGATCAGGAAGGTGCGCAGCCCTTGATTGAACGCAGTCCCGCTGCCTTCTGGCGTGGCATCGCCGTAATCGCGCTCATCGCGAACATCATACTTATATTTCAGCTAACGAAATGATCAGTGTGGCGCTGGTCAGACGCTCTTCAGTCACTGAGGCTGGCGAGCCACTCGCTAGTTAACCGAGAGACAAGTCCAAGGCTCCGCGGTCAAAGTCGACGCGGATAGGACGGATTGCGGTGGACATATTTCCAAACGGAATGGTCTGGTGTTGTGTAGGGTTCTCGGATGCCAGCCGAGCACCGGCAATGCGCATAATCGGCCCAACAGAACGCCCACGAACAATTTCAGCTCGTCCCCAATATGCAGATCGGATCGCTATGATGGGCAATATCAATCCATGAATTTCTGATTTGCCTATAGGCTGCGTCTCCGTGAGTGGCTTAGATTGACGGACAATTTCTCAGCAGCAAGGATTGGCGCGAACGGTGTCTCGCCACAGGGGATTAAGCATCATGCATCAGGACGAACGCGGCCATGAGATTGCGACGGCAAACGGCGATGCGGCCGAAGCAATCAATTTAGCGGTTGATAATTTTCTGCATTGGAAAGCCGCCGTCATGCCGCAAATCGGTTCGGCGCTCGAAGCAGATCCAGACTTTGGTTTCGCCCATGTGGTCAACGGATTGGTTCTTCATGGCGCGCGGAACGCCGCGTTCCGGCCGAAAATAGAAGCCTCGCTTGCCGCGGCAAAATCTGTCGTTGCTGGGATGACAGAGCGCGAGCGGCTCTATGTCGAGGCTTTAGAGAGCGCCGTTGCCGGGCGCATTGCTGAATCCGTATCCACGTACGAAACCATTCTCGCTCATCACCCGTTGGATCTCTTTGCGCAACGATTGAGCCAAATGGAACTCTTTTGGATAGGGGAGATGAACTGGTCTGCGGAAATCTCTGGACGGGTCGCTATGCACTGGAGCGCGAGTGTGCCTGGCTATAGCGTCCATCTTTCCTGCCGGTCGTTCGATCTAGAGGAAACGCGTCAGTTTGATGAAGCGGAGCGGCTTGGCCGGGCAGCGGTGGACCTTGATCGCGAGGATGTTTGGGGAACGCATGCTGTCGCGCATGTGATGCTTATGCAAGCGCGTCATGATGAGGGCGTTGCGTGGCTTGACGGCCTGAAGGAGCATTGGGGGGACGCAAATCAGATGATGCTGCACCTCTGGTGGCATCGCTGCCTATTTCATCTTGAACGCGGCGAATTCGAAGCCGTTGTCGATATCTATGACCAATGGGTCCGCAACCGGGACTTGCCTTTATTGAAGTCGATGCCGGACCTCTATATCGATATGCAAAATGGAGCGTCCATGTTGCTGCGTCTTGAATTGCGCGGCATCGATGTCGGGGATCGTTGGAACGAGTTGGCCGAGCTTACCTTGGACCGGCTCGAGGATCATACAAGCCCGTTCACGAGCCCACACTTTGCCATCATTCTTGCCGCCGCCGGGCGGTTCGAGGACGCCGATCATTTGCTGCGATCGATGACCGTCTTCGCGGCGGAGGACAAAGGCACGTTTGGGCCGCGCTACGCCGTTGCCTCCATTCCGGCCGCAAAGGCGGCCATTGCCCACCGTAGAGATGAACATCAGCGCGTCGTTGATCTTCTCATGCCAGCACGGCAAATGCTTTGGCAGATGGGCGGCAGTCATGCCCAGCGGGATTTGTTTTTTCTTATCCTTGCGGATTCGGCCCTAAAACTCGGGCGGACGGATCTGCTAAACATTGTGCTGGATGACATCGAATATGCCGGATTTTCCGATGCTGCCTCAAGAATTGGCTATCGCCAAGCGGCGGCCGAACTCCACTAAGCTATTGAATTGATTTTGGAATATGGCAGTCGCATGCAACGCCGAACACCAAGATGGTCACGAAAATTGGGTGGATCGTGTGGGCAGGGCACAGACGGGATTTCAAGAAAGAGGATAGATGAATGAGCGTTCTGGTCACCGGCGGCGCAGGTTATATCGGCAGCCATATGGTTCTCCGGCTTCTCGGAGATGGCGAACAAACGATCGTTCTCGATAATTTAGCGACCGGACATCGCTGGGCCGTTGCCGATGGCGCGACATTCATTGTGGGTGACATTGGAGACAAGGAACTAACCTCCCGGATTGTCCGCGAACATGGCGTTGATGCCATTATACATTTCGCCGGCTCAACGAGCGTTCCAGAGTCGGTCACCGATCCATTGGCGTACTATGAGAACAACACGGTCAAATCCCGATCGTTGATCGAAGTGGCCGTGGAGGCGGGGGTCAAGCATTTCATTTTTTCCTCAACTGCTGCCATTTATGGCCACACTAAAGAGAATCCGGTGACCGAGGATGCTCTGCTCGCACCGATTTCTCCCTATGGCACCTCGAAGATGATGACCGAGCTTATGCTTCGCGACGCTTCAAATGCTCACGATCTCAACACTATCGCGCTGCGTTATTTCAATGTGGCGGGTGCGGACCCAGAGGGGCGTGCTGGGCAATCGTCACCTCATGCGACCCATCTCATCAAAGTGGCCAGCGAAGTGGTTGTTGGGAAATGGCCGGTCATGGAAATTTATGGCACCGACTATGACACGCCGGACGGGACCTGTGTCCGCGATTATATTCACGTGACGGATTTGGTTGATGCGCATGCGCTGGCCTTGTCTTACCTCCGCGCGGGCCGCGAAAGCCAGGTTCTGAATTGCGGCTACGGGCGCGGCTATTCGGTGCGCGAGGTGATCGAAGCGGTAAAGCAGGCGTCAGGCGTGGACTTCGAAGTTCGCGAGGCGGACCGGCGTTTGGGCGATCCCCCGGAACTTGTCGCCAGTGCGGAACGTATTGGCTCTGAATTCAATTGGCGGCCGAAATTTGATGACCTTCAGACCATCGTTTCGCAAGCGCTCGCGTGGGAAAAGCAACTCATGCAAAGGCAACGCTCGGGTGACGCCAGCAATTAGGCCGGGTTTGCAGGTTGAACCTCATCCGTTTGCCGCTCATCGGCAGATGGATTTTGCTCGGTGCGCCGTAAAATAAGACAGCCCTGCGCAATTTTTCGTGAACTATTTCTCTCGCCATTCGTTCTAATTCAGTGAGTGCTCCTTTTAGCGCTCGGTCGAGACCTTGCTCCTCGACGGTCGTTCGCGTATTGGCGGAAAAGGCGCAATTAATGCTGCAAAAAAATAGCGTTCCATCGAATTCAAGCGTGCTGAGCGAAAATGGTTCAGATCCAATATTGCTTGAACGTGTGTTGACCAGACGATCCCTCTCACCGATGCGGCTTGTCGAGCCCGGTCCAACACAAAAGGAAATCGAGCTTATGGTCTCGGCCGCCTTGACGGCGCCGGACCTCGGCGCGGTTCGGCCGTGGCGCTTCATATCCATCGACCAAGCGGCTCGTGATGAGATAACTAAGATTGTTTCTGAAGCCAAGGCGCGCCGTGGTTCAAACGGGCGTGGTAGTGCAGTTGAAAGCGAACGGGGACATGGCGCACGCGCGCCGGTTCAAATTGCTATCATTGCCTGTCTGGATCCCGAGCATGTAGATGTGCCGATCCTCCAGCAATATATATCCGTGGGAGCGGCCCTTCAGAATATGCTCCTTTCGGCGGATATTCTCGGTTACGGCGCGATGATCCTTAGTGGAGATGAAATGCGTGATCCCGATGTCATCAAAGCGCTTAACGTTAGGTGGAACGAGAAGCTGGTCGCATTAGTTTGCCTGGGAACATGCCCGCGGCCGGCAAAACCGAAACGCCGTCTGAAAGTGGCCGACCATTTAACTGTTTGGTGCGGCTCGAATGAATAGCGCCGAGCGAGCGATCATGATATCGCGCGTTGGTGATGACCAATATTTGAAAACGTTCTGGTGTACGGCCGAACTAAATGTGGGTACCGACGTTTAATGAGATGAGGACAAAGCATTGGTTCGATTTTTGGCGAGCGTAAATCTGGGGTGTCCATTGGGATGAATACGGGGCGCATAGGCAAAGCCATCTCCGGGCTTCGACAGGCTCGCGAGAAACGGCGAAGGGACGCTTTTGAGCGCCTCACGCGTCCCCATGTGAGCGCCCTTCACAGAACTGCCTTTCGCATGACCGGCGATCGCCACGTCGCGGAGGACCTTGTGCAGGAGACTTGTCTCAAGGCGTACAGAGCATTCGATCGTTTCAAGGATGGAACGAATTACCAAGCGTGGATCTTCAGGATCATGAGCAATTTATGCACTGATCATTTGCGCCGCACCGCACGGGCGCCCTTTGTTGCATGGAATGAAGACGAGGTCTCCGGACCAATGGGTGCTTATAGCTCGGAGCAAGACAGGCCCGACGTTCATTTCCTTCATGCATCGTTCCGCAATGACGCACTTCGGGCAATGTCGCGATTGTCGCCCGAGGTTCGCTTGGTTGTCGCATTAGCGCTGCTTGAAGGGTTCTCTTACGAGGAGATCGCCGATGTAGCGGATTGTCCTGTGGGCACGGTCCGGTCGCGTTTGAATCGAGGGCGATTGTTGCTTCAGAAAGAACTACGGCACCATGTGCCAAGTAAGACAGACGGCAAAGAGTCTAAATCCGGTTCGCCTGCGAGCGTCAAACCAAGATGTTGAGGTGAGCGGAGGTCCATATATGACGATAAAATCAAACAACATTGGTACGGAAATGAGTTGCGATGATGCTCGCGATGCTCTTTCGGCAATGATGGATGGCGAAGCTTACGATGCGGATTTCAACGTCATTCAGAGGCATTTGGACGTTTGTCCCGAATGCAAAGATCATTTTGACGCCCAGTCGGCGCTTCATGTCCGATTGCGCGAGGAGTGCATCGAGCCGCAAGACCCAGACCTGCTATGGAACAATATTTCCGCCGCGATTTCAGCGGAGGAAGATTCGCAGAGGCGGCCGGGCCGGGCTGTGGACTGGCGGCGCGTTCTGCCGGCCCGCACGGCGACTTTCGCGGCTGGTGCTGTTGTGGTTGTGGCCGTCTTGATTCTGTTCAACGGTTCGACGATTTTCAGCGGCAAGCGGATGGGGGATCACCCAATTATCGCCGAGACGGTTGGTGATTTCGTGACCTTCCGTGTTCGCGGATATCCACTTGATATAAAATCGCCTTCGCGCCTTGTCATCATGCGCTGGCTGGCCGAGCGGGTGGATTTCAGGCTACCGTCCGGCGTAGTGCCACCGGCTGGATTTAGGCTCGTCGGCGGACGGATCTGTTCGTTTCTCAATCGCCGGCTCGTATTCTTCCTTTTCAAGCGTGGGAAAACAGCGGCTTCCCTTTATGTGATGAGCGTTGCCGGCCTGGCTGTGCCCGATGATATTGGCGGTCGAGCCGTTTCGGTTCATTCATCGAAGGGGTTCTCCAACGTTATTTGGCGCAGTGGAGGATTGCTCTACGTTATCGTTTCGAATTTGCCTGAAGCGGAAGCCGAGCGTTTTGCGAAGACACTCAAACAGACCATTTGAGGGTGCGACGGGGCTGTGAGAGCTGTGAGATATCTTGCCGGATGAACAGAGCTTTCCACCGGGTGCCGGGTGTGGTGAGCCTTCGTCCCCTGTCTCTATCCAAAAAAGTGCCGGGCATTGATTTTTACCAATGCCCGGCTTTCGCGCTACCAATTTGTCTGCTTCAAGGGAGAGTAAAGGAAAATTGTGCAGCGCCTTTTGAATTATTCTGGAGCGAAATCCGTGTCCCTTAGGCTCGGATATTCGCGCCTGTTTTTTGTTTGAGCATAATCTTTCTGCGAAAAATGACCTGCCCCCGGATCAAGTCCGGGGGCAAGCTTTTCGAGATCATGCGTTAACGCACAACCTCACCGTGGAGATTGATGTCGAGGCCTTCGACTTCTACTTCTTCCTTAACACGCAGGCCCATAACCATTCGAATGATCAACAGGATCACGAAAGTGGCAACAGCTGACCAAGCAACTGTCGCGGCAATGCCCTTGATCTGAATAAAGACCTGAGCAAAATTACCTTCCAACAGCCCACCTGTTCCACCTATGGCTTCGACCGCGAAGACGCCGGTGAGGACGGCGCCAACGGCACCGCCGATGCCGTGAATTCCGAAGACATCCAGGGAATCGTCATAGCCAAGCAGTTTCTTGAGGCCGACTGAGGCCGCGAAACACGCAGCACCAGCAGCAAGGCCGATCCACAGCGCACCCATTGGGCCAACATATCCCGAGGCTGGTGTAATGGCGACCAGACCTGCAACGGCACCTGAGATGATGCCAAGAATGCTGGGCTTACGCAGAATGACCCATTCGGTAACCATCCAGGTCAAAGCGGCAGCGGCAGCGGCAATCTGTGTCACCAGCATCGCCATACCGGCAGCGCCGTCAGACGCGACAGCGGAACCAGCATTGAAGCCAAACCAGCCAACCCACAGAAGCGAAGCGCCGATGACGCTCAGCGTCAAATTATGCGGTGCCATGTTCTCGGTGCCATAGCCTTTGCGCTTGCCGAGCATGAGACAGGCCACAAGACCGGCAACACCTGAATTGATATGAACGACGGTGCCGCCAGCAAAGTCCAAAACGCCGACATCGCCGAGGAATCCGCCACCCCAAACCCAATGGGTAATTGGCGCATAAACGAAGATAAGCCATGCCACGATAAACACCATCATTGATGAGAATTTCATGCGGTCCGCAATGGCCCCCATGATCAGCGCCGGTGTAATGATCGCGAAAGTCATTTGGAACGTGATGAAGACCGATTCCGGGATCGTGCCGTTTAGGGTGTCCTTGCCGACATGGTTCAGGAACATTTTGTCCAGACCACCCATATAGGCGTTCAGTGAGCCGCCATCTCCAAAGGCGATGGAATAGGCGATAATCATCCAGGTAAGTGTGGCAATACAGGTAATGGTAAAGCTCTGCATGACCGTCGCCAGAACATTTTTCTTCCGGACCATTCCGCCATAGAAGAGAGCGAGACCCGGAATGGTCATCAGCAGAACCAGGGCTGTCGATGTCAGCATCCAGGCCGTATCGCCGCTGTCGAGTGTTGGTTTGTCTTGGGCCATTGCCGGCAGCGCCATCACCATGAGCAGCGGTACCGTGGCAAAAGCCACTCTAAAAAATGTTGAGTTTTTCATGAGATTGCTCCCCCGAACTCTTGAATTAAATCGCGTCGGCATTTGTTTCACCGGTGCGGATACGAACGGCCTGGTCAATCGGGCCGACGAAGATTTTGCCGTCGCCAATCTCACCGGTTTTCGCGGCGGTGGTGATTGACTCGACGACTTTGTCGACCTGATCGGACGGCACGACGACTTCAATTTTTAGCTTGGGAAGGAACTTCACGGCGTATTCGGCGCCACGATAG
>BFAS01000056.1 GCA_008974985.1 bacterium MnTg02
CCTATACGAAAATATTCGGGCAAAGTTTGATTCAGGAGGCGGCCGAGGATGAACGGGTCGTAGCTGTGACGGCGGCGATGCCGTCGGGCACGGGGCTCGATCTTTTCGGCGATGCCTTTCCAGATCGGATGTTTGATGTTGGCATTGCCGAACAGCATGCCGTTACTTTTGCTGCTGGTCTTGCGAGCGAAGGATTTCGCCCCTTTGTGGCCATTTATTCAACCTTCTTGCAGCGCGCTTACGATCAAGTCGTGCATGATGTGGCGATTCAAGGTTTGCCAGTTCGGTTCGCGATTGACCGCGCCGGTCTTGTGGGCGCTGACGGTCCGACACATGCGGGGTCATTCGACATCACCTATCTAGCGACGCTGCCTGGCTTTGTCGTGATGGCGGCTGCGGATGAGGCGGAACTCCGCCATATGGTTGCGACGGCAGCTCAAATAGATCATGCACCGTCCGCGTTTCGTTATCCACGCGGTGAGGGCATCGGCGTGGAGTTGCCGGACCGGGGCGTGCCGCTAGAGATAGGTAAGGGGCGCGTTCTGCAAACTGGTTCCTCGGTTGCTCTTCTCTCCTTTGGTGCCCGATTGACGGAATGTCTTTTGGCTGCGGAGCAGCTCGCTTCTTATGGGCTCTCGGCGACAGTCGCCGACGCCCGGTTCGCCAAGCCTTTGGACGAAGATCTGATTGCGGATCTGGCTGGAAACCACGAAGTGCTGATAACAATCGAGGAAGGCGCGATCGGTGGCTTCGGCTCCCATGTGCTTCAGTTTCTTGCAGAGAATGGCTGGCTTGAGAGTAATTTGAAAGTTCGCACCATGGTTCTTCCTGACCGGTTTATCGATCATGGCAAGCCGGTTGAGATGTATGAGGCGGCGGGACTCAATGCCAGCGGCATCGTCCAGAAGGTTTTCACCGCACTCGGCCGGGAGGAGAGCGCCGACACGGGCGAGAGGGCTTAGCCCTAACCTTGCTCTGAGTGTTAACGCGATGCCTTCCCGACTTCAGCCGATGAATCGTATAAAGAAAAAAAGGCTCGACATTGTTGTCGTCGAGAAACACCTTGTTGCTTCCCGTTCGCGTGCCCGCGATTTGATCAAACGCGGATTGGTCAGAATCGACGGAGAGCAGGCCGGTAAGGCCGGTCTTTTGGTTGATCCTGATGCAGACATCTCACTCGCAGACGATGTGAAAGACTATGTCTCGCGTGGAGGCGTCAAGCTCGCCCGCGCGTTGGATGTGTTTGCGCTCGATCCCGCGGGGCGAGTGGCGCTCGATCTAGGGGCTTCGACAGGCGGTTTTGTTGAGATTCTTTTGGCAAGAGGCGCTCGCCGCGTTTATGCCGTTGACGTCGGACATGGTCAGCTCCACGACCAACTGAGGTCTGAATCCAAAGTGGTTTCCCTTGAAGGCTGCGATGCGCGAACCCTCACGAAAAGCGAGATCCGAGATCCCATTGACGCGATTACTGCGGACTTAAGCTTTGTCTCATTGACAAAGGCGCTCGCGGTGCCGCTATCCTTTGCCGTAGCCGGCGCTTGGCTTGTTGCTCTCATAAAACCGCAGTTTGAAGTTGGCCGGGACGCTATCGGCAAGGGGGGCGTCGTCCGCGACACTGCGGCACAAGAAAAGGCGATCGCCGAAGTGAAAGCATGGTTTGATGGACGACAAGGATGGCGGGTTCTCGATATCATTTCGTCGCCAATCCTCGGGCAGAAAGGCAATAAAGAATTTCTTATCGGCGCGGTGAAAGATTTGTGAACGCCGGCGCTCGTCTTGGCTTCGTGTTTTGCGATGTTGGTCGCTTGGATGGAGGCCGAAACGCAACGCGGCCTCAAGTTGATTGCGTTGCATGATTAATCCACGTTTGGCTCTTTCAGCCGGCCATGGAGGCGAAGCTTAATGGACTTGACTATTTTTCTTGCCGTTCTGTTTGCGGCCGCTTTGCACGCAACCTGGAATGCGCTGGTCAAGGGCAACAGCGACAAAATCTTGGGCATGACGGCGGTCGTTCTTGGTCATGTGCCATTTGCGCTTCTTGCCATGCCTTTTGTGCCCTTACCGGCTATGGCGAGCTGGCCTTATCTCGCGGCGGGCGTGGCACTTCACCTCGGTTATCAGCTTTTTCTTATGTTTTCATACCGGATTGGCGACCTCACCCAGGTGTATCCGATTGCAAGGGGATCCGCGCCGCTTATCGTTGCCGGCGTCTCAATTGCCTTTCTAGGTGTTCAATTAAGCTCTTCGTCTCTTGTCGCAATCGCCATAATTGGCTGCGGCATAATGAGTCTGGTCTTTGTGCGCAACAGCGACGGCTTGGCGAACCCGCGCGCAGCAGCAATGGCGCTTGCCACCGGATGTTTTATCGCAAGTTATTCCTTGTGCGATGGTCTTGGAGCGCGGCAGGCCGGAACGGCGGTTGGGTATTATGCCTGGCTGACACTGTTCAATGCGGTGTTGTTCGCCCTCATCATTCGAGTGACCAAACCCGGCACGTTGAGCCAGTTGCCGTCCAGTGGGCGAATGATCGCACTTATTGGCGGCGGCGCCTCATTTCTTGCCTACGCGATCGTGACATGGGCCTTTACCATGGCGCCAATCGCGCTCGTTACGGCATTGCGCGAGACGAGCATCGTTTTCGCGCTGATCATTGGCGTTGTGTTCCTGAAGGAGCCACTGAACTTAGCCAAAGTCGCCTCAACAATGGCGACGCTCCTAGGTGTCACGATTCTCAAAGGGGTGCGCTGATTGCGAGGAATTTAGAAGGCGATCGACAAATGTGGGGACAATTTCTGTCGCCTTGCCGTGGTGCGCTTCAGCAAATAGTGATGCGCCTTCCGACGGTTCCAGATTGAGTTCAACTGTATGAGCACCTGCTTGCCGCGCATCCATGACAAAGTCTGCTGCGGGATAAACGGTGCCGCTCGTTCCAATCGAAATGAAGAGATCGCAAGCCGCAAGGCGCTCCACGATTCCATCCATCTGGTAGGGCATCTCGCCGAACCAGACGACATCGGGGCGCATACCGCCAATAGCTTTGCAACTTGGGCAGACGAGATCTGTGGATAACTCATCCCGCCAGGGGCGCCGGTCTCCGCAATGGGCGCATAGGGCCTTATAGAGCTCGCCGTGCATATGGATGAGACAGTGCGAGCCGGCTGATTCGTGAAGCTCATCAATATTTTGAGTGACAATCCAAACCTCGCCGGAATAGTTCTGCTCCAAGCGGGCGAGCGCGCGATGGGCGGCATTGGGCACCACATTCGCATGCATATTTCTGCGTAGATTGTAAAAGGCGTGGACTTTTTCCGGGTTGCGGGCAAAACCTTCCGGCGTCGCCACCTCCATCAAATCATATTTACTCCAAAGACCGTCCTTGTCGCGGAACGTTCCGAGCCCGGATTCCGCGGACAAACCCGCGCCGGTGAGGATGACGATCCGTTGATAGGTGGACATGGCGTCTCGTTCAGAATATCGGAAGCTGCGCGCAATGATCTTGCGCGATTGCCGCGTTCATTGACCGGCGATTTGTAACATCCTGCTAGTGAGCTGGGGAAGGTGGTTATGTGAAGACATTGCTGAGCTGGAGCAGCGGTAAAGATTCAGCATGGAGTTGGACGTCCTGAAATCCGATCCGGATATCGAGATTTGCGGTCTGTTCACGACGCTCAACGAAGCGTTTGATCGTGTTGCCATGCATGGGGTCCGGCGCGAGCTTGTCGAGGCTCAGGCGGAAGCCGCCGGGCTACCGATCCATTTCATACCGCTTCCCCATCCATGCCCGAATGAAATCTATGAGGCCAAACTTGGAGCATTCGTTGCGAAAATGCGTGACGACGGGATTAAAGCCATGGCCTTTGGCGATTTATTTTTGCAGGACATCAGATCGTATCGGGAGGACAAGCTCACAGGAACCGGTATCGCACCAATATTTCCGATTTGGGGAACGCCGACGGATGAATTGGCGCAACAAATGGTTGCCGCCGGGCTACGGGCACAAATTAGTTGTCTTGATCCCAAGCAATTGCCTGAGTCGTTCGCAGGGCGCACATTCGACCGGAGCTTTCTCGCGGAGCTTCCCTCGTCCGTCGATCCCTGCGGCGAGCGCGGTGAATTCCACACTTTTGCGTCTGTGGGCCCCATGTTTGCTTCGCCAATCCTGGTTATCGTTGGTGAAATTGTCACGCGAGACGGCTTTGTCTTTGCGGACTTATTGTCAGCGGCTCCTTGAAATATTGCGGGATTGGCGAATAATAGCAGGACGAGTACGCCTTTGTGCTGTGAGGAGTTTCGGAGAATGGCCAGCGCGGCAAACAATAGATATGACATGTATGCGCATTTTGCCGGACAGATTACCCGTGCGGGCTTCTATACCGGGCTGCATCGATTGACGAATGAGATTACGGCGCGGCTAGGCCAACGACCGCCGCCCTTTAAACCGGAAGGACCGATGCCAGGTCCAATTGATCTTTTCCGGGATCTGCTTGCTTTTCTCTATGAAGACGCTCAATTGGTTCGCGAAGGCATTTGTCCGCCTCTGGACAATCAGGATGGATCACTTCTGCAACAATTCATTCGGATCCGGAAAATGATTCAGGATCTGCCAGTCTCTCATCGCCGCCGAACGCAGCGCGACGTTGACGAGGTGGCAAAACTCCCGGAGATTGAGGGGTTGCCGGACTATTTCGTTCAGAATTTTCATTACCAAACCGGCGGTTATCTCACGGACGAATCCGCGCGCCTCTACGATGTTCAAGTTGAGACATTGTTTCTCGGGGCCACGAATGCCATGCGCCGGCAAGCGCTGAAACCTATCAGCGAATTTATTCACGGACGGGACCAGCGCCAGCTTGCAGCACTCGACGTTGCTTGCGGAACAGGCCGGTTCATCGGGCAACTCAAGCATGTCTATCCATCACTCCCGGTCACAGGGCTTGATTTGTCCGCCGCCTATCTCCGCGAAGCAAAACAGCACACACGCGCCCGGCGGAATATTCGCTTGGTCCTCGCCAACGCCGAAGAGATGCCGCTTGCCGACCGGAGCCAGGACATCGTCACATGTTTCTTTTTATTTCATGAGTTGCCGCCGGACGTCCGCCGGCAGGTCGCACGGGAAATGGCGCGCGTTCTAAAACCGGGCGGGCTTATCGTTCTGATTGATTCCCTGCAGCTCGGGGACAAGCCGGGCTATGACGGTCTTCTCAAGGCGTTTCCGATGCGGTTTCATGAGCCATACTACCGGCACTATATTGAAGACGATGTTGCGGCGATTCTTGCCGGAAGCGGTCTGGTCTATTCCAAATCCTGGAACGCACTCATGTCGAAAGTTGTGGTTGGCAGAAAGCCAAAACGTTCTCTGCACCATTAGGTCACATACCCATAAAAGGGATTCCCAAGTTTGGAGCGTTGTGATTCAGTTTCCTGGAAGGGAGACATGTTATGGCGCGCTTTGATTTGACGGATTTTGAGTGGTCTGTGATCCAGCCGTTGCTGCCGACGAAGGTCCGCGGCGTTCCGCGGGTGGATGATCGTCGGGTGTTGAACGGGATATTCTGGCGGCTGCGGACGGGGGCGCCGTGGGC
>BFAS01000057.1 GCA_008974985.1 bacterium MnTg02
GAAAGGCGGAAAATTCGAGCGGCGTGTGAATAAAGAGCGCCGTCATCAAAACCAGAACCGAAAAAGTAATCGAGACCGCCAGCAACACGTCGAGGATCATCGCCGGCATCGGCAATATCAGCACAAAAATGATACCGATTATGCCAAGCGCAAGCCAGATATCGCTGCGCAGCGCCCAACCCCACATCGCCGACCATCCGGCCATTGGACCGGTCGATGGCGGGGTGTTGGCCGTATTTTCCGGCCCTCCGGTGGTGACGTCGCTCATCTACCGGTCCTCTTCTCCAGTATGGGAGTTAGGCATAAGGCCGCTGCTCGCCGGGTGTCGGAACATGAACGCCGTTGTCCGAATATTGCTTCAGCTTATTGCGCAAGGTGCGGATGGAGATGCCGAGAATGTTGGCCGCATGAGTCCTGTTTCCAAAACAATGATCGAGCGTTTCGATGATCAGGTCGCGCTCCACTTCGGCGACGGTTTTGCCGACCAGGGATTGAGAAACGGCCTCGGCCGCCGCAGCGGCCATTCCGGCCGGTTCGTTGGTACCGAAAAGGCCCGCCGATGACGTGCCATCCGGCGAACGGATCGCTTCGACTGAAATCTCGTCACCGGCTGAGAGCAACACGGCGCGGTGAATTGTATTCTCGAGTTCTCTGATATTTCCGGGCCATTTGCTGGCCAGCAATTGCCTGCGCGCCTCCGCTGAAAAAGGCAACCGGGCAACATTATTCGCGTCCGCATATTTGCTCAAAAAATGTTCCGCGAGCTCCAAAATGTCGGCCGGGCGCTCGCGCAGCGCCGGAATGCGCAAATTGACGACGTTTAAACGGTAGAACAGGTCTTCGCGGAACGTGCCGTCGCGCACGGTGGCCGCCAGATCCCGGTTCGATGTGGCGATAATCCGAATGTCGATGGAAACCGGCTTGCTCCCGCCAACGCGGTCGATGACCCGCTCTTGAATGGCGCGCAGCAACTTGGCTTGCAGCCGTACATCCATTTCGGAGATTTCGTCGAGCAGCAATGTGCCGCCATGAGCTTCCTCAAATTTTCCGATCCGTCGTGCGATGGCGCCTGTGAAAGCGCCCTTCTCGTGACCGAAAAGCTCGGATTCGAGGAGATTTTCAGGGATTGCCGCACAATTCAGCGAGATAAAGGCCTTATCTGAGCGAGAGGACTGGGAGTGCAGATAGCGGGCGATCACCTCTTTACCGGTGCCCGATTCCCCGGTGATCAGAATGCTGGCATCGGAAGCCGCTACTTGGTCAGCAAGCCTTACGACCTCGGCGAATTTTTCGTCCCTGTAAATCATTGAGTGCGATTCTGCGGCGACGGCTTCTAGGACCGCCGCGATCATCTCGGCGTCCGGCGGCAGGGGAATATATTCTTTGGCGCCTGCTTGTATGGCGTTCACCGCCGCCCTTGCGTCGTGATCCGTTCCGCAAGCGACAATGGCAATATGAATATGCTCCGCATCGAGCTTTTCGATCAGGTCGGCAATATCATGGCAGACTTCGACCATGAGCAGATCCGCACCTTGACCGGATCTCAGATCGCGCAGAGCAGTTTCCACGCCCCCGGCATGGCTCACCTTGGCGCCCCGGTCCATGGCCATCTTGCTCGCGGTTGAAAGGTTGCCGTCGAGGCTTCCGATGATCATCAATCTCATATCTATTTCCCCGTAAGAGCCGCTGCGAGCAGGGTCTGCTTAGGAGCGCCTAATGGCTGCGCTCGGTCTTGATTATTTCTGTCATGGTAACGCCCAGCCGATCGTCGACGAGAACGACCTCGCCGCGGGCGACGAGGCGGTCATTGACATAAATATCGATGGCTTCACCGACTTTTCGATCGAGCTCGACAATGTCGCCCTTATCCAGTTTCAATAACTCGCTGACTTCCATATGAGTTCGCCCAAGAACAGCTTGAATGCTCACTGGGATCTCGAAAACGGCCTGGAGATCGGCTGCGCTTCGCTGGCCATCGCGGGCGCCGTCAGTATCCTCTAATTCGGTGTCCTCAGGCGTCGGAGCCGGGGCATCCGAAAAGTCGGTAAGTTCAATTTCTTCCACAGGCGTTTCGTCGCTCATAATCCTTCTCCCGAAACGATCGGTGCTTGACCGGACTGATGTTCAAAATGGGTTTCTATTGGCGTTGGCGGTGTTGGCGGTGTTGGCGGTGTTGGCGGTGTTGGTTCTGTGGGGGAGGCCGATCTGGTCTCGGCTGGTTCTTCAAGCAACGCGAGATCCAAATCCTTGAATATGCCTTGCCGGGAGGCGAGATAACATTCGATGGCATCACTAACCGCCCGCCTTACGTCCTCAATCGATTTTGACACGCCGCCATCGGCCCATTCGATGCGGCAATCGCCGTGTTCCATATTTGAATGTCCCGACACAACGAGCTTGCCTTCAAAACCGTGTGCTTCGGCAATAGCTAAAACCCGGGTTTCAACTTCGGAGACAAGGCTGTCTGGGACATGAAGCGCCACGTGCGGTTCGGATCGCAAATTGGCAATCGTGTCCTGGAAGAGGGCTTCGAGTGATGCTGTCGGCTCGCAGGCGGTCAGTTCTCCAGCGAGTTTGATAGCCGCCGCAATTGCGAGCTGAATGGTGTTGTGTTCGATTTCCCGGGTTGTTTCGGCGAAATTTTCGTGGGCCGCTTGCGCGCCCTTGGCAAGGGCCTGAAGAGCTGCAGCAATGTCGGCGTCGATACTTTTGCGCATCGTCTCTTCACCGGCGCGGCGGCCTTCTTCGTATGATTCCTGGCGCGCTTCAGCAAGATCTGCTTCGGACGGCTCGGTCGACTGATGGGTGTCGAAATGCCTCTCGAATAAGAATTTCTGAGGTACCGTCATGGCTGTTTCGGAGGTGCCCATCAGTAGATGATTTCATCGCCGTTGCCGCCGTCTACGGCGATGATAATTTCGCCTTTGGCGGCGAGGTCTTTGGCTTGGGCGATCATCTTGGTTTGTGCTTCATCAACGTCGCGGAGCCGGACAGGGCCCATGGCTTCCAAATCGTCCCGTAGCATTTTTCCAGCACGCTCCGACATGTTCGAGAAGAAAAAATCGCGCACCAGATCGGGAGCACCCTTCATGGCAAGCGTAAGCACGTCCTTTTCGATATGACGGAGAAGGGTTTGTGTGCTCGAAGTGTCCAGTTTTGTCAGGTCCTCGAATGTAAACATCAACGTTCTGATGCGATCCGCGGCTTCACGATCGGCTTCTTCCAGGGATGAGAGGAAGCGGCTTTCGGTTTGCCGGTCGAAATTGTTGAAGATTTCCGCCATTAATTCATGCGCGTCGCGTTGGCGGGTTTGCGCGAGATTGGAGATAAACTCGCTTCTGAGCGTTTGCTCTATTTTTTCGAGGACGTCGCGCTGAACGGAATCCATGCCGAGCATGCGGCGTACAACTTCGAGAGCGAATTCCTCTTGCAGATTTCCGAGCACGTTTGCAGCATGATCCGGCGCAATCTTTGACAGGATGACGGCAACCGTCTGCGGATATTCATTCTTTAGATAGTTGGCGAGCACGTTGGCCTGAACATTTGAAAGTTTCTCCCACATGTTCCGCCCGGCCGGGCCACGAACTTCCTCTAGAATTGAGGTGACGCGCTCACTGGGCAGAAACTCGAGCAAGAGACGTTCCGTCGATTCAAAAGTTCCGACGAGAGCGCCCGAGAGAGACATTTGCGATATAAACGATCCAACGAGATATTCGACGGTTTCGGTCGCAACCTGTCCAAGCCGTGACATAGCGATCGTGATCTCAGCAAGTTCTTCATCATCCAGTTTCTGCCAAATGGGCAGGCCGTGCTCTTGGCCAAGCGCGAGCAGGAAAATCGCAGCGCGTTCCGCTCCGGTAAACTTGTCCGCTGGGCTCGCCACCGATTTGGCGCGCGATACCTTTTTTGTCTCTTCCGTTTCTTTTCGTTCGGCTGCGGCTGCCATTTTTAGTAGGCCTCCGCGTCGGTGTGGATCCAGTCACGAATAATCCCAATAGCTTCTTGCGGATTATTGCCGACCATCTCTCCGACTTCCCGGATAACCGAGGCTTGCATCTCGCCGGAGGCTTTGGCGGCGCGTATCGCCTCCGCCGTCATGTTGCTTGGCGGCTGTATCGCTAATGCTCCGCTGGGATTCATGGCAGGCTGACCATCAGGTCCCGGAATTTGAGCAATTGCGCCGCCTTGCTGGTCTGCAACGGCTTGACCCGAATTGGCGAGTGCGGCGGTTTCCGACGGCTCGAGCTTGTTCTCAGGCGTGATGATGCGGCGGATAAGCGGCCGGACGACCATAAGAAGCACAAGCAGCGATACCAGCAATGTGACGACGAGTTCCGCGATATAGAAATAATCTTGCTTGGAAAAATCCAGGAAGCCCCCGCTCTCCGCCTCGGGCAATGCGGGAACGGCGGATGCTGCGAAACGGAGGTTGGAAATATGGACTTGATCGCCGCGCGTTCCGTCAAAGCCGATGGCCGAGCGAACGATCCTCTCGATTTCATCGAGTTGATTTTGCGGGCGCGGCTGATAGCTCAGCTTGCCGTTTGCATCTTTTGCATAGAGGCCGTCTACAAGCACGGCTACTGAGATTTTCTTGGTGCGGCCGGCTTCGATAATCTCGGTTCTGGTTGTGCGGGAAATTTCGTAATTGACAATCTCGGACGACTTGTCCGAATTCTCCTGGATATTTCCGCTGCTGCCACTACTGCCAGAGGCCGCCGGAAGTTCGTTGCCAACAGATACGCTTTTGTCGCCTCCCGGCTGAGATGAGTTGGATTTTTCCAATGTTGAATTGGTCGAGCGAACGACTTGCCCGTCGGGGTCAAAGATGTCGGAAGTTTCCGTAACTTTGTTGTAGTCAAGCTCCGCCGCGACACGGACGCGAACTTTGCCGGCGCCGACAACGCTGGCGACGATATCCTCAATTGCGTTTTGCAGGCGCTGTTCGTAAGCATGTTTGCGTTCGTCGGCGGACGATCCGAAATTGGCTTCTTCGCCGTCGTTTTGTCCCGAGGCGAGCAGCTTTCCGGTGTTGTCGACAATCGACACGCGCTGGGTCTTCAGCCCTTCAACGGCCGAGGCGACAAGGTGCTGGATAGCTTTGATCTGTCCTTTGTCCAAGCTTCCGCGGACTTTGAGAACGATCGATGCGGAAGGTTCGGCAGCTTTGCGAGAAAATAGCCGCCGTTTCGGAAGAACCAGGTGAACGCGGGCCATTATGACTCTATTGAGAGAGCGGATCGTTCTTGCCAGTTCTCCTTCGATGGCGCGTAAGTGATTGATATTTTGAACAAAACTTGTGGCTCCGAGCCCGTCGCTTTTGTCGAAAATCTCGTAACCCACACCGCCGCCCACTGGCAGACCACTCTCGGCGAGCTTCATTCTAAGTCGCAGGGCATGCTTTTTGGGTACGAGTATAACCGCCCCTTCTTGCCGCATTTCAAAAGGCACGTTCATGCTCTCGAGTTTCTTTATGATTGCGGTCGAGTCTTCGAACGGCAATTCCGTAAACAGAACCGTCATCTGAGGCTGTGAGACGCGGATCATCAAAAAAATGAAAAAGCCGACAAGAGCGGCGGCGACCGCACCCATGGCGCCCATGCGCGCTGGACCAAGCGCTTTAACAAATTCGACGACAGAGTTCACGGTTCCCAGACCCCTTAAATGAGCTACTACGACGTGCTGCGGACTTCGAACCGCTTGCTCAGACGCCGTGCAAATCGCTCGATTCGCCCCAACTAGGAAAAATCTACCTAGTTAGGCCTAACAGATGCTTAACGGGGCTCAATAAAAGGGGTGCCGCCCGGTTCGACTGGGCAGAATTTGCCGGGAGTAGGGAGGCTGGCCGGGGGGGCGGGCAAGGGGCGATCGTGGTGCAAACGACGGCGCACCGGCGATAGATGCCGGTGCGAGCCTGCATTTGTCAGCGATTTAGACGAACCGCCTCGGCGACTTCATCAGCCGCGGTAATCCTGGACCCGCGTTGCCCTGAGGCCCGCCAATCCATGATGGTCAATTGAACGTTGCCAGCTCAAGAATTCTTCGACCGTGAGCGTATAGCGCTCACATGCGTCCTCGAGACTAAGGAGGCCACCGCGCACTGCGGCAACCACTTCCGCCTTGCGGCGAATAACCCAACGTTTGGTATTTTGCGGTGGAAGATCTGCGATCGTCAACGGACTGCCGTCGGGGCCGATTACATATCTAACACGCGGCCTATAATGTTCGCTCATTGTTTTTTACTCTATACACACGCCTATCCTGATGACGCTTACTGTACACGGCCGCGTTTAAGAATTAGCTAAGAACTATGGTAAAAGAGTTGCGAATTCGTATACGTAACGCCGGAACCGCAGAGCCGACTTTAATTCCCGCCTGCTAACAACCTATAATGATGCGTGTTTCTTAGCGTGCGCGAGCCGGCCTAACCGCCGGTTTCAGCCTGCTTGATGATCGTAATTTCGGTCAATTTGATCTCGCGGCCGTTAACCAAGAGAACGGGTTCAGCGCGGCTCATATCGACGCCTTCTACTGTGCCTGAGAAGGATGTCGCAACCTGCAAGGGTCCGCCGGAACCGTCCGCGGCGGTAATCAAAAGGGTATAAGTGCCATTGGGCGCCAGGGTACCGTCCGATTTCCGGCCGTCCCAAGTAAAGGTGCTTGTTCCTTCGGAAACGGGACCAGTTGTCGCGAAGACTTGATTTCCCGCTGAATCGCGAACTGTAAAGGCTCCGGTACCGCTGCCACCTTCAACTTGATAGGTCCAATTCGCGGACCCATTCTCAATTGTGCTCGAATTTCCAGCCGCAACAACAGTCTTGCCGATATAGCCGACGGCGCCGGTAATCGCATTTGCGGCCGAGAGAAGAGCCAAGGTTTGAAGATTGTCGTTGGTTTTGATGGCTTGCTCGACGGCGGAAAACTGGACCAATTGCTGGGTAAATTGGTTCGTGTCGAGCGGCTCCAGGGGGTTTTGATTTTGCAACTGCGTCAGCAAAAGTTGAAGAAACGTATCGAAATTTCCTGAAATCCTCGTCCGATCGTCGTCCGATGAACTGCCCGCTGAGGCTATCGCGGAAAATGGGCTGATTTCCATATCGTCTCTACCTTCTCAAATGCTAAATGCGAATATCGAGCCCGCGCGAGAGCCGGTATTCGCTGGTTTGACCAGCGTCGGCGGCCAACTCTTCGGGTGCGTCATCCGCCGGGGTTTTGCCGCTCAGGGTGTCGTCGTCTGCCTTGCGATCGGCGAAGGAATCGTCAAATCCTTCGTCTTTAAGCGAAAAGCTTAATCCGTCGTCGGACGTCTCAAGGCCGGCATCCTCCAGCGCTCCCTGAAGCGCTCGGGCATCCCGTTGCAGAAGATCCAATGTTTCGGCCCGCTCGACCACGAGGTGCGTTGTGACAGCACCATCCCGTGCAATTTCTAGGCGAACGTGCACGCGGCCAAGCTCTGGCGGGTCGAGACGGATGTCAAAACGCCGGGCGCCATGCACCGCTTGAGAGGCAATATGAGCGGCGATAGCATTAATGGGAAGCTGAGGGGACGCTGCTAGACCGTTAACGGTGCCGACCCGAATTTGGGTTGAGGTCGGCAATGTCATGTTGGAGAGTCCTGTTAAGGGCGTTTCTCCTTCTCCGTGATTGGGTAAGGAATAAGTTAAGGCACGTCCGGCCGCGCTGATAATTGTCTTGAACGCCCCTGCATGTGCAGCCACTTGGGCGCCGGGACGGCCAATTTCCTCGCTATTCGGCTTTTGCGGAGCCGAGGCGTTTCGGTCTGGCGCGGCCTCAGCCGTTGCGTTTTTTGTATTGATATTGAAGACGTCTTCGTTAACAGCCGTTCGCGCCGATTTTGTTTTCCCATCGATCAGATCATGCGCTGTAGGGATCGTTTCCGTAGCAGATTTGGCGGCATCTCGAATTTGCAGGATTTCGCCAGGTGCTTGCTTGAGCGCGGTGTCCCCCGGCGATTGAGCTGGAAGGGCAGGCTGTGCCGGTTTCGCGGGCTCGGTTCCCGGCTGGACTTTCGATTCAAAATCAACGGCCGGCCGGCTATCGTGCGCGCCGGTCTCATTATTCAATGGCGGCACAGGATGTGACGCTAACGGGATGAAATCCGCATCCGCAATATGTGACCGCAGGCCGAGGGCTGGTGCACCTTCGGTGGCTATCTTGGCGGTTTCCGCGGATTGCGGTGCCGGGATGCCTTGCGGCCTTATCAAAGAGGGTAATTCTGGATGTGGCTGGCTGGCTTGAGCCCTGCCTTCACCTAGGTCTGCGGCAAATCGTCCTCGGACAGAGGGCGCGCTTGGGCCGCCGGCCGCGACTTGCAACACATCGAGGGATTCCGGAGGGATGAGTTGTCCGGCAGATCCACGCTCTGCTGGGACCTCGGCGTTGGACGCATTCGAGGCGGGTTCTGGTTCCGTCCCGCCGTCCGCGTCGCCCAAAATGCCCGCATCGCCTGAAATAAGGGCGGTTTCGGTGCCACCGAACGAATGCTTCCCGTTGGAATTGACGGGCAACGCGAGCAAATCTGCGAACGTCCCGGCACCCGTTTCGCCGGCGTCAAGCGCCGCAAGATCCGGTTTGCCGGCGTCTGGGACGTTTCCGAGCTTGGCTATTTGTGTTGTTAGTAAATCCATTTCCGCACACTCAAAACTGTTTCGCTATTAACAGTTGCAATTGAGAGGCCAGTTGAGACGGGAAAGAAAACCTATTATATTCAATGGGTTGATTGTATAGTCAAAGGACATGCAGGGGCGATAGGCAAATTTGGTCCGGCAGAAATTTCCGCGTTTGGCCGTATTTTCCGCAAAAGGAACTGATTGTGCTATGTATTCCGGCTTGCGGAGTAGGCGCTTAGGCCTATATTTTCAAGCTGATGCACTGGCGCTGATGCAGCAGACGCCGGCTGGTAACGAGGCCTTAGAGAGTTGATAATCGCCATAGTTAGATCAATTATGATGTCTGCGAGTGCGCCACTGCGCGAATTAATCCACAGAGAAAAGTCGTGTACGATCCAGCTTCAGGATTAGTCGATCTATTGCTTCCGGGACGCCCGGAAGACTCGAGAGTGGTCGTCGCCATGTCAGGCGGCGTCGATTCCTCTGTGGTTGCCGCTCTGCTTAAGTCAAATGGCTATGACGTCGTCGGCATTACGCTGCAACTCTATGATCACGGAGAAGCTGTTGCGCAAAAAGGAGCCTGTTGCGCTGGGCAGGATATCCATGATGCCCGCCGCGTCGCCGAATCCCTCGATATACCGCACTTTGTCTTAAATTATGAAGACCGCTTCAAGACGTCCGTGATCGACGCGTTTGCGGATAGCTATATTGCCGGAGAGACCCCGGTCCCTTGCGTCGACTGCAATCAAAAGATCAAATTTAAGGATCTTTTGAGCATGGCTCGTGAGCTTGGCGCGAAAGCATTGGTGACAGGCCATTATGTCGTCAGCAAGCGTGGCGCCGAGGGTTGGGAGTTGTACCGTGGCGTCGATGAAACACGGGATCAAAGCTATTTCCTGTTCGGCACGACTCGTGAGCAACTTGAATTCCTTCGTTTTCCGCTTGGCGCGCTGCAGAAGTCTGAAACGCGCGCGCTCGCCGAAAAATTTGATCTCGGCGTTGCTCAAAAATCCGATAGCCAGGATATTTGCTTTGTACCCACCGGGCGCTACAGCCAAGTGATTGAACGATTGCGTCCAGACGCCGCCGAAAGCGGCAATATCGTCCACATGGACGGTCAAGTGCTCGGACAACATAATGGAATAATCCATTACACGATTGGACAGCGGCGCGGCATTGGCGTGGCCGCTGCGGAAGCGCTTTATGTGGTTCATCTCGATGCCGAGAAGCGGGAGGTGGTCGTCGGGCCGCGAGAGTCCCTACGCATCCATTGGATAAGGCTGCGGGACGTGAATTGGCTTGGTGATGAGGATTTTGCTGCTCTCCCCGATACAGGGCGTGAGCTTTGCGTCAAGATCCGTTCTACGCAATCGCCGCAGGCCGCTACTCTTTACAATAGAGACGACGGACCTGTTGTTTTTCTGCATGACGGCGAGATGGGGGTTTCGCCCGGGCAAGCTTGTGTTTTATATGACCAGAATTCGGATGGATGCCGGGTTCTTGGTGGTGGATGGATCATCGCGGTCGAAGGTGCGGCGGAGCATGCGAAAGAGCGACGCTCTTCGGGTGACTCTGTGTCGTCGGCTGCAGGGACAATGGAATTGACTGCAAGCCCGGATAATTTGAGATAGATCTTTCAATGGGCGGTCAGTAAGGGTCGAGGTCGGATAATGCTTCAGGTAAACGAGTCAACAATTGATTCATCAGCGGTAAAGCGGGCGTACCGGCGTTGGGCGCCGATCTATGATTTTACATTTGGACAGATTGCTGAAGCAGGACGTCGGCACGCTGCAATGAATATTAACCGGCGGCAAGGATCTGTCCTTGAGGTTGGCGTCGGCACCGGCTTGTCCTTGCCATATTATAGCTCGCATCTCGATATTGTCGGCATCGATCTCTCTGCCGATATGCTCGATAGGGCCCGCAAACGTGTACACGACAAGAAGCTCCATAATGTGCGCGGGCTCTACGAGATGGACGCTGGCGTCCTTGAGTTTCAAGATGACAGCTTCGATACGGTCGTCGCCATGTATGTGATGACCGTTGTTCCCGATCCGGAACGGGTCATGAAGGAGCTGCAGCGAGTCTGCGCGCCGGGCGGCGAGGTGATTTTGGTCAATCATTTTAGCCAAGATCATGGAATGCGCGGCCGGGTCGAGCGCAAATTGGCGCCGCTGGCGGCGACCTTGGGCTGGCATCCTGTCTTTCCAGTCAATCGTGTCATGGAATGCCATGATTTGTGTCTTGCCGAGAGGCGCGCCCTTTGGCCGCTCGGTCTTTTCACCATGCTGCGTTTCGTCAATCAGACTGAAATTGCAGCCGACAGCAAGCTTGATAAGGATCATTGCACGGGTACGCGCAGCCAGCTTGAGCCCGCAGAGGCCTGACGTTATTTAATAATCTCCAAGATGATGTGCGACCGTACCTTTGGATGGTTGGCTATCCTTCTGTCCGATTGGTTCGCGCAATTTGTAGGCCGGCGGTGAGCAAGGCTTGGGAGCTTTGCAACGGCGGCTTGACAGCGGCGGACCGGCCTTCTTATATCGGCGCACTTTTTCCATTGCCGTCCCGGCAACGGTGATTATTTATGGCGGAGTAGCTCAGCTGGTTAGAGCAGCGGAATCATAATCCGCGTGTCGGGGGTTCGAGTCCCTCCTCCGCTACCAGTCTTTTCAATGACTTAGCTAAAATTCATTCGGCGGGCCAGAATGAATAGCAACCATTTAGCAACCAAGAAAGCAAAATATCCGAGACCAGAGCGTTG
>BFAS01000058.1 GCA_008974985.1 bacterium MnTg02
TCTTCGTTTTAACGTGCAACTTAATCGGAAAACCGGTTCCCACTTTTCCGCAAGCACTCTAGGTTCTCCAATGAACACCCAATCGCTTAGCCATCGCGATGTGTTGATCCTTGCGGGCCCGATTATACTTTCAAACGTCACGACGCCGCTCGTCGGCCTGGTCGATACGGCCGTGCTTGGTCAGCTCGGCCCGGCGCATCTGCTCGGAGCCGTCGCACTTGCCAGCACGCTTTTCTCATTACTTTATTGGGCTTTCGGTTTCCTGCGCATGGGCACGACCGGCCTGACGGCGCAGGCATCAGGCGCGGAGGACCGTAGCGAAGTTACAGCAACGCTCGCACGTTCCCTGCTTATCGCAATCGGTTGCGGAGTGGCGCTTATCGTTCTGCAACGGCCAATCTCCTGGGCGGCGTTCTCCTTGCTCGAAGGCTCGGTATCCGTTGAATTCGAAGCCCGGCACTATTTCGATATCCGCATCTGGAGCGCGCCTGCAGCACTCGCTAATTATGCGTTGCTCGGCTGGTTCATTGGTTTGGGCCGCGCCGGAACTGCTTTCGCGCTGCAAATTCTTTTGAACGGCACCAACGCCGCCCTCGATGTGCTCTTTGTCATGGGGTTCGGCTGGGAGGTTGGTGGCGTCGCGCTCGGAACATTACTGGCGGAACTGCTGGCGGCCGGCGTTGGTCTGGCGATTGCGTTTACGGACGTCAAACACCGCTATGCCGGAACAAGCTGGGCGTATGTGCTCGAGGCCTCAGGTCTGCGCCGCATTGCCGGCGTCAACAGAGACATAATGATCCGCACACTCTGCGTGCTCTTTGCCTTTACGTTCTTCATGGCTCAGGGCGCGAAAGCCGGCGACATTACGCTCGCCGCGAATGCGGTGCTGCTGCATTTCCTCTCCGTTTCCGCCTATTTTCTCGACGGTTTTGCCTTCGCCGCTGAACGCCTGGTTGGACATTCCATTGGGTCGGGAATTGGCGCGCGGTTTCGCCGGGCCGTATGGCTGACGACGTTTTGGGCCTTCGCCTTCAGCGCGGTGATGTCAGTCCTCTTTTGGCTATTTGGTCCCTTCATCATTGACCTGCTGACCGTCAATAACGAGGTGCGCCATGCGGCGCGTCTTTATCTGCCGTGGATGGCGCTTGTGCCCATTCTCGGATTTGCATGTTTTCAGCTTGACGGTATTTTTATTGGTGCGACACGCACCGCCGATATGCGCAATATGATGCTGCTCAGTTTCATTGCCTACCTGGTGGCTTGGGCCGTGCTGACGCCGCAATTCGGCAATCACGGTCTGTGGATGGCGCTTCTGATATTCTTTGCCGCCCGCGCAATTACGCTCGGGTTCAAATATCCCGCACTCGAACGGGACGTGCTTGCAGCGCCCGCGAAACGGCCCGGCCGGAAAGTTGAGCAGCAGAATTTATAAAATTTCGGTTGTCTCTCAATTTGAAAGTCCAGATCGCTCTACGACGAAATGGCGCGCTCGCTGTTCTGAGTCCGCGCCCCTTGCCCGGATAGGGTAAATTCAGTCGAAGGCGGAGATTCAATCATCTTCTAACTTTCAGTCCAAACAGCGAGTTCGTAGCCATCAGGATCCGTGAAATGGAAGCGGCGGCCACCGGGAAATTCAAAAATCTGTTTCACGATTTTGCCGCCGGCGGCGTCGACGCGATCCAGAATTTCCGTCAGATCAGCGCCATAGAGAACCACCAACGGTCCACCCGGTTGCACAGGTTCACTCGCATTGAACCCGCCCTTCATATGACCGTCTGAGAATTCGCAATAGTTTGGTCCATAGTCCGTGAATAACCAGCCAAATGCCTTGCCATAGAAATCCTTTGATCGGGCTATGTCAGCGACATTGAATTCAATGTAATTTATACAACGATCTTGGTGCGAATTTTCCGTGCCCACTGCGATCTCCAATCCTCAAGCCAGACGAGGTATGCACGCCGTCCGCATCGTTCATACACCAAGCAATGCCAGATGAATATTGCGATCAAATCCAGACCGGCAACGTGGCGAGCGCTGCCTTTGGCACACCTCGTCAACATGACACAATCCGACCCCGCTTTCTGAAAACGGAACCGAACAGATCAAGCCATCAAAGTGATATGAAAGGGAACTTCCGGCCGCTCAATGCCACTCAAATTGCCGGCTAAGACACGTCCAGAATTTCCAATATTTTTTCAGGCGGCCTACCAAGCACAGCCTTGTCATCGTTTACGACAATCGGCCGTTCGATCAGGATCGGGTGGTTGACCATTGCCAGGATCAGCGCATCGTCCGACAAATTCTCATCTGAAAGGCCGAGTTCTTTATAAGGCGCTTCCTTTCGGCGCATGATATCGCGAGGACCAAGACCAAGCATTATCAGGATCGACGCCAACTCCTCTGATGTCGGCGGCGTGTCAAGATAAGCGATGATTTCCGGCGTCACGCCTTGGCGTTCAAGGAACGACAACGTTGCCCGCGATTTCGAGCAGCGCGGATTGTGATAGATCTTTACCGTCATGTCAGCCAGTCCTCTCAAATCCACACCATGCCATCGGTCATTGGAAATGACCGATGGACGTTCAAGCGCCACGCGGGCTTGACCGCCAATTGGCGCTGGCCACGCAGTCGCGCTTGCCAATGGTCTTTGAGTTAAACTCAAGGACCATTGCTATTATTTCTTCACCGGCATCCGTCTCATTCGCCGCCATGTTCGGCCCATTGCTCCGCCTTTTGTCCAACAACCTCGCTAATATCATTGTAGCCAAGAGCGTCCATATGGGCGATGAGCTTCCTCTTTATTCGCTTCAAAAGGTCAGGGCCTTCGTAGATGAGGCCGGTGTAGATCTGCAGCAGCGATGCACCGGCTTCGATCTTAGTAAGCGCCGTTTCCCCGGAATCAATCCCGCCGACGCCGATCAGCGGGATTTTGCCCTCGGTCATGCGATAAACTCGCGCCAGCATGCGCGTTGACTTATTGAACAGCGGCCGCCCGGAAAGACCGCCAGTTTCATGTTTATATTTGCTGTCCGGTAAACCCTCTCGGGCGATTGTGGTATTCGCTATAACGATCCCATCAATGTCGTTTGCCGTGAGGCAATTAATTACGGATGGTAAATCCTGATCTCCAATATCCGGCGAAAGTTTCACCAAGATCGGCCGCCAATGCTCTCCGGCTTCCATAAGCGCACCGCGCGCCGCAAATAGCCAGGACAACAAAGCGTTCAGATGTTCAGGGTCCTGCAATTCCCTAAGGCCCGGCGTATTCGGCGACGAAATGTTGACTGTGAAATAATCGGCGACGTCGGCGAAAGCACCAACACCCTCCACATAGTCTTCCGTCCGGTTCGGACTATCCTTGTTTGCACCTATATTAACGCCGAGAACACCGGTTCGCGACCGCTGCTCAAGCCGCTTGTGAACAGCCGTCCGGCCCTGACTATTAAAACCAAGCCGGTTGACGACCGCGTGCTCCTCAGCCAACCGAAAAACCCGTGGTTTTGGATTTCCGAGCTGTGGCGCCGGCGTGACCGTGCCGACTTCGACAAAACCAAATCCGAGTTTGATCAACGCATCAGGGACCCGGCCATCCTTGTCAAATCCGGCGGCGATACCGATTGGATTGCGAAAACGCAAATTCCAGAATTCCTGATGCAGCCGCGGATCGTCGGGACGCCTTTGCCGCCGGTAAACCCCTTTTTCCAAGAGCCGGAGCGTCAGCTCATGGGCCGTTTCCGGACCAAGACTATTGAGCAAGGGCCGCGCCAGACGGAACAGTTGTGACATCATTGACGAAGCCTTTCCGGCAACAAATGGCAGCCGTTGGACTGCAGCGGCAAGTCATCAACGCTTAATACGGCCTCACGCGTCAATTCGCCATAGAGATGCGGGAAAAGCTCACCGCGTCTAGAAGCCTCCCATTTAAGCGCAGCGCCGAGGACTTCGGCACTTAACGTCAGAAGCACCAAGTCTGGCTGGCCCTCGAAATGCTTGATCAGGGTTTCTGCAATCTGAACGTCCGTCGACAGATGAATATACCCATCGCGGACATCGTCAATGGATGCGGCAAGCCGACCATGCACATCGGCCTTCCCCCACGCTGCCCGGCTGCAAATTTTGTAAACACACCCCGTCATATCCGCCCGCCCAGCGCACAATAAAGCACTTTCAGGAAAATTGGGAACCGGTATTCCGCCGGAAATTGCGACAAACCAACTCATCGGAGCGACTGTCGGAGTCCACACAATCTAAATGGGCCAGAGATCAACCGCCCTGCCACCGCAATTGGCCCAATGGCGCCTCTTGGCGTCAGACAGACGGAAATTTAAAGAATAATTGGCGATTATATACTTTGCAAAAGTGACAAGATGCCGGAAAATAGCGGGAAATTTGGTTCGTTAAGTGATGATCCCGATTCTCTTACTCTCAGCTTCAGTAGCCAAGACGATGCCCTCAACTTTGCTAAGCAAGCTGTTCAAGACAGTAAGGATTTCTTGACCGCCAATAACCTCAATATCGCCGAACGCTATGTGAAAGGAGAACTGGCCCTTGTAGCTAAATTCCGTACCAGGCTTGGTGACGGCGTATACCAGCTCTTGTTTTGCGCTATTCCATCTTGGTGCGCCGATGAATCCTCCGGGCCCCATCGTCATCGTGTCGATGAGCATATGCATGCCTCCGCTGGAGAGACCGACGCCCGTAATTATTCTGTGCTCATTAGCGGTTCTTATCCTGTTAAGTGCCCAGAGAAGATCGTCCCCTCCTTTGTATGGCTGGAACGTTCTAAAGAGCGTCACAATATCCTGGGGGATATCCTTACATCTTCCCTTGATTACATTTTCGAGGTCGGCAGCACTGCTGGCGAAGGGGAAGTAAGCACGTTTCGGGTCCGCGCATCCACTGGCGACGGCTGTCACATATCCGGCTTGGTCGAGGGCGGATCTCATATTGCCGAGCGCATCGACAGTAATGTCGGCGAGACTTTCTGGGAGGGGTTTGATGAGCTTAAACTTGTGCATGCGCTGGAGTCCGTCGTCGTCGAGCTCAACGACGTCGGCGCATGGATCGGATTTACAGAATGCATCGATTTCTACCGCCAAGTCACCGAAGTGTTTCTTTGCGCGACGGACGCGTCTCTTGGGGCTATAAAAGGGATCAGTCATGGTAAAACCTAAAAATCACAATGGGTATTGAACGAAAAAACAAAGACGGCAATTTGTCAGAGAAAGAAGTCGCTAATCGTCGCGATGCAGCATTGCTAACCGCATTAAAAACGCCGCCAAAGCCTCGAAAAAAACCGAAACCGAAAGTTAAAGAATCAGATAGTAAAAAATCCAAAGGTGGTGGCCGCTGACCACATGCTAATCAGGGCTAGTGACTAGCAATTACTCGGTTTTGAACGAACGTGGCCTTTCACCTTCACAGGCTTCGGGCCGGGTTTTTTGCCGGTTCGAACTTGCCGAGTTTTAGTAGTACACTTCGTCATGACTGCATCACCTCCTTTCCAGGGCAGTGGCCCATCCCAAAAGGCGTACTCTGGAGGAAGTGAGAAGAATGGCCAGCGGCCACCGCTTTGGAAAATACAGTGATTCGTTCACCGTTTGGACTCATTTCTCCATTTTAGAAATCGTCTTGCTTTCTGTTTAAGCGTTCGGGGCTTCGTTAGTCCGCCGATAGGTCAACCGCTTGCCAGCAGCTCCGCGAAGCGCATATTCGGCGCGCTTGGTGTCGTCATAGCCGAGCGCTATCCGGTGATTATATCTGAAATCAAATTCGGCAAGATAGCGATGCAAATGAGCTTCGCCACAATGCTGATAAACGCCTTTCATGCCCCGCTTGAAAATCGAGAAAAAGCCCTCAACCGTGTTCGTGTGAATGTCGCCGCGCACATATTCATCTGCTGAGTGCCGAACTGTTCCGTGATCAGCGAACTGTTTTCCGGTTGCCGTGTATAGGCGGCTTTCATCGGTATAGAGAATTGATTTTCTCGATACGTTGCGGAACAGAATGTCCTTTACAACGTCCTTGGTTGCCTGCTGGACATGGAATGTGCGCACGTTGCCGCCACGTTCGACAAGCGAAACGATAGGGCGCTTTTCTGCGGATTTGCCACGATAAATATATGGGCGGCCTTTGCGCTGTGCTGATGGGCGCGGGTTTTCTCGTTTTCCGAAATATGTTTCGTCGGCCTCAATGGTTTTACCGGGTCCGCCGAGCGGGAGTTTTCCGCTTCCGGGTTTCATACATTCACGGATACGATGCGCCATAAACCAAGCGGTTTTATAAGTGACCTTGAGGTTTCGGTGCAGTTGATGGGCTGAAATACCCTTCTTGCTGGAAGCCATCAGATGGAAGCCAAGAAGCCATTTGGTGAGCGGAACTTTCGATTTTTCGAACACCGTGCCGACCGTCACAGTGAACTGGCCTTTGCAGTTATTGCAGTAGTAGAGGCCGGGGCGCTGCGGGTGGGGCTTCTTGCCTTCGTCGGTCTTCGTCTTGTTGAGTTTGCGCTTTTTCGTAACTTTGGCTAAGCCGTCCAAGGATCCGCAATGCGGGCAAACCGGACCGCCTGGCCAGAGCAGCTTTTCCAAGTGCAAGCGCGCTTTCTTTTCGTCGTGAAAGATAGGGTTTCTGAGGTCTTTCATAGCTAGACTCCTAAGTGCCTAGTATACATATGGGAAATCATACTACATTTGCAAAGTACATAATCGCCGAATATTTACCTCATATAGTGGAAACATCGGAATACATTCTTAGACATCATGCTCACTCATCGTCAGGTATGGACAGCGATTGACGCCTTGGCCGCCCGCTATGGGCTGTCAGTATCCAGGCTTGCCAAAAGCGCCGGGCTTGATTCGACGACCTTCAACAAATCCAAGCGCGTCACCCCGACGGGTAAGGAACGCTGGCCCTCAACTGAAAGTCTCGCCAAGGTTTTGGAGGCGACAGGCGCGCCGCTCGATGAGTTTTTCGCCTTGATCCGGGAAGCTGGAGAGGATAGCGGCGCCTATACCCAGCCCATCCCGCTGATTGGCATGACACAGGCCGGCGCGGGCGGCTTCTTCGATGATGCCGGTTTTCCCACTGGCGGCGGTTGGGACCAAATCCGTATACCCGATGTCCGGGACGAGAACGCGTATGCCTTGGAAGTCATTGGCGACAGCATGGAGCCTCTGTACCGGGAGGGCGATCTGCTTGTTATCTCGCCCAATGCCGAAGTCCGCCGTGGCGACCGTGTCGTCGTCAAAACGCTTGACGGCGAAGTGACGGCGAAAACGCTGGAGCGCAAAACGGCACAGTGGATCGAGCTGGCCTCGATGAATCTCGAATATTCAAACCGCAAATTTGAAATCGCGGAAGTCGATTGGATCGCCCGGATTATTTGGGCGAGTCAGTAGTTTATCGCTCACGGCGGGTTCGGCCTTTGGCCTCACGCCTCCGCGGGGGCGGCGCAACGCGCCGGGCCGCAGTCGCAGCCTTGCGGGGGGAGCGCTCACGCCGCGTTCGGCCTTTGGCCTCACGCCTCCGCGGGGGCGGCGCAACGCGCCGGGCCGCAGTCGCGGCCTTGCGGGTTTGGTTATCGCTCACGGCAAGTTTGGCCTTTGGCCTTACGCTTCCGGGGGGCGGCAGCGCCTAATTCCGGCCTAATGGCTATCGTCCAATGGGACCGGATGCTTGACGTGCGTCAGCGCCACAAGAGGTTCGAGGTGATAAAAATCATTCGCCAAATCATCCAGAGAACGCTACAGAGCCTCGACGTCAACCAACCGGCCTGAACCGCATGGACATCTGGACGCCTGAGTCGATTTCAATTATTGCAATGACGTTTCTGCTCGCCGGCCTCATAAAAGGTATCGTCGGGCTTGGCCTGCCAACCGTGTCACTGAGCCTTCTTGCCGTGACGATCGGGCTGAAATCCGGTATGGCGCTGATGCTCTTTCCCTCGCTTTTCACCAATATCTGGCAGGCCGCTGTTGGCGGCCGTTTTGAGCGCATTCTTGCCCGGCTATGGACGTTGATATTGCCGGCATGTATCGGCATTTGGTTTGGCGCCGGCGTGCTCGCCCGGGCCGATGCACTCTTGGTGTCCGCTTTCTTCGGAATTCTGCTCTGTCTCTATTCGGCGATTAGCCTTACCATGCCGCAGATCCCGCCACCGGGCCGGGCGGAAGGCTGGCTTTCGCCACTGGTCGGCAGCATCACCGGGCTCACCATGGGATTCACAGGATCATTCATCATGCCTGGCGTTCTCTATTTGCAAGCCCTGGGGCTATCGAAAGACGAGCTTGTGCAAGCCATGGGCATCACTTTCGGCTCCTGTCTTATCGCGCTCACCATTTCTCTTGCAGGCCATTCGCTTCTACCGAAAGAGCTTATCATCGCTTCCTTGGCAGCGGTCGTGCCGTCTTTTGTTGGGATGGCTGTTGGTCAAAAAATCCGGAAAGCGCTGTCAGAAGATAGATTCCGCCAGGCGCTGTTCTTCGCGCTTCTTATTATTGGCGTCTATTTGATTGTGCGGGCGGCGCTCATTGGGCTGTAAAATACTCCAGCATTCAGTCCACACAAGCGGTAGGACGACCATCACGAACGGGACAGCGCAGCGAGATACGCTGAATTAAGAGACCACAGCGCCCACACCAAATGTTATCGCGGAGATTTCCAAGACCATGAAAGCAGCCCTTTGCCATGCCTTCGGTGATCCGAGAAATCCGGAGACCATTATTGTTGACGACATCGCCGAACCTGAGCCCGGTCCGGACGAGGTCGTCTTAAGGGTGGCGGCAACCGCCCTGAATTTTTTTGATACGCTGACCGTTCAGGACAAATATCAGTTCAAACCAGGCTTGCCATTTTCACCGGGCGCGGAGGTGGCGGGCGTGATTGAGCGATTGGGCTCCGGCGTCACTGGGTTCACGGAAGGCGAAGCTGTTCTCGCCTATGTTCAATGGAACGGGGCGCGCGAAAAAACGCTCGCCAAAGCGGCCGATCTCATCCGCATTCCGGAAGGTGTCAGCGATGAAGCGGCCGCCTGCGTCACTGTCACCTATGGAACGGCCATTCATGGACTACGGGACCGGGCTCACTTGCAGGCGGGGGAGACGCTTTTCGTGTCCGGCGCGGCGGGCGGTGCGGGACTTGCCGCCGTTCAACTTGGCAAGCTCATGTGCGCGCGGGTGATCGCCGGGGCGTCGTCTCCGGAAAAACTTGCTATTTGCAAAGCGCAAGGCGCGGACGAGATTGTCAATTACTCAGAAGAGGATCTCAAAGTCCGCCTCAAGGATCTCACCGATGGCGTTGGCGTCGATGTCATTTACGACTGCATCGGCGGCGACTATGCCGAGCCCGCGCTTCGCGCCATGGCTTGGCAAGGGCGCTTTCTTGTGGTCGGTTTCGCGGCCGGTGATATCCCGAAAATACCGACCAACCTGTTGCTGCTCAAAGGCTGCAGCCTGGTCGGCGTCTTTTGGGGCGTCTTCGCATCCCGTGAGCCTGAACGCCATCGCGCCGGCATGGATCAGGTTCTCGAATGGTGCCGCACAGGCGCACTCAAGCCTCTTATTGAAACAATATTTCCCTTGCAGGACACCGGCAAAGCGCTGGCGCTCATTGCCAACCGGCAAGCCAAGGGGAAGATTGTTATTCGGCCGTGAATTGGCTTTGGCAGCGCCGGCGGAAGTCATTCGCTGTCAGACGGGATAGCGGCAAGCACTAGGAATTTAGCAGTTCTTCCGGTGATGGTTGTTGTCACATCATCTCCGGCCACCAGCCAATCAAAGTCCAATTGAATGATTTTTTGATTATGCTAGCGTTCCGCCACGCCAGGTCATGTTGGAGAGGAAACAAATATGAGTCGGATCTACAGCGATCGGCATCGCGCTTTGCAGGATAAATTCGAAACCCGCAAAATGGCGGATCGCCTCGAAGGCATCATCGTCAAAACAGAGGTTGTTGACGATGACAAGGCCTTTGTTGAATCACGAGATATGTTCTTCCTATCGACCGTGGATCCCGACGGACAGCCGACAGTGTCTTACAAGGGCGGCAATCCTGGATTTGTCAAAGTCGTTGATTCAAAAACGATCGCCTTTCCAAGTTACGATGGCAATGGCATGTTCTATTCGACGGGCAACCTTTCGGGTCACGCCGCCATCGGAATGCTGTTTATCGACTTTGAGACCCCGCGCCGGCTGCGCCTGCACGGCGAGGCCTCCATTCAACTTGATGATCCATTGACCTCGCAGTTCCTTGAAGCTGAGCTCGTCGTGCGCGTAAATGTCTCTACCATCTGGATAAATTGTCCGCGCTACGTCCACAGATTAAAAAAAATCGAAACGTCCCGCTATGTGCCACAGGTGGATTGCGACACGCCCCTGGCGGAGTGGAAGCGGATTGATTTGGTGCAAGACGTCCTACCACCCAAGGATATTGGCCGTCCGGAAAAAGCAGGGGGCGTTACCACGATCGAAGAATGGATCGACAACGTTGACAAAGGCAAGGGGTGACGCGTGTGGGTGGCGGGGCGCAATTTGCTAACGCTGCACAGCCGCAAACCACGCCCGGCGAGGAGGCGGCAACGACGCTCCCCTACCCCCTCACCTTCGTCAGGCTCGGAGAAGGCGGCGCACCGAAAGTGCGGCGGAAATCGCGGGCGAAGTGCGGCTGATCCGAAAATCCCGCCGCGTGGGCGGCTTGGGTGAAATTGCTGCCGTTGACAACCTCGCGTATGGCCGCGCGCAGCCGATGCCATGAGCGGTAGCGGCGGAAGGGAACGCCCACCTCAGCCGTGAACAGGTGCTGGAACCGCGAGGCGGATAGCCCGACGGAGCTTGCAAGCTCTGCCACCGGCGTTAGTTCGCCATAACTCTCATACATATCTTCGACGACGCGGGACACCCGCGGATCAATTTGCCTAAGCGCCCGCTCCTTGGAAAAATCCAGCAGGTCGTTCAGCGCCAGACCGATCCATTGCCTGCTCGCCTGGTCTTCATAAAGCTCGCGCATCACGGACACCTCACCGGACCTGCCAATGAGGGCGCCGTTCACCTCTTGGGTATTGCCCACGAGCGGCATCAAGGCGTCGGCACCGGCGATATTCGGTTCGAGATAGAAAACGCAGAGCGGATCGCCACCAATGTCGAACTCGTAAGCCACGCCCGCCGGAATAACCGCCGTCCGGCAGGTCAGCCAATCGCCTCCCACAATGCGCAAGCCGAACGTCCCATAGAGCCCCGCAAGAAAGACCGAGGCGCTGTGTGCATGAAGCGAATTGCGATTCAACGGTCCGGCAAAGAGGGCCCGGCCCTGGTCCACATGCCAGAGCGGCTTGAGTTCGCGCGGCTCAGGCGCAGCACGTTCGTTCAAGCGCTTCGCGTCCGTCATCGATAGAGTCCGCCTAAATGCCATTCGCCCGTCTAGATCATGAACCAGGGCAATGAGAATAGCCAAAATGAGGAGTAGGTTCCATGTCTCAATCTCGCATCACCCGCCGCCATGTTCTGGGCGCAGGCGCGGCATTGGCCGCCGCACCGCTCTTTACCAGCTCTTTCGCGGGCTTGGCTGCGGCCGCGGCACCGATGCTTGGCGCCTGGCAGCCGAAGCACTTCCGCTTCAAGCTCGGCGCGTTCGAGCTGACAATCATTTCCGACTCCGAAACCTTTATCGACGGGCCCTATCCGATCATCGGCAAGAACGCGACCGAAGCGGAAGTCCGCAAGCTCATGCGCGACAACCGGCTGCCGGAAGGCAGATATCAGCCGGGCTTTTCGCCAACCGTGGTGAACACCGGCAAGGACCTTATTCTGTTTGATACCGGCAATGGCGAAAACGGTTTCGTCCCCCGGCCGCATGGCGGATGGCTTGCCAAACAGCTCGGACCGGCTGGTTTCAAGGCGGAAGATATCGACATCGTGGTCATCACGCACGGCCACCCGGACCATATCGGCGGTGTCATGGAAGGTGGCAAGCCGCTCTTTCCCAATGCCCGCTACGTGATGGGCGCCAAGGATTATGATTTCTGGGCGCCGGAGGGCAAACATTCCGGGGATCTGGAAAAATATGCGTCGGTGTTCCGGACGAATACGAAGCAGGTCGCCGGTAAGTTCAGCTTTATCAAGCCCGGTGACGACGTCGTAACAGGCATTCGCGCGGTCGAAGCCTATGGCCATACGCCCC
>BFAS01000059.1 GCA_008974985.1 bacterium MnTg02
ACCGAGTCCGCCGCTGCGCGCACCGAAGACCAAATTGAGACGGCGCTGCCAGGTCGCAACGGTGCGGCAAAGCTGTCTCGTTCGGCGAAAGTGTTCCAGTCCGCTGGTGAAGCCAAAAGAAGGGGTGGCGTTTCGCTTTTGTCCGGCAAAAAAGATGCCCCCAATCTTGTTCCCTTTCCGATCAAGTTTGTTTTTCGCGAGGCGAAATTTACGCCGCAGGGCGGAGAGGCCGCGAAGCTCCTCTTAACCTATGTCAAGCTGAAGAAATTCAAGACAATTACGTTGAGTGGCCATGCCGACGAGCGCGGTGGCGAGCACTATAATATTGACTTGTCCAGGCAACGGCTGGAGACGGTCTCCCGCTATCTCGCAGAAGGTGGATTTAGAGGCCAGGTCGTGCTCGCGCCGAAAGGTGAATCCGAACCTTTCCAAGGCGTAGACCGTCGCAAGTATCCGCTCGAAGAGCTTTATCAGCTTGACCGGCGGGTCGAGCTTGATCTCAGGGAATAAGCCTGTTTCCGAAGAGACTTGCGGGATCGCAAGGGTTAGGCGAATGCCCGATCCGGGCTGAGCTATCCCGTCGCACCCCATTTTATCAGGATCGCCGCCGGCCAGGTGTGTGAACGCCCATCGGTCATTGCCAATGACCGATGGTATAAAAGCGGCAGACACCGCGATCAGAGCCGTTCGCATTGCCCTCCTCATTCAATAGGATATTCTGATCGCGATGATTACATTGCGACAGCTTAGATATTTCGAGGCGCTTTGCCGATATGAGCATTTCGGCAAAGCTGCGGAGGCGTGCTCCGTCACGCAGCCTGCCCTTTCGATGCAAATACAGGAATTGGAAGATCTGCTTGGCATCACACTTGTGGAGCGCCGCCGTGATGGCGTGTACGTGACGTCGGAAGGCCGTGACGTGGCGCGCCGGGGTCAACAAATTTTGACCGAGGTCCGAGATTTAACGGATATGGCAAAAGCTTTCGGTGGTCTGAGCGGAGATCTCAATATTGGTGTTATTCCGACCATCGCCCCCTATATCTTGGCTGATATTCTTCCAATTCTGCACGACCGCTATCCGAACCTGCGACTTCGAGTCCGAGAGACACTCACCAGCCAACTTGTCCAAGAACTGGATGAAGGCAAGTTGGATTTGTTGCTCCTGGCGCTGCCGGTTGAACAGGCGAAATTTGAGGCGACCGAAGTTTTCGAGGATCCGTTCGTTCTTGCGGTGCCGGTCGCGGAGCGCTCCGCCTACCAATCCTCTATCCGGCAAGACGAGCTTCCGAATGAACGGATGCTGCTGCTCGAAGAAGGGCATTGTCTGAGAGATCAAGCGCTGAACATTTGCGCGCTGGCCGATGCCGAAAAAGGCGAGGTCTTTGGGATGTCGAGCCTTTCGACGCTGGTTCAAATGGTTGCCAACAATATCGGGGTGACCTTGTTGCCCGAGCTATGTTTGAACGTCGAGTTAAGAGACGAGCGCATCGCAGTGGTTCGCTTCGCGGATCCTCAGCCTTCGCGCATGATTGGCGTGGCATGGCGCAAGACGTCGCCGTGTAAGGAGTCGTATATGGCGTTTGCTGAGATCATTAAAGAAAGTCATAGGGATCTGGCAAAGAAGTGGCGGTACAGTGAAACCGCATAAGCCATTCGGGTGTTAAAGCCCTTTTAGAGAATTGGCTCTGTATTCTCTACAAGGGCTCTGGCCCCATTTGACGCGAACCGTAATTCCAATGTCAGCGTGATTTAAATTAGCGGGCAGAAGCGCGCCGCGTGTCATAATATGTAAAGACATGCCGGACTGATTGCAGCCAATGTGGCAAGTCGCTCACGATGTTATTGGTTTTACACAGCAAGCAAACACTCTCTCCTATCGTGATTCTCCGGTTATCCACGCACAAACCAGCGGATATCCACAATCTCCAATGGCCTGAGGACCTTCGGCCCCATGATCGACAATTTTCAAGTGGACAGTTCTCTTCATAACTTGCGACTCAATGACCCGAAATGTTTACGTCGCACGAGTAGTGGTCTTGAAGTTTTACGTCGCGACGTGTTGTAGCCAGATTTAGATCGCGACAGCACTAGCGCGTGTTGAACTCAAGTGAGTATTGCGGGGGAACTGAGAAAAACGCATGGCAACTGCTGAACCAAATTTTGACCGGATCTCAAATCCAATGGACATGATCGAGAAGATTGCGTCCATCAATGATTGGGCATTCGAACGTAGCGCTGAAGATGAGCTGACATTGAACGTCGCCGGAACCTGGTCGGATTATCATATCTCTCTCAACTGGCGGGATGATTTGGAGGCGCTGCATCTAGCTTGTGCCTTCGATATGAAAGTTCCAGATGCACGGTTGAGCGAGATGTATCGTCTCATCGCCAATATCAATGAGCAGCTTTGGCTCGGTCACTTCGATCTTTGGGCGAACGAAGGGCTGTTGATGTATCGTCATGGCCTCATGCTCAATGGCGCCGAGCCGACCGTCCAGCAGTGCGAAGCGCTTCTCTATGCGGCGCTTGAAGGCTGCGAGCGATATTACCAGGCTTTCAAATATGTCATTTGGGCCGGTAAAAGCGCGCCCGATGCTTTGGCATCGACAATGTTCGAGACCCAAGGCAGGGCATGACCATCGGCCTTGACGGCCCGCTGCTTCTTGCCGGAGTGGGGAAGATGGGAGCGGCTCTTTTGGCGGGTTGGCTGGAGCACGGTATAGACCGCCGGCTCCTCCATATTCAGGACCCAGATCCGCCTGCCTCAAGCAGCGAACTCTTGTCGGCCCATGGCCTTGTCGCTGAAAGTAGAGCTCGTCCCGGTGATCCGCTGTGCGCAATTTTGCTGGCGGTCAAGCCGCAGATCATGGACGATGTTCTGCCTGCGCTCGCAAATATCGCGACGTCTGAAACTTTAATACTTTCCATTGCCGCCGGGAGGACCATCAAAAGCCTGGCAAAACATTTTGATGCGGGTCAGCCGATCATCCGCGCCATGCCGAATACGCCTGCCTCAATTGGACGGGGGATCGCGGTAGTCTGCGCGAACGACGATGTAACCGAGCGCCAGCGCGATCTCTGTACATCGCTCTTGAACGCCGTCGGCGAGGTGGTCTGGAGCGATGACGAGGCATTGCTCGATCCCGTGACGGCTGTGTCGGGAAGCGGGCCGGCCTATCTCTTTCTGCTCGCCGAGTGTCTCGCCGAGGCGGGCGTCGAAGCAGGCCTTCCACCCGAGCTTGCTCAAAAGCTGGCCCGCGCGACAGTTTCGGGCGCGGGCGAGCTTCTCCATCGCTCCGACTTGGACGCTGACGAACTTAGGGAAAATGTCACCTCGCCTGGCGGGACCACGGCGGCGGCTCTCGAAGTGCTTATGGATGAGGATGGGCTGCAGCGGCTGCTAACCCGTGCCGTCGAGGCCGCGACCCGGCGCTCCCGCGAATTGTCGTCCTAGGGTCCGGACCCTAGTTCTTGGATTTTACGTGCAACTTAATCGGAAAACCGGTGTCCATCCCCGCCCTCGCGGGGTCATGATTTATCGGCAAGCACTCTGCCGGTTTTGCCGCAGCAATCAGCCCTTCAAATCGTCAAATCCACCGCCTATTATAAGTTGCGAAGGAGACAGTCATGCTGGATCAATCGACACGCAGCGGCCGTATTATCGCGGCCATGATGCGGCTCGCCGACGATAGGTCGTGGCGAGGGATTAGTTTGCAGGATATTGCCGCTGAATCCGGCGCATCTCTTGGCGACCTGCATGAGGCGTTCGCCTCGAAAACGGATATTCTTGCGGCCTTTTCGAAGGCGGCCGATGCCGCAATTCTCAAGAAAATGAGAGATGAGGCGAGCGATGAGGATCGGCCGCGCGATAGACTCTTCGACGTTATCATGACCCGCCTTGAGGTCATGTCGCCATACAAACCGGCGCTAAAGCGCATGATGGAAGACGATCAATGCCGTTATGTCCTTTCGGAAACGCTCATGCGCCAAGCGTTGTCGTCGCAATATTGGATGCTGAGCGCCGCGGGAATTCCGGCGGAAGGAGCGAAGGGCGTTGCGCGCCGGGCCGGTCTTTTGTCTCTTTATCGCACCATTTTTTCCATTTGGCTCAACGATGATGATCCAGGCCTTGCAAAAACCATGGCGGCGCTTGACCGCAGGCTGCGCCGTGGTGAAACGTGGCTAATAAGGGCCGATGCCATTTGTGATCGGATCACGACGATCCTATGCGCTTGCAAGCGCTCTGGAAAAAGAGACGCGGATGAGGCAGGCGGCGCGACAGAGCCGGATAGAGAGTCGGATACAGAACCGGAGGCAGAGCCGGATACACAGCCGCAGGCAGAACCGGAGGCAGAACCGGAGGCGAAGCCGGATACAGAGCCGCAGGCAAAGCCGGAGGCAGAACCGGAGGCGAAGCCGGATACAGAGCCGAAGGCAGAGCCCGATACACAGCCGGAGGTAGACGCCGATCCAGATCCAACGCCGACGCCGGGCGCATCGCCTAGGGGGAAGCCGAATGGCGGATGAGGCCGCGCCGCACGCAATTAGCTTTGACGATTTTCAGCGTGTCGAAATTCGCGTTGGCACGATCGTCGACGTGCAACCCTTTCCGGAGGCGCGCAAGCCCTCGTTGAAAATTTGGATCAACTTTGGTCCGGACATAGGCGTTCGCAAAAGCTCGGCGCAGATCACCGTTCATTACGAAGCGGAGAGTCTCAAGGGCCGGCAAGTTGCGGCTGTGATGAATTTCCCGCCACGCCAGATTGGCCCCTTCATGTCGGAAGTGCTCACCCTTGGCTTTCCCGACGAAAATGGGGAAGTCGTGCTCATTCGTCCGGACCTTGAAGTGCCGGATGGCGGGCGCTTGTTTTGACACGAACTCTGTTAATACCATCGGTCATTGGAAATGACCGATGGGCGTTCAAGCGCCACGCAGGCTCACGCGCCATAAGGCGCGGCGCGCGGTCGCGCTTGCCAATGATCCTTGAGGCAAGCTCAAGGACCATTGGTATAATAAATCACCCGCGCCCAAGACTTTCGAATTTGCCGAATATTCTAAACAGGGATCGTTAGCACCGCTTTCAACCCGCCCAATTCGCTTCGATGCAAAGTCACGTCGCCACCATGGCCATGCGCGATGTCACGTGTGATCGAAAGGCCAAGACCCGTATTGCCAATATCCTGATTGCGTGCACCATCAATGCGGTAGAACGGCCGGAAAACCTGTTCGCGTTCCTTTTCTGGAATTCCGGGACCGTCATCCTCAACTTCAATCGTTAGGACTTTGGCATCGCGTCTCGCGCTCAAGATAATGTGGTTTGCATAACGCTCCGCATTGGATACGAGGTTGGCAAGTGCGCGCTTGAATGCGTGGCGGCGGAGTGGCACGAAAATAGGTTCGGACGGCAGTGTGAGTTTGACGGTTTTGCCAAGGCGCGCGGCATGCGTGCGCAGCTCTTCAAGCATTTGTCCTACATCCGTCAAAACGGTTTCTTCGCTACCGTCTCCCTTGGCGAACGCCATATAGTCTTCGAGCATTTGCTGCATCTCGTTAATGTCGGAATGCAGCGCGTCCAACTCTTGCGTGTCGTCAAAGAGGGCAAGTTGGAGTTTAAACCGGGTCAGGATGGTCCTGAGATCGTGGCTGACGCCGGCAAGCATCGTTGTCCGCTGTTCGACGTGCCGTTCAATCCGGTCGCGCATTTCGATAAAAGCGCGCGAGGCCTGGCGCACTTCGCGCGCGCCGCGCGGCCGGAAGTCCTCCGGAACCGGGCGCCCCTTTCCGAAGGAATCCGCAGCTGTCGCCAGCCTCAAAATTGGTTTGATCTGATTGCGTAAGAACAGAATTGCGACGGTGATCAAGACAAGGGAGACGCCAATCATCCAGACCAGGAAAATATGGGAATTGGACGCATATGTCTGACTGCGCCGGGCAATGACCCTAATGACGGAATCGTCTAACTTGACCCGAATTTCCACATGATTTGAACGGCCGACAGTGTCGACCCAAAATGGCCGGCCGACCCGCTTCCGCAATTCGTCCGATAGCGTGCGATCCAACAACCCGAAAAAGGGCTTCGCCCGCGCCGGAGGCAAGTCCTTGAGCGGCAGGAAATGAACCGAGAGATTAAGGTTGTCACGTGCGAGTTGCGTGAGCTGTTCGCGAAATTTTTTGTCCTTTGGCAGCGTCTCGTACGTCGAGATGAGCATGGCGATATCGCGCGACGTTGCCATCGATAGCCGACGGGTCACGGTCTCCCAATGGCGTTCCATGAATATGAACGCAACGACCGATTCCAGAAGGACAATAGGCGCGATGATGATGATAAGGGCGCGGGTATAAAGCCCCTTTGGCATGCTATTGGAAATGAACTGACCGAATTTTCCAAATAATCTGCGTTTCTTCTCCTCAAGTTCGGTGCTTGAGTCGGATTGGGAGCGCATATGCTCTGTGACCAAAACCATCATTCAGCGTGTAAGATGTAGCCCTTACCTCGGACTGTTTGCAAATAGATCGGATTGGAAGGGTCGACTTCGATCTTCCGGCGCAGACGGTTGATCTGCACGTCGATCGCCCGCTCGCTGCCGGTTCCTCCGAGCATCGCGAGCTCATGGCGGGCAATAGGCAATCCTGGCTTTTGCGCAAACTGGCGGAGCAAGTCGCGCTCCCGCTCTGTGAGCTTAACGGTCGTGTCGTTGCGCTTAAGCTCGCCCCGGCTGATGTGGAAGACAAATTCGCCCATGCGAATTTCACCGGCCTGCCCGGACGCGCCCTCATGGCGCCGGATAATATTGTGGATCCTAAGCAGGAGTTCACGCGGCTCAAAAGGTTTGGCGAGATAATCGTCGACGCCAAGCTCCAATCCCTGGATGCGGTCATCCGTATTGGCCCTGGCTGTCAGCATTAAAATCGGAACTTTCGAGTGCGTTCGGATTTCATTGGCGAGCTCAAATCCAGACTCGCCAGGCATCATGACATCAAGTATCAGCAAATCGAACGCCAGCCCGCGCATGGCTGCCCGGGCATTTTGCGAATCCTGCGCCGCGGTCACGCGGAAACCGTTTTCGAGAAGATATTTTTGCAACAAGTCCCGGATGCGGTGATCGTCGTCGACAATAAGGATATGCGGCGCGTCATCGGAAATTGCGATGCGCGCGGCGCGCTGGGGATGATGTCCTTCGATCATGTGTATTCCCCTTAAGTTAGCGATCTTGGTCTGGTTTGCGAGCGATCAAGTCAGCGACATATAAACGCTCATTTTCGGATATCATGTGGCTTAAAAACCGACGAATGACGTTTTTCTCCTCTTCGTCCGTTGCGGCAATGGCTCGAGAAATCCGGTCAAGCTGTGGCTTCGCCAAACGGGCCGCTAATTGCAATCCCTTTTCCGTGGGATAAAGCAGCCTTTGCCGGCGGTCCGAGCTTCCTGCCTGTTGCCTAATGTAGCCATCATCGATCAATTGTTTAAGCACCCGGGCTAAACTTTGCTTTGTGATCTTAAGAATCTCGAGCAAATCCGCCACACGCAATCCAGGCTTGCGGTTGACGAAGTGCAAAACCCTGTGATGGGCTCGTCCATAACCAATATAGGCCAAGATGATATCAGGATCCGATATGAAGTCACGATAGGCAAAGAAAAGCAATTCGGCAAAGCTCATCAGCTCCGGTAAGCTCGGATCGTTGCCATCATTGCCGGGACCGGAGCCGGGATCTCCGGCAGGTGTTGCTGGGCGGATTTGGAGCGGTCTTCGTGTTATGTCAGTCATGTTGACATATTTTGACGTGATTGTTACTCATGATAAGAGGGTTCTGCAATATTTGTGAACCTAAATTCTCGCTACTGCAGAGCGTCATCCGCAATGTGGACGAGGGATTCCTGAAAAGATCCTGCTCAAACAAAGCGATAGAGCGGATCTCCGATTTAATGTGCAGGGATCCCGCTGTCGCCTATATTGCACCTATTCCATGGACCGTTAGAGGCTATGAGCCGCCGAAAGCGACCATCAGCGCCATTGAAGGAGATGACTATGTTAACTCGTCCTTATGATCAACGCGAAGGTGTCATCTGGATGAACGGCGAAATGGTGCCCTGGGCCGACGCCAAGCTACATGTTTTGTCGCATGCGCTGCACTATGCGAGCAGTGTCTTCGAAGGCGAGCGGGTGTATGGCGGTGAGATCTTTAAACTGACCGAGCATAGTCAAAGATTGCACAATTCAGCGAAAATACTCGATTTTGAGATCCCCTATTCGGTGGCCGAGATGGATCAAGCCTGCCGCGATGTGATCGTCGCGCAAAATATCACCGAGGGGTATGTCCGCCCGGTCGCTTGGCGCGGTAGCGAGCAAATGGGCGTATCCGCTCAGCTTACAAAGATCAATGTGGCCATCGCGACGTGGGATTGGGGGTCATATTTTGATCCGGAGGAGCGGCTGAAGGGACTTCGGCTGACGGTTGGGAAATATCGCCGTCCCGATCCCGCGACGGCGCCGGTCAAAGCTAAGGCGGCGGGCCTCTATATGATTTGCACTCTTGAGAAGCATCGTGCGGAAGCTGCCGGATATGCCGATGCGCTCATGTATGACTGGCGCGGCCAAGTCGCCGAATGCACGGGAGCGAATGTCTTCTTCATCAAGGACGATGTTTTGCACACGCCGACACCGGATTGTTTCCTCGATGGTATTACGAGGCGGACGGTCATTGACCTTGCCAAGAAGCGTGGCATTGAGCTTGTCGAGCGCGTGATTATGCCGGAGGAGATGGAGAGTTTCGAGCAATGCTTCATCACCGGAAGCGCCGCCGAAGTCACCCCTATTTCTGAGATCGGACCTTATAAGTTCCGGGTCGGTGAAATTATCGAGACGCTCATGAATGACTATACGGATTTGGTCAATCCGTCGGTCTCGGCACATGTTGCCAGCGCGGGTTGACAGCCAGCATAAATTTTTAAAGCTGACGGCGGGTCCTAATAGCCTTTTTCGAACGGTCTGGCTTCGCTTAACAGCGGCGAGCTAATTGTCGTACATGACGCGACCCGAAAGCCTAAGGCCTGAAGGCGACCCGTCTGCTGCAGTTTCTATGGCGACATGAATGGCGGAGAGGGACCCCATTGCCCGTCCTTGGAATATGGTGATCGGCGCGTCGGGCGCCTTTATTGTCCCGTTTTCAATACAACCGCGTGCAAGAGCTGCCGCCGCCACGCCGGTCGCCGCATCTTCTTGAAAGCCAGCTCTCGCTGGAAACTGCCGCGCTTCAAACGTCGTGTCTGAGCCGTTTACGGGTGCATAGGGGTATAGGCCTGTGCTGTTGATCGCTTCGCAGAGCTGAGCGATCCGGTCGAAATCCGGCTGAAGAGCATTGACGTCGGCAGGTGTTTTCAGCGGAATCAATGTCTTGGTGCGGCTTGTTGTTGCATTTTGAATTGGCACGTCACGCAAGTCTTCGGCTTGAATTCTAAGGACGGACAAAATCTCGTCGATATGTTGTCCGACAGGACTCACATGACCGAGAGGCTGCGAAATTTTGATATCACTTCCGACATAGCCAGTGACCAGACCACTCAACGTTTTTATGATGCAAGCACCATTATCAATTCGGCCGGATTCTCTGAGAAGCCAGAGCGCGCCGATGGTTGCGTGACCGCACATTTCCATCTCGTGACGGGGCACAAAAAAGCGAAAGTGAAAATTGATTTTTTCGTCCACTGATGTTGGAGCGAAAACGAAGCAGCACTCTGAATTATTGTCCCGTGCGAGACGAAACATATCCCCATCCTGCATTCCCTCGGCATGCAGCACGAGCGGTAGGGGGTTTCCTCCGCTTCCGTCATGGCAAAAGACGCGCAGCCGGGTCACGGTCCAAGGCATGTCCGTTCGGGTTTCCATTTATGAGGAGAATAATGATAAAGCGTTGAACGTCGAGATCTTATTCGGCGGCTTTCCGTGGGCCGGACCAGCGCTCGCTGGCGCCATCGTCGCTCTGTCGGGCGTCGACCCAATTTTCGCCGTCGCCGCTCGATTCTTTTTTCCAGAAGGGCGCGTTGGTCTTCAAATAATCCATGAGAAATTCGGCTGCTTCGAAGGCGGCGTGGCGATGCGCCGACGCCGTTACGACCAGCACAATATTGTCGCCTGGTGTGAGCCTGCCATAGCGGTGGATGATGAGGCTCGCTTGCAAGGGCCAGCGCGCATTCGCTTCCTTTTCGATGCGCGCGAGTTCTTTCTCCGTCATCCCCGGATAATGTTCAAGCGTCATTGAGGCTATCGCGCCATCCTTGGCGCTATCCCGGACCGTGCCGGTGAAGGTGACGATGGCGCCAATATCGGTCCGGCCCGCCGTCAGATCGCGGACCTCTTTGCCAATATCGAAATCATTTTCCTGTACGCGGATCATTTAAAACACTCAGCCGCTCAGCCGCCTGTGACGGGCGGGAAAAAGGCGATTTCCGTGGCCCCTGCAATCGCCGTTGTATGCTTCACATGCGTTTGGTCGATCGCCGCGCGAATGACGTTGGACGCTTCAAAGGCGGACTCGAATTCCGGCCCGCGTGTTTTCAGCCAGGCCATGACATCGGCGATCGTCTCAATATCATCTGGCAGATCCACATCTTCCCGATCGATGCCGGCTTTTTCCCGTACCCAGGCAAAATACAAAAGTTTCATAATGCTCTCGCCTCACTCAACCCGAGGGGTTGATGACGTGACGCAGCCCCGCGCGGAAATAGTCATAGCCTGTATAAAGCGTCAGGATTGCCGCGAGCCACAGTAAAGAAAGACCCGTGATACTGGTCCACGGAAATACTTTGTCTCCCGCCGTTCCGGCAAGTAAGAACCCGATTGCCACCATTTGCATCGCCGTCTTGTATTTTGCCAGTTGGGTGACCGGAACGCTGACATCGAGCTTACCCAAATATTCACGCAATCCAGAGACGAGGATTTCCCGGCTCAGAATGATGACACCGGCAAAGAGCGACCAACCGGCGATTGTTTGGTTCGCGGCGAGCATCATCAGTGCCGCGGAGACAAGGAGCTTATCGGCGATTGGGTCCAACATGCGTCCGAGTGGGGACTGCTGTTGCAAGGCGCGCGCCAAATAGCCATCGAAGAAATCCGTGATGCCAGCCGCGACAAATATGACAAGCGCCAGCCAATTCGCGGCGTCGCCGTCCAGAAAGAAGCATCCAACAATAGCTGGCACAGCCGCAATCCTGGCATACGTTAAAATGTTTGGCAGGCTTGTCGCCGCCGAGAAATGTGCTGTGCGCTGCATGTGACCTGTTTGAGCACTGCTTTGACGAACCGTCAATACGGTATTCGGCGAGCTATGTGGGTCATAGGACGCTTTCGTTCATGGCTATTCTAAGGGCATTGCGGCATGAATCCCAATAGCTACGAGATCAGTGTTAAAGCCTTTGTTGAAAACGCGCTAATTTTCGTGGAAAAAGTCGTAGATGGATTGCGCCATCTGCTTGGAGATGCCGTCAACGGCTTGGAGATCGGCTGCTCCCGCCCGGCTAACGGCCTTCGCGGAGCCGAAATGCTGCAAAAGCGCTCGTTTGCGGGCCGGTCCAATTCCCGCCACATCATCCAAGGGATTGGCGCTGGCGGCTTTTTTGCGCCGGGCGCGGTGGGAGCCGATGGCGAAGCGGTGCGCCTCGTCGCGGAGACGCTGCACGAAATAGAGAACAGGGTCACGCGGCTCAAGCATGAAGGGCGCGCGGCCACGCATAAAAAACCGCTCACGTCCAGCATTGCGGTCCGGCCCCTTGGCGATGGCTGCAACATTGAGCGATGAGATGCCAAGCTCGTCGAGAACGTCGTAGGTTGCGGAAAGCTGTCCCGCGCCGCCATCGATGACAACGAGATCCGGCCAAAGTGGCGTCTGCTCATCCTTTGAGACGGTGCTTGGCGCTTCCCTGGGATGATGCCCTTCCTCTTCCTCACCCTGAGGGGGGCCGTCGGCGCATCTCGAAGGATCGGAGTCGTCAAGCGGTCTTGTCTCAGGCTTCGGGCCCTGTTCCTTAAGCAGGCGGGCAAATCGGCGGTGCAAAACCTCGCGCATCATGCCGTAATCGTCTCCGGGGGTCAGATCGCCGGATTTGATATTGAATTTTCGGTATTGTGATTTGTCGAACCCTTCCGGTCCGGCAACGATCATGGCGCCGACCGCATGAGCGCCTTGAATGTGGCTATTGTCGTAAACCTCAATCCGCTGTGGCGGCTCATCCAAATCAAAGGCCGCCGCCATGGCGTCCAACAGCCGGCGCTGGGAAGCCGATTCCGCCAGACGCCGGCCGAGCGCTTCGCGGGCATTGGCGAGGGCATGGTGAACGAGATCGCGTTTGGCGCCGCGCTGGGGCGCGGTTACCGCCACCTTGCAGCCGGTTCGCGTGGACAGCGCTTCTGAGAGCAGGGCCCGGCCGGGCAAATCCTGGCTGAGCAGCACGAGGCGCGGGCAGGGGGTTGCGTCATAAAATTGCGCAATAAAGGATTCAAGCACCTCATCACTTGGGACACTCTTATCGGCACGCGGAAAATAGGCCCGGTTTCCCCAATTTTGTCCGGTGCGGAAGAAAAACACTTGCACGCAGTTTTGTCCGGCCTCCTGATGAATGGCGAAAATGTCCGCTTCTTCCAGGCCCTGCGGATTGATGCCCCGATGGGCCTGCACATGGGAGAGCGCCTGCAATCGATCGCGATAGGCGGCAGCGCGCTCGAACTCAAGCTCCGTGCTCGCCTCTTCCATCAGTTTTTGTATGCGCTCGCGCACAGCGCTGCTTCGCCCCTTTAGAAAGCCACGGGCCTCGGCAACCAAACGGTCATAATCTTGCAATGAGATCTCGTCAGTGCACGGCGCGCTGCAGCGTTTGATTTGATACAGCAGACAGGGCCGCGTGCGGCTCTCATAAACAGCATCCGAGCAGGAGCGCAGCAGAAAGGCGCGCTGCAGCGTATTGATCGTGCGGTTGACGGCCCCGGCTGACGCAAATGGTCCAAAATAATCACCGTCTCGTTTTCGCGCGCCGCGATGCTTCAGGATTTGCGGGGCGTCATGATCGCGGGTAATGAGAATATAGGGAAAGGACTTGTCATCTCTCAGCAGAACATTGTAGCGGGGCTTCAAACGCTTGATGAGATTGGCTTCGAGGAGCAGCGCTTCCGATTCCTTCTCCGTGGTGACGAATTCCATGGACGCCGTGGCCAAGATCATGCGCGCAATGCGATTGGTGTGGCCGCCGATCCGCGTATAGCTCTGCACGCGCTTTTTGAGGCTCCGCGCCTTGCCGACATAAAGCACGTCCCCCGCCTTATCCATCATCCGGTAAACACCGGGGCTTGCAGGCGCTGTCTTGAGGAAACGCGCAATGACATCAGGTCCCGTCGCGACGGATTCTTCTTGGTCTTCCGCCAAAGCGTCTTCCGGGGTGATATCTTCAGGGCCAGGCATGCTTGTGAGCGCCGGATGATTGCGTGATACCGGTTAGAGCGCTTTCGGAAAAATGGGAAGCGGTTTTCCGATAAAAAGCGCGTAAAAACAAAAAATTAGAGCGGTCGAGCGCCTCTATTAAAAGCGAAGCTGCTGTAGACTTCTGCTCTCGGCACCGCAAGACCTCCTAAAAGGTCTGACTATGAACGGTTAAGATTCGCCGTTGGCACGACTATAGACCTGATCCGCGGTGCACTCTAGCTGCACAGTGGAGCAAACCGGAATAGGTGTGAACGGATATGGTAAGAAGATGCGCGGCGTTATGATGGGCGTGATTTATTCCAGCATACGAATACGCCCCCTTTGTAAGTAGACGGGGCTAGCTGCTTAGCGCATTTTTCGTAGCTTGATGCTCCCGGAGCCTGAGTCGCTGGTCAAAGTTACGGTTTGCCGGGTACCTTTTATGATAACCCGAATTCTGCCCGATACGTCATATTCACTGTTGTAGAAGTCCCCGACGTAACGGTTTGCTCTGACTTTCAGAATGCTTCCGCTCTGCGTAATTTTCGCCGCTGTGCTGGCGCAAGTCGCTACCGCACGATAAACTTTGCTCGTCTCTTTATCGTAACTTATCCGGCAATGTACCTTTTCTCGTTCTCCTGATTTTGGTGTTATATATCCGCTGCCGCTCCAAACGCCTTCAAGAGTGATGGATTGTGCATAGCTTGCATTCGGAAGCGCATAAAATGCGGCCGTCAGCATAAATGCAACTATGAACCTCATTAGGGTCTCCTAAATGTTTACAGCCATCGGGACCAGTTTCTAATCCTTTTGGGACATGCGCGTACAAGACATAAGTATCCTTGCCGCTTATACAACATTCTTTTTGGTAGGCCAGCCCGCTCACATCAGCCGAACGCTTGTAGCCGTTCGATTTCAATGCCGACGGACTGGCATTCAGGAATCGCGTTCGGTTTTTCCATCCGGACGCGCACGGCGATGACACGCTCGTCGTCAAGACAGCTTTGGGCAATGCGTTCGGCCAGTGTTTCGAGGAGATTGACATGGCCGCTGCTACAGATTTCGCGCGCCCGGCGCACCACATCTGCATAGCACACGACCTCTTCGAGCCGATCTACTTGTCCTGCTGGATTTTCCCGCACCGTCAAATCGATGGACACAATCAGTTGTTGTGCTTCCCGCTTTTCGTGATCATGCACGCCAACAACGGCGTCGAGTTCCAGCCCCTTGACGAAGACATGACGCGTGCCGCGAAACGCGTCGGCCATCGAAGTGAGGCGCGCAGCCGGTTTTTCAGTCATCAGGACACCAATTCATGAGTTACGCTGGCGGCAAATAAAACATCGTGTTTCCACGGCTTCGCTATGGCTGCAAACGATTATGCATCTGACTTGCCGTCATCGCGCCAATTAAGATGTTGTCCGCCGTCGAGGACGATCATCTGACCCGTCATGGCCGGTGCGTCAAGAATAAACCGGACAGCGCTGGCGATTTCTTCAGGACTTGCGCCGCGGCCGAGAAGCGTGCGGCCCCCTTCCGCCTCGAACTGCTCTTGGCTTTGATGAATGCTCCGCAGAACAGGACCGGGCCCAATGGCGTTGACCCTTATGCGCGGTGCGAGCGCTTGCGCCAGCATACGCGTTGCGGCCCACAGCGCGGCCTTGCTAACGGAATAGCTGAAAAAGAGCGGCCTCGGTTTGAGAACGCGCTGGTCGATCAGATTGATGATAACGCCTTGCCTGTCTGCCGGTAGCGCATTGGCAAAGCTTTGGGAAAGAAACACCGGTGCGCGGAGATTGATGTTTTGATGCGCGTCCCAGTCTTCAGCGGTTAGGGCGCCAATTTCGTCCTTTTCAAACAGCGAGCCATTATTGATGAGGCAGGTGGGGGCTCCGAGCTTTTCCAAACATGTTGGGATGAGTGTTTCGAGCGCGTTCATTTGCGCCAAGTCGGCCTTTAGCGTGATGGCGCGCCGGCCAAGCGCGGTAATTTCATGACGCAGGCTCTCTGCGTCATCGGCGGAGCGATTGTAATGGATTGCGATGTCCGAGCCATGTGCGGCAAGGTCGAGCGCCAACGCCCGGCCTATGCGCTTGGCAGCACCCGTAATCAGGGTGATGGTGCTCTTTGGTCCCTGTCCAGCCATGCAGTCAGATCTCTTCGCCGGGCGATGCTATTCGTTAGAAACTTCGATCTATGGTCTGGAGCCCTTTTAGAGAATTCAGAGTTAATTCTCTAGTTCATATATCCGGCCAACACCGACGAGCGCGGCATGAAGGCCGTAGCCACATAGGCGACATAGCCCAATAAGAAAACGAAGCCCACTGCGCGCGTGATGTGAGTTTTGCGCAGAATAAAGGGCGTGATCGCCAGCGATGCGGCGAGCATAATCCACAAATCCATCTTGATGATCTCACCCGGCACGGGCACCGGCGTGACCATTGCCGTTAATCCCATGATGGCGAGGATGTTGAAGAGATTGGACCCGAGAACATTGCCAAGCGCCAGCCCGCAATGTCCGCGCAGTGCGGCGGCAACTGTTGTCGCGAGTTCAGGCAGCGACGTACCCAACGCTACCACTGTCAGTCCCATGGTGGCGTTGGACACATCAAATGCCTTGGCAATCTGAACGGCCGCGTCGACGGTCAGATAGGCGCCAATTTTCAAGCCCACGATGCCAATGATGAGAAAAGAGACGACCATCCAAGTTTTGCGCGGCAGGCCGGTGAGCCCATCGATGGTTTCGATTGTGTCCTCGCCGACAATCGCTTTCTCGGAATTGCCGTCTGTCGCTTGGCGCCCTGAATCGATCAGAAATGCGATCATGAAGGCGAAAAGAACCAAACCATGCCAAAATGTAAGAGGCCCTATCAAGCACAGCCAAATGAACAGGACGCTGGCGCCCAACACATAAAACATATTGCGCTTGATGAATGGCTGGTCGCAATTTGTGGCGCAGATGAGCGCGGGCAAACCCAAGACCAGAAGTATGTTCGCAATATTACTGCCAACGACGTTTCCGACCGCTAAGCCGGGCGAGCCAGAGAGCGCCGCGCGCAAAGAGACGACAAGCTCCGGCGCGGACGTGCCAAAGGCGACGACTGTCAAGCCGATGACCAAGGTTGGGATGTTCAATCGGACGGCCAGCGCGACCGCGCCCCGGACCAACACATCGCCGCAAAGAAGGAGAAGCGACACGCCAGCGGCGAGCGTTATGTAAGCCATGCTAATACCGCGGTCTCCCCCAATAAAAATTCCATGTCTTCCTCACACCGAAGCGCAGGTGACGAGACCACTGGCACGGCCGAAACGCGCATAGGACAGCCGGTGAAAGGCCGGAACTGGTCTCTATATAGGGTGTTTCTTGGCAAACAGAAGGCAGGCAGGGTTATGACCAGACAGGAATTGGGCTTCTTTGGCGGACGCTGTGCAGATCTCCCGCACCAATCGTGAAGAATCATCAATTCTGCCTGTCTTGCTTGGAAAAATGCTTGGAATGCTGTTTTCCCGGCCACGGTCAATGCCTGCTCTTCCCCACCGGATGCCGGCGAGGGATTAATACTTGCGCAAACTGTTCAATAATTAATAAAAAAGATTTTTTTGGAAATGTTGATATTTTAGACAACCCTGCTCGTAAACTGCGCAAATTATCGCCTCTCTTTGCTCCGCTCTCACTGTAGGAATGGACCGATGCTCCAATCAAAAGCCCTGTCCGTCCGTGGCGCGGGCAAAGGATGGCGGCAGCCCGGTTCTTATGCTTCGGCCGTTCGGCTCGCGGCGGCGGGGCTCATTGGTTGCCTGGTCCTTGCGGCGGCGATCGCCACCGGCAGTCAAAATGCCGTTGCACAATCCAAATTCAAAAACGAAGCCCGCATTATAAGCCAGCTCAAACTGCCTCCCGGATTTCGAATAAATCTCTTCGCGTTCAAGCTTGGCACGGCCCGCCTTATGGCGCTGACGCCGGACGGCGATATTATTTTGTCCTCGCCGCCCAGCAAAATTCTACTCGTGCGCGCGGACCGCAATAGCGATGGCCGGTCCGACGGCGTTAAGACATTACTGAACAAGCTCAACGCGCCGCACGGTGTCTGGCTCGACGGCGAATGGCTCTATATCGCCGAACAGGCCCGAATCTTTCGCATTCACTATGACGCCAAGACGCGGACTGTTTCCGGCAAGAAGGAGATATTGGTCTCGGGGATCCCCAATGGTGGCGCCCATTGGACGCGGACGATCAAGAAGGGGCCGGATGGCTGGTTTTATGTCACCATTGGCTCGAGCTGCAATGTCTGCATTGAGAAGCATCCGTGGCGGGCGGCGATGATCCGCTTCCGGCCCGGAGAAAAACCGCAGCTCTATGCCTCCGGACTGCGCAACAGCGTTGGCTTTGATTGGCGGCCGGCCACAGGTGAACTCTTTGCGGTCGATAATGGCCGGGACTGGCTCGGCGATAATTTTCCGCCAGGCGAGCTCAATCACATCGTCGAGGGCGGTTTCTATGGCTGGCCATTCTTTCATGGCGCGAATGAACCCGATCCCAAATTTGGCAAGCGCGGCCGGGTGTTCAAGAAAACGGCGAGGGCCCCTGTATTCGGTTTTTCAGCCCATGTGGCGCCTCTGTCTGTCCGCTTTTTGCGCAATACAAAATCGAAGCTTCTGAAAGATGCAGCACTCGTCGCCCAGCATGGCAGTTGGAACCGCTCATCCAAGATTGGCTACCGGCTGGTCTCGATGCATTGGTACCCAGATGGCAGCATCGCAAGAAAGCCGTTTCTGACCGGCTTTGAAAAAAAAGGCAAAGTCATCGGCCGGCCGGTCGATATTGTCGAGGCGCCTGATGGCACGCTATTCGTCACTGACGATTATCTCGGTGGAATTTGGCGGATTGTGTATGAGGGCGATGCGGCGCAATAGTCTTTCGCAGATATCAGATTAATACCATCGGTCATTGGGAATGACGTATGGGCGTTCAGGCGCCACGCAGGCTTGACCACCATAGGGTGCTGGCCACGCAGTCGCGCTTGCCAAAGGAAATTATAGGTCAGTCATAATTTCGTTTGGTAGAACAGGTGCGCCGATTCCGTCCGCCAGCATCCACAATTTGCACGTCTTCTAGCGGCGAACGACGTCATTGAACGCGCTGTAGGTGGCCTGCAAAGGCGTGATGTGAATGGAATGCGCTTCCTCGATTTCGCAGGGGCGGGCGTAGGTGATATTCCGCGTCCGGTCGAGAACGAGGGCTGTGCAGGCAGGCACAGTTGGGCGTTTCTGCAGGGCCGGCTGCTCCGCCGCAATCGCTGCCGGCGCACCGTTTGACCAACTATCAACACCCGCCATGGCCAAAATATCTTGGAAGTTGGCCGCCAGCCAAAAGCTCACGCTTAAGACGAAGCATGCCGATCCCCAGAGCATGAATCGTTTTCGGCTGATGGCGAGCCGCAAACGGAAAATTGTCGCTTTCCGGGCCGGTGCCGCTGGCGCAACGGTCTCGCTGTCATTGAGTTCCGGAACCAATGGCGATCCGAACTCGAACAAGCCCGAATCTGTTCGCCCGATCGTCTGAAGTCCTGTCATAACTCCGCTCCCGCTTAGCGAAGATGCGTTGGCATCAGCTCAATGCTTCCGCCGCCCGGCATGACAATTCGAACCGCCGCGACGAATTCTTCATGCTTTAGCGAAGATTACACTGATTCGATCGGCCGGATTGTGACGTTGCGGTCACAGAGTCTTTCAGAGGCATTGGTGGCCTGGTTGATGTACCTTCTGTCCATACGGCAATGATGTGCCGAAGGTACAGAGGCGGGTCTCCCAGCCGTCGGTGATAGGTGGGTTTTCCGCAGCTTTCCGATCGGTTAGCGTAACCGGCTTAAATTGTTTCCGTTGAGACCATGATGCCGGGAGCCCAATGAATACGCCCACCCATCTGTTGATAAGCATTGCGCTATTGGCAAAACCGGACGCGCCGCGGCGCAATATGGCCGTCATCTTTGGCGCACTCATTCCCGATCTGTCGATCTACGTATTGTTTGTCTGGGCGAAATTAGTGGCTCAAGTGCCGGAACAGGAAATCTGGCGGCACCTTTATTGGCAGGAGCCGTGGCAGACCTTGAGTGGTCTATCGAACTCGTTCCCTCTTTACGCGATGCTTGTTGCGCTTGGAGTTTGGCGGGGCTGGACTTTGCTGGCAATTTTTGGCGCGTCAGCGCTGCTCCATCTTGCCTTCGATTTTCCCTTTCACGCGAGCGATGCCCATCGTCACTTCTGGCCGTTTTCGGATTGGCGATTTCATTCGCCTTTATCCTATTGGGACGGCGGACATTATGGCGAGCTTGTTGGGATCTTTGAGCTTGCAATGGCAATTGCGTTAATGGCGATCATCTTTCGCCGCTTCAAAGAGGTTTGGGTCAAAGTGGCGCTTGCAATCGGTTTGGTGAGCTACGCCGCCGTTCCCTTATATTTTATGCTCGCGCATCATGGCTAGAGACCATTCGATGATCCCCGGTTCATCGAATGGTCTCTAGCTCTTTGTTTTTAAGCATTTTCCGGGCGGAAAACCGCCCACACGCACCGATCAAGCCGGAGGGCCTGCTTTTCCTGAAAATGCTCTAATTCTCAAAGGCTCCGTCCTTGGCCGCGTTTTGCGTCCGGTAACCCCGGTGTTTTCGGCGCGCCACCGCGAACCGGCGGCATGACTATGCGCTTCGACCGGCAAAGCTTGGCTTGGTTTTGATTTTTGCCGCAGGATCTGGG
>BFAS01000060.1 GCA_008974985.1 bacterium MnTg02
ACTGAGATATCGTGGCCGGGATGGCCTGAGATGAATGGATCTATGAGGATCTTGCTCGGTGCCAGCTCAATCTTAAAGCAGGAATGACCGTACCAGGTGATTTTCATACCGAACTCTCCCGAAATTCAAATCCGCAACTCATGTTAATTGGATTTTGCACCGTCGGATTGAAAGAACCAAGACCCAAAGGCGGAGGGATGATGGCAAATTAGCGGGAATAACCGATGACGCGACGATTTGCGTGGGCGTTGGCTAGCGAGCCGTCGCGGACACAGCCAGCTCACAGGCATTTACGAGCACCATCTTCATTTTATCTTGGCGACAGCGGCGCTCTCCTATAGCCAGAGCCGATGGAACCTGATCCGACGGCCTCACTCGAATCTCTCGTAGACACGCTTGCCCCGAATAGCCGCGTCCTTGGACTCGATCTTGGCAGTAAGAGAATTGGTCTGGCCCTTTCCGATGTCAGCCGCACCGTGGCCACACCGATGAAAACATTGAAGCGGGCGAAGTTTGCGCAAAATGCCAAGGAGCTGCTTGATATTGCCGAAGAACATGAGATCGGGGCATTCATCATTGGGCTGCCAATCAATCTCGATGGTTCCGAGGGGCCTGCCGCCCAATCGGCGCGGGCGTTCGTGCGCAACTTGGCCGCAAAAACCGATATCCCTATCGCGCTCTGGGACGAACGGCTTTCGACAGCAGCTGTCGAGCGGACGCTTCTCGATGCTGACACCAGCCGCAAGCGGCGCGCGGAAGTCATCGACAAAATGGCCGCAGCTTATATTTTGCAAGGCGCGCTTGACCGGCTCAACACGATATAAAACCAGCCTGACGCAAGTTTCGAGGGAATAGGCATGACGCACTTTACAGATTTGGATCTCATTTCCATTGCATGGTTCCTGTTCTGCTCAGTTGGTTATAGTTTGGCGAGCAGTTTTGGACCGTTATCGCGCAATAATATGATGACCGCGATGCAGGACCGGCGGAAAGATTGGATGCGCGCCATGGCTGTTCGGGAAAACCGGATGGTCGACGTGCAAATCATCGCAAATCTTGCACGCGGCAATACGTTTTTCGCGTCCACGAGCGTTATCGTCATCGGCGGCCTCGCGGCGCTACTCAGCGCGGGCCAGGATGCTCTCGCCATCGTTGCCGAAATTCCCTTCGCGCAACCCTCGACACTTATCGCCTGGCACACCAAGACGATCCTGCTGATCGGCTTGTTTGTGTTCGCGTTCTTCAAGTTCACCCGCGCGTTCCGGTTGTCGCACTATACCTCCATCCTGATTGGCGCAACGCCGCCATATACCGGTGATAATGAAACCGCCTGCAACGAATTCGCCCAGCGCATCGCGGTGGTTGCCGGGCAGGCCGGATATCATGGCGTTGTCGGTCTCAGAGTTTATTATTTCGCGATGGCTCTGTTGAGCTGGTTTATCCATCCGGCGTTATTCATTGCGGCCACGACAGTCGTGACAATTGTCATTTTCCGCCGGGAACATCGTGCTCAGGCTTTAAAGGCCGTCCTCGAGCCGGTTTGACCGGCAGGTGAATACGCCATCTCCGAATTTGCTACCTTGCTGTTAATCACGCAAAGACACTCGAATTGTACAAAAGGAAATTATGATTGACTCATAATTTCCTTTGGCAAGCGCGACTGCGTGGTCCACACGTTATGGTGCGCAAGCCTGCGTGGCGCCTGAACGCCCATCGGTCATTCCCAATGACCGATGGTATTAATCCTCATCTCTCGAAGGGCTTGCTGCCCCGGCGGACTCGGCCTATAGAGTGGCCTTTAATGAGCATCGCGGTCAGCAAATCCGATTTTAGCTTCTCCCGTCGCCATCTCCTCGGTATTGAAGGACTGAGTCTCGAGGATATCAACGGGCTCCTGGACCTCGCCGAAGACGCCGCCGAACTTAATCGCCAAATTGCGAAGAAGCAGGACGTGCTGCGCGGCCGGACACAAATCAATTTGTTTTTCGAAGCATCAACCCGGACACAAAGTTCGTTTGAGCTGGCTGGAAAACGGCTCGGCGCGGACGTGATGAATATGCCGGTCAGCTCCTCCTCGATTCAAAAAGGAGAAACACTGATCGATACGGCGATGACGCTGAATGCCATGCGTCCGGATTTGCTGGTTGTCCGGCACTATGCCGCCGGCGCCGTGGAGCTTTTGGCACAAAAAGTCGATTGTTCCGTGATCAATGCCGGAGACGGCAGTCATGAGCATCCAACGCAAGCCCTTCTGGATGCCCTGACCATAAAGCGTAACAAGGGCCGCGTAACTGGGCTGATCGTGGCAATCTGCGGCGATATTCTGCATTCCCGCGTGGCGCGCTCTAATATTCTCCTGTTGAACGCACTTGGCGCCAGGGTGCGTATCATCGCGCCGTCGACGCTCATGCCTGCCCACGCCGATCGTTTGGGAGCCGAGGTTTTCACCCATATGGCGGACGGTCTTCGCGACGCCGATATCGTCATGATGCTCCGCCTGCAACGGGAGCGTATGAGCGGATCCTTCGTTCCCTCGGTGCGTGAATATTTTCACTTCTTTGGATTGGATCATGAAAAATTGAAATTGGCGAAGCCTGATGCGCTGATCATGCATCCCGGCCCCATGAACCGTGGTGTCGAGATCGACTCATCCGTCGCCGACGACAATCGAAGCGTTATCCAGGAACAGGTTGAGCTTGGTGTGGCCGTCAGAATGGCGGTATTGCAAGCACTCGCACAGAGGCTCCCGAACAGTTAAGCCACCAATACTCTGAAAGCCCATGCCGGATAATCCCAAAGCACAGAACGGCGCCTCAACAGCCCAAAACTCCACGGCCTATATTAATGCCCGGCTGGTCGATCCGGCATCTGGCAGGGATGAGCCGGGCGGCTTGGTGACGGAGGACGGTCATATCGCTGATCTCGGCGCTCATCTCCGCCGGAACGCTCCGGACGGTATGAAAATCGTCGACTGTGGCGGGCAAGTTCTCTGCCCGGGCCTCATTGATATGCAGGTGTTTACCGGTGAACCGGGCCATGAGCACCGCGAAACGCTGGCGACCGCAAGCCGGGCGGCAGCGGCCGGAGGCGTCACGACGATAATCTGTATGCCCAATACGGAACCGGTCATTGATGACGTCGCGCTTGTCGATTTCATGCAGCGCCGGGCGCGGGATACTGCGGTTGTCCATGTCTATCCCATGGCCGCCGCAACCAAGGGCCTAAAAGGCGAGGAGATGACAGAGCTCGGCCTCTTGAAGGCAGCGGGCGCCGTGGCCTTTACAAATAGCAAACGTAGTATTTCCAATTCCCAAGTGATGCGGCGCGTCTTGAGTTACGCCAAGGATTTTGGTGCACTGATCGTCCACCACACGGAAGACCCGCATCTCGCCGGGTCCGGCGTCATGAATGAAAGCGAGGTGGCAAGCCGTCTTGGACTGCCGGGGGTGCCCACCGAGGCCGAGACCATTGTGATCGAGCGCGATGTTCGCCTGGTTGAGCTTACCGGCGGGCGCTATCACGCGGCGCAGATTTCATGCGCTGATTCGCTCAATGTCATCCGTGCCGCTAAAGCCCGTGGCCTCCCAGTGACATGTGGTGTGTCGATCAATCATCTCTCGCTGAACGAGAACGATATTGGCCCCTACCGCACCTTCTTCAAGCTGAACCCGCCCTTGCGGTCGGAAGAGGACCGTATGGCAATCGTCCAGGGGTTAATTGAAGGTATCATCGATGTCGTAGTTTCGAGCCATGACCCTCAAGATGCCGACGTGAAAAGACGACCCTTTGCTGAAGCTGCCGACGGCGCTGTCGGTCTGGAAACCCTGCTTTCAGCCCTCCTCCGTCTCTATCATGACGGCCAATCGGAATTGGCGCCCTTGCTTCGTGCGGTCACGACGAACCCGGCCGAACTCCTTGGTATTCCGGGCGGCAAACTCCAATCCGGAGAACCCGCCGATTTCATTCTCCTCGACTTAGGGATGCCCTGGGTCGTCGATCCGGATTTTCTCCACTCCAAATCGAAGAACACGCCCTTTGAGGAAGCCAAACTTCAGGGACGCGTATTGCGGACTGTGGTTGCAGGACAAACCGTCTACACCTACGCTAATACCGTCGGTCATAGAGAGTGACCGATGGGCGTTCAATCGCCACGCAGTCGCGCTTGCCAATGGTCCATGAGTCAAATTCAAGAACCATTGGTATAATCCGTCGGTAAATTAGGGCGTATAAAAGAACGGTCACTAGGAGGCGGTCTCAAATGCCGGACATGATGAATTTGGGTCCACCGCTCTCCTCTTTTCTGACAGCATTTCTCGGCTATTTGTTGGGGTCCATTCCTTTCGGCCTGGTCATGACCCGTTTGGCCGGATTGGGCGATGTCCGCACGATCGGCTCCGGCAATATTGGGGCAACCAACGTTCTTAGAACTGGCCGGAAAGAGCTGGCCGCCGCAACACTGGCGGGCGATCTTCTCAAGGGGACGGTTGCGGTTTGGCTTGGCGCGCAATTCGGCGCTGGCGCAGCCATTATCGGCGGTGTGAGCGCTTTCTTGGGTCACCTTTATCCGGTTTGGCTGCGCTTTCAGGGCGGCAAAGGCGTTGCGACCTATATCGGTGTCCTTTTGGGGCTCTTCTGGCCCGCAGCACTTCTCTTTTGTGCTATTTGGCTCTTGGTTGCCGTCATAACGCGCTATT
>BFAS01000061.1 GCA_008974985.1 bacterium MnTg02
GGCATTGTACATAAGCTCAGACCAGGGCGTGTCGTCGCTCTGGAATCCCTCAGCGGGACAAGCGAAGAGGCACCGCGATTTTCGTCCGGGATCGGCGAACTCGACCGGCTCATGGGCGGTGGATTTGTCCCAGGATCGGCAGTTCTCGTGGCCGGCGATCCGGGGATCGGCAAATCCACGCTTTTGTTGCAGGTGGCTGCTCTCCTCGCGCATCAGGGCCGGCGCGTAGTCTATTTTTCCGGTGAGGAAGCTCCCGCTCAAATCCGCCTCCGTGCCAAGCGCCTTGGGCTCCAGGACGCGCCTACAGCTATTGCGGCTGAAACCAATCTTTCGGATATTCTTGCGACACTTGCTGATGGCGATGGGGGCGATGGCAAAGTGCCGGATTTGGTGATTATCGATTCCATACAGACGCTCTGGTCGGACACGGTCGAGTCCGCGCCGGGAACTGTTTCCCAAGTGCGCGCCTCCGCTCAAGGCCTGATCCGCTTCGCCAAACGAACGAACACAACCATTGTCATTGTCGGCCATGTCACCAAGGACGGGCAGATCGCGGGGCCAAAGGTCGTCGAGCATATGGTCGATACGGTGCTTTATTTTGAAGGCGATACAGGACGCCACTACCGGATTCTGCGTGCGGTCAAAAATCGTTTTGGTCCGGTCGCCGAGATCGGTGTCTTCGAAATGGGTGAACGCGGCCTTAGGGAAGTCTCGAATCCCTCTGAACTTTTTCTGGGCGATCGCGAAGATTCGAGCCCTGGATCTGCTGTATTCGCCGGCATCGAAGGCACGCGCCCGATCCTTGTCGACGTTCAAGCGCTGGTCGCACCGTCTCCGCTCGGCACGCCGCGCCGCGCTGTCGTTGGCTGGGATTCAAACCGCCTATCGATGATCCTTGCGGTCCTGGATGCCCGCTGTGGCGTGCAACTGGGCGGGCACGACGTTTATCTCAATGTTGCGGGCGGATTGCGTTTAAGCGAACCGGCGGCGGATCTTGCCGCGGCGGCGGCTTTACTTTCCTCTCTAACAGGTGTTGCGCTGCCTGCCGATTGTGTTTATTTCGGCGAGATTAGCCTTTCGGGCGCAGTGCGCTCCGTCGGACATATGTCGGCCAGGCTCAAGGAAGCGCATAAGCTTGGATTTAAATCTGCAATCACGCCCGCCTCGGGTGAAATCGAAACTGACGGGACATCAATATCCGTAGAGCGTCTCACCCATTTGAAAGACTTGGCACACAAACTAACAAAATCGTCGCCTCTCCCCGATTGATGACTCCTCGTTCTAGCGCGAAAGTGTCATATTCGCCTAGATTTGGTCGGAGTGGAGTTGGGGGCTCTGGGACCTGCCCGTTTGACAGAAATTGTGTTATAAGCGTTATGAAAGAGGACCTGGATTATGCCGTTGTCCTGGCTCGATATTTTCTTAGTCGCCGTTATGTTCATATCCGGGCTTCTTGCCATGTTGCGTGGCTTGACGCGCGAAGTGCTTTCCATCATGGCCTGGGCGCTCGCCGCCGTCTCTACCTATTATGTCTGGCCGCAATATAAAGACGAAGTCCGGCAATATGTCGAACCGCAAATTTTAGCGGATGTGGCACTTGCAACCGGCATCTTCATCATCGTCCTCATCGTTGTCAGCCTGATAACCGTACGCGTCGCTGATCGTGTTTTGGACAGCAGCGTTGGTGCCCTCGACCGCACGCTTGGATTCATCTTCGGCCTTGGCCGCGGATTGATCTTGGTCGTCATCCTTTATCTGTTCTACAGCTGGCTTGTTCCAAAAGAGGATCAGCCGCAATGGATCAAGGAAGCGCGGTCATTACCGATTATTGAGCAGACAGGTGACATGATCGTGTCGCTCTTGCCCGAAAATCCGGGAGACATTATTCCCAACAAAAGCCGGGATGAGAGCAGCCTGCCTGCAAAGCAGAAGACAACGGCTAGTTCACGCGCCAGCGCGAAGACGAGGCAGGATTATGGCTCGGGGGAACGGCGCGGTCTCAATCAGCTTATGGAGAGTTCGCAATTTCAGCGTAATTAGGCTTCACGGGCGGGGTGAAATATGAGTGGTGGAACCGATATGGGTGCACAGGTTTGGAACAATCCCGACGACGGCGCTGGGATGGAGCGTATTATTGACATCTCCGATGATCGATTACGCGAGGAGTGCGGTGTCTTTGGAGTTTTCAACCAAGCCGACGCGGCGCCGCTAACCGCACTTGGACTTCATGCCTTGCAACATCGCGGCCAGGAAGCCGCAGGCATCGTTTCATTCGATGGTAACCACTTCAACTATGAACGCCGTCTTGGCCTGGTTGGCGACCATTTCACCAAACAGCCCGTCATCGACCGCCTCAGCGGAAAAAGCGCCATCGGCCATGTTCGCTATTCAACGACCGGCGGGACGATTTTACGCAATGTTCAACCGCTATTCGCCGATCTCAGTACGGGAGGGTTTGCAATTTGCCATAATGGCAATTTGACCAATGCACTAACGATCCGCGAGCAACTCATCAAAGATGGCGCAATTTGCCAATCGACATCGGACACGGAAATTATTTTGCACTTGGTCTCGCGCAGTCCTAAAAAGCGTTTTATTGAGCGCTTTATCGACGCGCTGCTGCAGATTGAGGGGGCTTATGCTTTTGTCGGTTTGACGAACAAGAAGCTGGTCGGTGCACGGGATCCGCTCGGCATCCGGCCGCTCGTTCTTGGCCGGCTCGGAGAATCGTATGTCTTGGCGTCGGAAACGTGCGCCCTCGACATTATCGGCGCGAAATTTGTTCGTGAGATCGACAATGGCGAAGTTGTCGTCATTACCAAGGACGGCATTGAATCGCACCGCCCCTTCCCGAAGCGAAAAGCAAGGCCGTGCATTTTTGAATATATTTATTTTGCGCGTCCGGATTCAATCGTGGACGGCCGGTCGGTTTATGACGTGCGCAAAAACTTCGGACGCCAGCTTGCCATCGAGGCTCCCGTCGATGCCGACATTGTCGTTCCCGTTCCAGATTCCGGCGTTCCCGCAGCCATCGGCTTTGCCCAGCAAAGCGGCATTCCGTTTGAACTCGGCATTATCCGTAATCATTATGTTGGGCGGACATTTATTGAGCCGGAGCAACAGATCCGCCAACTCGGCGTAAAACTAAAACATAACGCCAACCGGGGTCCGGTGAATGGCAAAAAGGTTGTTCTCATCGACGATAGTATCGTGCGCGGAACGACATCTGTTAAAATCGTTCAAATGATCTACGAGGCGGGTGCGACAGAGGTTCACATGCGGATCGCCAGCCCGCCGATCAAGTATCCTGACTATTACGGCATCGATACACCAAACAGGGATAATTTGTTTGCCGCGAATTACAACCTTGAAGAAATGCAAAAATTTACCGGTGCGAAAACGCTCGCATTCGTCACAGTGGACGGAATTTATAGGGCGATGGGTTGCGAGGCGCGGGATCCCGAGGCTCCGCAATTCACGGACCATTGTTTTACCGGCGACTACCCAACGCCTCTCCGCGACCGCGAAGGCCCTCCACAGCAAAAGCAACTGTCGCTGCTCGCCGAGGCAAGCTGAGACGCTCAGCAATCGGAATGATAAGGCTCGTCCAAAAGAATAGTTACAATTTGGCACTCTGGAAATCTAATAAGCACAACCAAAGGGGGGCCGACGCAATGCTGGCCCGTACATAATTTCGTAAGCCGGATGGGCGAGACTGCAGAAGTCCGTTGGGAATGCGCTCCTGGCCAATTTGCCATCCCATCTACTTACAACCGCTCGGGACCACTTCTCCCCCTCCGCCCGAAACCCGCGCCCGCATCGCCACAATCCCGCTAAGGTCAACACAAAGTAACTTTTTCAAGACAAACATTAACCGCAAATCTAGGCTTACGTGACGACGGGCGCTGATAAATCAGCAGCAGGGAGGAGCACATGGAGGAGAACATGCGCCACCTCGTCTGCAGTACAGCCACATTCCTAATAGCAGGATTAATCGCCGCGACGCCGATGAAGCAGGCCAAGGCCGATGGGGGTGTGACAGCCGCGCTCATAGTTGGCGGCTATCTGGTCACCGACTACTTGGTGGGACGCAAATGCGGCTATAGGGATTGGCCGTTCAACATTGTTAACAAGATTACACGGACCAAGCCCTGCCGGTACCCGCGCCATAGCCATAAGCGGCGTTCCCGCAAGCGCTACTAGGCGTCTCGCCAGCGTCTACACAATCTAAGATTTCGGATTTCAGGCGTTGAGTGGCGGCTGCTCATTATATCGGCTTCCACTCCCTCGCCAACCGCTATGCCTGCTTTCATCCTTATTCACTCGGGTTGCCCTTTCATTTTGAAGCCGCGATGAGTTGGACAGCGAACAAATTTTCGGTGAATGCCCGATTAGAGAAGCGGACATTTTTGTCAACCTCCACATTCGGTTCCTGTTTTCGTTTCCGCCGCGTGGGTCGCGCTTCTCTACCTGGTCGGCCTTGCAATGGCCGGATGGGGAAGTTGGAGCACCTCTGAACCGCTAGGCCTGCGAGTCCAGGCGACTTCCGGTTAGGGTGACGAACGCCCGATATGCTCTTTGCCCCTCAAGCCCCGCACTCGGCTAGCAATGCAAACAAAGAGACGACTGTGTTTGACAAGGTTACAATCGTCGGGCTTTGTTAAGCGACTCTGAAAAATATTTCCCTACACCTTTTATTTGACGTGCTGGATCCTTATCTTTCCGGCATCGATGGGCGTTCTCAAAATCAAAAAAACATCTTAACTGACCCGCAAGTTTGAAGTACATGTGCCTCGTCCTACGCATGTCCGGGAAGGCCAAATTGCATCTGTCACGCAGCCAACAACAATCAAAGTCTATGAATGCAATCTGCGTTCAAATAAGGAGAGGAACATTGAGACATTCCACGCTTGGTGCCGCGCTAGCCGTACTCACATCCATTTTTGCCCTCACACCAGTTCAAGCAGCGCAGATCAACACAGGCGGTGAAAACGGGGCCTATCACAGTAAGTTCTGCCCACTTTTGAAGGAAATACTCGCAAAAGCTCAGTTCGACTATAGCTGTACGACATCGCTTGGATCGCGCGAAAACATTAAAAGAGTGACGGGCTCCCCGACCCAATTGGCGTTTTCGCAACTTGATGTCTTCGCGCTCGAAAATGTCATGCTCGGCGGTCAGGATCTTTTTTCCACGATCCGCACCGATATTGCCCGGGAATGTCTGTTTCTGGTCACCAAAAGCAAGAACTTCACAAATTTTGGACAGGTCTCTTCTGTCGCCCAAGCTCTGCATTTCGTTCTTCCGCCGAAGCTAAGCGGCAACACCGCAACGTTTGAATTCCTTCAGCAGATTGATCCAAAAGGACTCGGCCTGGCGAGCAATGTGACCCATGCCGCCAGCACCGATGACGCGCTCGATGCGGTTCTGAATTCCGACGATGAGACGGTCATGACGATATTTGTTCAATTTCCCGATCCAGATAATGCGCGATTTAAGAAGATCGTTGAGAAGGGCGGCCACATCGTACCCGTCATCGATCGCAACATCCTCCGCCAGGAAGTCAGCGGACAGAAAATCTACTTTGCCGAGGAAACCGAGGTCGCGAGTAGCGGCTGGGTTGAAAAAGGCGTCAAACTTGTGACGGCGTGCACGCCGATGGTCCTCTTTACCGGTGCTCCGGAACGGTTGGAGCAAGGAAAAGAACGGCAAGACCAAAAGGATTTAATTAAAACCATCAGGGCAACCCCTGTCGATGATTTGCGGCCCAAGACGGGCTTTTTCGCCAAGCTTTGGAAAAGCACAAAGTCGCTTTCCTCGGAAGGGTTGGAGAAAATGCTAGACGCTTCGGAACAGGCGCGCGAGCAAGCCGGCCCGATGATGGATAAGGCCAAGGAAATGGGGACGCAGGCTTTGGACAAGGCGGGCGAAATGACCGAGCAAGCCAAGGAGGCCGCGCAACCGATGATGGACAAGGCGAAAGATATGGGCGCCAAGGCGCTTGAGAAAGCCGGCGAAATGACGGACAAGGCCGCCGAAAGCGCTAAGGAGATGATGAAAAAGAACTAGCAGCGCTCAAACCGCCTCTAGTTACAATCTAGAGCCTATCTCGAAATCCCGTCCGGAGGATGATCCAATCGTCCTCCGGATATTTGCATTTTCCGAACCTCCTTTTCATTTCGCCTGCCGCCGCGTATCTTGGCTTGTTTCCCACGCACCCACAGAGATCAATCCCGCCCGCGCGAGACCTCATCCAAATGGCTGACAGCAAGCAACTGCAAGATCGAATAGCTTTGATTACAGGCGCATCGCGCGGCATTGGCCGGGCTGTTGCCCTCGCCTTCGCCAAGGAAGGCGCCCATACGATCCTCCTGGCGCGAACGCGCGGCGCATTGGAGGCGTTGGATGATGAAATCCAGAGCCTTGGCGGAACGTGCACATTGCTGCCCATCAACCTCGCCAAGAGCGACAAAATCGAAGGCATTGGCCCAACGATTTTGGACCGCTGGGGCAAGCTCGATATTTTGGTCGCCAATGCCGGCATTCTGGGGCCCCTATCGCCCCTCGGCCATATTTCTGAAAAGGACTGGCGGGCGGTTCTCGAAATAAACCTCACCGCGAATTGGCGTCTCATCCGGATTCTGGATCCGCTTCTCAGACTTTCCGATGCGGGCCGCGCGATTTTTGTGACATCGGGTGCGAGCCGCAGTTGCCGCGCTTATTGGGGCCCCTACTCCGTCACCAAGGCCGCTCTCGAAGCTTTGGTGAAAACCTATGCCAAAGAAGTCGAAACCACCAACGTCAAAGCCAACATGCTATCGCCCGGTGCGGTGGCGACAGGCATGCGCGCCCAGGCTTACCCTGGCGAAGACCCGGAGCGGCTAACGCAACCGGAAGCCTTGACGGATCTCTTTATTGTCATGGCGGCAGCGGAATTTGATCAAAACGGAAAAGTGATTGATTTCGTCCGGTAGTCCCCGGCTGAAGCTCCCCTGCCGCAACACCCAAGCGCAGGGGCCTGGGACGTGGAACTTCCGTCCTGGACCGGAGTTGATTGACCAATGCGCTACACGGTTTCCGAAAGGTGCTCCGGTAGCTCACACACCGTTTCCAAGACCATGCCGTCATAGGCCGGCTCGATATTTTCCGGCAGCTCCCGCTTCAGCGTCTCGTAATCGAGATCCACATGCATGTTTGTGATCACGGCGCGTTTCGGTTGCACGCGGTCGATCCATCTCAGTGCATCATCAACACTGAAATGGCTGGGATGGCGGCTATAGCGCAACGCGTCGACGATCCAGATCTCAAGGTCTTTGAGCGCCTCGAGCGAGCGCTCCGGCAGATCCATAAGATCGCTCGAATAGGCAATCCCACCAAAACGAAAGCCAAGGGACGGCGCATCTCCATGGTCCTGTTCGAATGGGACCGCTTGAATGGGTCCACCTGCACCCTCAATCGTGACCGCATGCATCGGCCACAGGACGTGGCCGTTTAGAATTGACGGGTAGCTGCTTGCCGCAGGTGTCTCGAAGCAATAGGCAAACCGCTTCTTCAGCGTTCGCCCCGTACCCTCGTCATAATAGACATCGACCCGCCGGCCGCCATTTCGCGCAACCACGCGAAGGTCATCAATGCCATGCACATGATCGGCATGATCATGGGTAAAGAGCACGCCATCAAGCGTACGCGTTCCCGTACCCAGAAGCTGATCGCGGATATCCGGTGAGGTATCCACAAGAACATTGGTGCGCCCACCGCCCACCCTGTCGATGCGTTCGACAAGAAGGGAGCACCGCCGCCGACGGTTTTTTGAATTATGTGGGTCGCACGCCCCCCAATCGCCGCCGATGCGCGGCACGCCGCCGGAGGACCCGCAGCCAAGAACCGTAATGCGCAAGCTCATGCCGCGTCAGCCTCCGCGAACGCCTCTGGCCTCGGCACCTTCGAGAACAGCCGGAAGAAATTGTCGGACGTGATCTTAGCAATCTCCCCTGCATCCATATTCCGAAGATCGGCAAGTTTTTCAGCCGTATGCACCACGTAAGCCGGTTCATTCGGCTTTCCGCGGTGG
>BFAS01000062.1 GCA_008974985.1 bacterium MnTg02
GTCTGCATCGTGACGCGCGGCCCGGGCGCTACAAACGCGATGTTAGTCATTCACATCGCCCAGCAAGATTCGACACCCATGATTCTGTTCGTTGGCATGCCTCAGCGTGGTCATCGCGATCGCGAGGCCTTTCAAGAAATCGATATCAACGCCTTTTTCGGTTCTGTTTCCAAATGGGCAACCTTTATCGACGACGCAAGCCGAATTCCGGAATATGTCAGCCGGGCTTATCATACAGCCTGTTCTGGACGGCCGGGCCCGGTCGTGCTCGGTCTGCCGGAAGACATGTTGCGCGACCGCGTGCGTGTATCCACTATTAAGCCGGCGCAGTATGCTGAGGCACATGCGGATTCCGGCAGCATGGCCGCGCTCGCTGACGCACTCGGCAAGGCCTCGAGGCCGATGATGATCGTCGGAGGGCCTGGCTGGAGTCCCAAGGTCTCCGCCGACGTCCAAGCATTTGCCGAACGCTTCGACCTGCCTGTTGCATCCTCCTTCCGCTATCAAGACTATTTCGACAACAGGCATCCGAATTATGTCGGTGATTTTGGCATTGCGACAGACCCGCATCTCGCCGAGCGCATACAAGCCAGCGATTTCCTGATTGCCATGGGCGTCCGGCTGGGCGAGATGACAACGAGAGGCTATACGCTCATCAAAGCGCCAGCACCCGATCAGTTTTTGGTCCATATTTATCCGGGCGCCGAAGAGCTCGGCCGGGTCTATCGTGCTGACATCCCCATCCAATCATCGATTTCCTCTTTCGCGGCAAAACTTCAACATCTCGAACCGCCGAGTCCCTCACCATGGGAGGACTGGCGGAAATCTGCGCGCGCCGACTACGAAGCATCCATAGTGCCGCAAGAAACACCGGGTGCGGTGAAGCTGGAACAAATCATCGCCACGCTTTCTGAAATGTTGGATGAGGACGCGATCGTCACGAATGGTGCTGGAAATAGCACAGGCTGGTTGCACCGCTATTTCCAGTACAAGAAGTACCGGACCCAGCTTGCGCCGACAGCGGGGTCGATGGGCTATAGTCTGCCCGCTGCCATTTCGGCCAAACTGCTCTATCCCGACCGGCAAGTGGTTTGCTGGGCGGGCGACGGCTGCTTTCTGATGACGAGCCAAGAACTGGCGACCGCAATCCACTATGCCCTGCCGATTATCATCATCGTCGCCAATAACAATATGTATGGCACGATCCGCATGCATCAGGAAAAATCGTACCCAAACCGGGTGCTTGGCACAACGCTCACCAATCCGGATTTCGCCGCCTATGCTCGGAGCTTCGGCGCCCATGGTGAAACTGTTGAGACAACAGAGGAATTTCGTTCAGCTTTTGAGCGGGCGGCAGCGTCGGGAAAACCGGCCATCATTGAACTAAAACTCGATAGCGAAGCCCTGAATTCGCGCCTGACGATCAGCCAGGCCCGTAAGATGGCGGTGCCGGAAACGGCTTGAACCGGTTCTCATCGATGAGAATCTTTTTGCGTTCAAACCCTCGCAATAGCTCGGGCGCGCGGTCGCGCTTGCCAAGTTTCAATGAGCTTGGCTCATTGAAACTTGGTATCTCGTACACCTGGTGTTCGCGAAAGGGACGGCCGGTTAGGCCAATTCGAGGTTCATTCCATGAGCCTCAGCGAGTTCATCCCGAAGAGTTCGCGCCGCCGAGTCGTCCATGGTTAAGAAGGGTGGCCGGACGTTCCGCCATGCCGAATCCGATCTTGTGAGAGCGAGCAGCGCTTTCATCATCGGAATCACTGGAAACGCTTGGATCGCCATACGTGTCGCGGTGATAGCCGTCTGAAGCTCGTCGGCTTCCGAGCTTTGCCAATTGTCATACACGCGCCGGATCTCACGCGCATTCACATTACCTGTCGCGGTAATGCATCCCGCGCCACCGGCGCGTAACGTATCGAGGAGGAAAACTTCAGATCCCGCGAACACCGTGAAACCAGAAAAGCGATCAATGATGGCCTTGGTGTTTTGCCAATCGCCGGAGGAATCCTTCAAGCCCACAACTGTCTCGGGATAGGCGTCAATGAGCCGGCCTATCAGGTCGAGTGAAAAGCCGACCTGAGCCATAGGTGGGATGTGATAGAGGTAGATCTTAAGCCGTGCGTCGCCGACCCTCTCAATCACGTCGGCAAAATAGCGATATAGCCCTTCATCGCTCGCAATCGGTGCTTTGTAGTAAAAAGGCGGCAGCATCAACACGCCGCCGCAACCGGATTGAACGGCGTGTTGCGTGAGCCGAACGCTGTCCGGAATGGAGCAGCATCCGGTCCCCGGCAGCAAGCGTTCAGCGTCTATACCCGCATTGACAAGCCCGTCCAGCAACGACATGCGTTCGTCGAGACCAAGTGAATTCGCCTCGCCAGTTGTCCCGAATGGGGCAAGCCCGGTGCAACCCTCGCTTATGAGCCACGCAGCATGCTCGCAAAAGCGCTTTAAGTCCGGATTTCCGTCACTATCGAACGGCGTGAGCATTGGCGCGATCACGCCTTTAAATCTTGCTTCAGCCGACATTGGGCTAATCCTCTCCGGTGATTATCGTTGTGATCCGCCTTAAGGAATCGGGATGCCAGGTTGCTCAACGGGAACGTGATAGCCCTTTTGCACCGCTGGCCGCTCGGCAATGGCTTTATACCAGCGGACGACGTTTGGATATTCGTTCATATCGATGGTCTGCCATTCATATCGCGATATCCACGGCCAAAGCGCCATATCCGCTATGGAATAATCGCCGGCAACATAATCGACTTCGGCGAGCCTTCTATCGAGCACGCCGTAAAGGCGATGCCCTTCCTTCATGAACTGCTCCTCGGCATAGGGCGCTTTGCCGGGATTGTTTTTCACGTAAAAATGGATGCGGCCGAGAAATGGTCCAGGACCACCCATCTGCCACATCAGCCATTCGATAACCCGCCATTTCGTCTCAAAATCCTGTGGCCAGAACTTGCCGGATTTCTCGGCGAGGTACATCAGGATCGCCCCCGATTCCATCAACGACAGTCCGGTGTCGTGATCGACGATCGCCGGGATCTTGTTATTTGGCCCTATCTTCAGGAAATCAGGTTTTAATTGTTCATCATTTCGAATATCGACAGCGTGGGTGGTATATTCCAGGCCCATCTCTTCCAGAGCAATAGATACCTTGCGTCCATTGGGCGTGGACCAAGTGTAAAGGTCAATCACGGGCGGCTCCCTAACATGTCATGAGTTTTACCGGTCCGCACATTAGTCAAGGTGGCGACATTCGGCAACGTATTTACGGACAAAACAGCTATGTGCGGCAAAACCCCAATTGAAATTGAGAACATCTGATCCGCGCGTCCGCAAGCACAATTCAGGTCGCCCGCTCATCCCGCTAATCTAATCCCGCTAATAAAGTCGCGTTATTAGGATCCAGGCGCTGACCGAAAGCGGGCTTAGAACGGTTGTGACAAAAACCATCGCCGAGACAAGGCGCGGCCGGAATTCATAGATCAGACAGAATATTGCGAACAGAATGCCAACCGGCGCTGCGGCGGCCACAACCAGGAATTCGAGGTCCAGGCCGCGAAATCCAAACGCAAATGCGAGGCCCCATGTCACCGCCGGGCTCACGATGAGCTTTAAGACAACAGCGATACTCAGCGCGCCGGTCTCGACATGCGCTCTGCCTCCAGCAAGACCAGCGCCAAGGGTGAAAAGCGCAAGCGCTGCATAGGCACCTGTTATCAACTCCACAGGCTTTGCAACAATCGCCGGCAGCTGAACCCCAAATGCTTTCAACGCGAGACCGATGATGACGCCCCAAATCATAGGGTTTTTCGCGACCTCTCCCCACGCGGACCTATCGCTGTTTTTCGGCATGATGAAGAGAACGCTCGTCAGTACGATCAATACGGTTTGCAAGCTGACGATGACGGCTTGATGCAACAGGAGATCAGCGGGGAACGCGAGTTGCGCAACCGGAATGCCGAAATTTCCGGTGTTTGGAAAGGCCATCGCGATGGCCACAATGATGCGTGTTTCCCGGGGAACGCGAACCAGGCCGGCAATGACCCAACCTATCAAAAAGAGCGCGAGATATTGCAGCACCGTGAACCACGCCGTCGGCCATACTTCGGCAAGGGGGATTTTCGCCGTCGATAAATAATGCACGAAGAAGCACGGCAAAATGATATTGAGCAGCAGCTTGTTGAGCGTCTCGACTGACAGCTGCAATCGCAACCGGGCGCCCCATCCAAGCACGACGAGCACGATGATCGGCAGAGTAATTTGCGTGAGAATTTCAATAAATAACGGCAAGTTCCAAACCCATTCGATTATGACCACACGAATTCGCGCCTTGGCGGTTCGGCTCTGAAAGCCGCCTGCATTTCTTTCTCAATATTTAGGCTGAGGCGTCGCCGGCGATTTGACGTGGCGACTATGCCCTGTGACGGTCCACACGATCAAACAATTGGTATGTTGCAGCTTGACCACAGTTTTGACAAATCTTTGCGCAAAAACTCACAAGGGGAAGAGGCAATCTAGCGGGACGTGTAGCAGATTTGAATGAGACCGAGTCCATGCCCGATTACGGCGAAATTCTGAAATTCCTAGCTAAGCACCCGCCGCAACTTGCCGCCGAGCGTAAATTACATGCTTCGATGCTCGAATTGCTCGCGCAATGCCTACGCACATCACGCGAAATTCCCTGCTTTGACGAAGAGATCGAAGCCGATATTTCGCCGCTGCATAAAGCCGCCGCGCATCCCATCAACTAATTTCGCAATGCAACGCACGCAGTTTATAGACTTGCGAACAATTTCCAGTTCCTGCGCCAGACAAAATAGTCTGCAAATGCTTTGGGAAGCCAACGCCGGCACATAGCATTCCATCAAAATCAGCGCGACACCTCGTCCCAGGGAATTGCGTACCCCCAGAGTGAGTGGTACACGTCCAATATTCCTCTTTCCATCGCGAGTCGATAAAGTGGGAATGAGTTGCCAAAGACAATGGAATTTCGAACATGACCGAAGCGGCGGACAACATCATCGAATGTTTTTCGAACAGCCTTGACGCCGGCGACCGGTCAGATACGCCCTATACGCATTGGATTTTGGAGGGGTGCTTTCCGGCGGACACAATCGACGATATCAACGCCTTACCCTTCCCAGCGCCCGAACTCGGCGGCATCTCAGGAAAACGCGAATTGCACAATGCGACGCGTCGATATTTTGATGCTGAGAACCGGGAAAAGCATGATGTTGTACGCGCCGTTTCCGACGCGTATCAAGATAAGCGTGTAACGAACAAAATATCCGAGGATTGCGGCACAAATCTATCGGGCACTTATCTGAGAATTGAATTCGCGCAGGATACGGATGGGTTTTGGCTTGAGCCGCATACGGATCTTGGCGTGAAACTTTTTACGCTGCTGCTCTATCTTTCCGACGAGGATGGCCACACGGAACTTGGCACGGATATTTACGATGCCGATAAGAACCATGCCGGCCGATCCCCGTTCACGCCAAACGCGGCGATGGTGTTTGTTCCCTCTGACATCACGTACCACGGTTTTGAATCCCGCCCGATCCAAGGGGTTCGCAAATCGCTCATTATCAATTACGTCACCGATGAATGGCGCGCTCGCGAACAGCTGGCCTTTCCGGAATCGCCGATTTCGTAGCGCTGTATCTCTGGTGGATGAGCCGCGCGCGCCGGTCTCAAGCAACAACACATCCTGATTTGATCAAAACCTGTAGCGAATGGGACCGCCACCGCACAGAACTTCGGCCGCGGCCAAAACTGCATTTACATCGATACCGTGGTGGCCGAAGAGGTCCGGTATCGTTCCGGATTGCCCGAAATGCTCAACGCCCAGCGCCCGGACAGGGTGTCCGTTCACCGCGCCGAGCCAGGACAGAGTTTCCGGATGGGCATCGCAAATTGTAACCAGCCCAGCGTCGCGCGGCAGCAGCGACAACAGCTCCTCCACATGAGATCGAGCCTGGCGCGCGCCCTGCTCACGTCCCCGCGCTGCGGCGTGCCAGCCTGCCGAAAGCCGATCCGCCGATGTCACCGCAAGCAGACCGACGCCCCGGCGATCTTCCGCCAACAAACCGGCGGCTTCAATGGCTTCCGGCGCGACGGCGCCGGCATAGGCAATCGCAAGAGTTGTGCCCGGCTCCGGAGGCCGGAGCCAATAGCCGCCTTGAATGATAGCAGCGGTCAGGTCTTCATCCAATGACCGCCGCACTTGCTCGATTGGCCGGGTCGACAGGCGCAAATAGACCGAACCTCCGGACTCGTCGCGAAGCCATCCTTCCTCTTTCGCCTCGCTACCGTCCCGCTGAATATAGTCGAATGCCCATTCGAGAATGGCGCACAATTCATCGACGAATGCCGGCTCGAACGCCGCCAAGCCGTCTTGAGCGAGGCCAACGAGCGGCGTGCCTATCGATTGATGAGCTCCACCTTCCGGCGCCAGCGCAATACCCGATGGCGTACCCACGAGAATGAAGCGGGAATCCTGGTAGCAGGCGTAGTTGAGGGCATCCAGACCGCGATTGATGAAGGGATCGTACAGCGTGCCGATGGGGATCAACCGCTCACCGAAGAGAGAATGGGATAGTCCGAGAGCAGCGAGCAGCAGAAAGAGATTGTTCTCGGCGATCCCAAGCTCGATATGTTGCCCGCTCGGGCCCGTTTCCCACTTCTGCGGCGAAAGCAACCCGCGCTCCTTGAAAACATCTTCGCGCGGGATCAGACCAAACAATCCGCGCCTGTTCACCCAAGAGCCGAGATTTGTGGACACCGTGACGTCCGGCGACGTTGTGACCAACCGGCTGGCCAGCGGATGGTCACTTTTGCCAAGCTCGGCCAAAGTGCGGCCAAACCCCTCCTGCGTCGACAAAGACGATTTGATATCGGTTTTAGGCAAGCGCCCAGTGTCAATCTTTGCTGCCTGCAACCGGCGCGCGCCCTTGGCATTGAAAGGTACGGATTTTAGAAATCTGTCGATGACCGCAGATGGAATATCCAACCCGGCATAATGGTCCCATTCCTCACCGGCTGGTACGCCATTCTCCGCCTGAAAGGCGGCCATCTGCTTCTTGGTCATGAGACCGGCATGATTATCCTTATGGCCTTGGAACGGTAGACCGAACCCCTTGACGGTATAGGCAATGAAGCAAACGGGCCGGTCACGGGGCGCCGTTTGAAAGGCCTCAAGGGCGGTCGCCATATCATGACCACCGAGATTGGTCATCAGCCTTGCAAGTTCTTCGTCCGACAGATTATCCAACACGACGCCGATGCGTGAATTGGGCGGAAAATCTATTTTCAATTGTTGGCGCCAGGCCGCACCGCCCTGAAATGCAAGAGCCGAATAGAGCGTGTTCGGGCAATTATCGATCCAGCGGCGCAAGCGGTCGCCGCCGGGCAGGTCAAAAACTGCCTGCAGATCACGCCCATATTTCAACGTGATCACCTCCCAGCCCATGGTCTCGAACAGGCCGGCCATCTTCGAAAACAAGCGATCACTGACAACAGCGTCCAGGCTTTGGCGATTATAGTCGACGATCCACCAGCAATTTCGGAGCCCTTGTTTCCAGCACTCAAGTAGCGCTTCGTAAATATTGCCTTCGTCCAGCTCGGCATCGCCCAACAATGCAATCATCCTGCCCTCGGGCCAGCGCTCGCCCCAATCCTTCGCGCGCACATAATCTTGCACGATGCTGGCAAATGCCGTTGCCGCAACACCAAGACCAACCGACCCGGTCGAGAAGTCGACATCGTCCGTATCTTTTGTGCGCGATGGATAGGACTGCGCACCGCCAAGGCCACGAAAATTCTTTAGCTTCTCCAGCGTCTGATTGCCCAAGAGATATTGAATGGCATGGAAGACAGGGCTTGCATGGGGTTTGACGGCAACTCGATCCTCGGGTTTCAGAATATGAAAGTAGAGGGCCGTCATCATTGTCGCGAGTGACGCGCTCGAGGCTTGATGCCCCCCGACTTTAAGGCCGTCCGTCTTTTCGCGCAGATAATTGGCGTGATGAATCATATAGGTGGACAGCCAAAGCACCTTGCTCTCCAAAGCCTTTAGGATTTTGAGCGTGCCGACGTCCAATTCCGAAGATACGGAAATCGGAGTATGAAGATCAGTTGTCATGGCATCTTTCCAACGATCAGCCGGACGGCGTCTCATGATGATTATGGCGCCACACCGAAGCTCCGCCTTTGTGCGCTCACTATGATAAAGACTTCCGTATAGCGATTTCCTGCGTATATTGCCATCTTAACAACTTATTTTAGTAGTTATTGCTATTTTTCCTCTGAATGGTGATCGATATGGCCAATATCAATCTTGATGCAATAGACCGCCGTCTTCTCGATGCATTGCAGCGGAACGGCCGGCTGACCGCGACGGAACTTGCCGAGCATGTCGGCCTCACGACGAGCCCGTGCCTTAGAAGATTGAGAATTTTGGAGCGGGAAGGCGTCATTCGTGGCTATTCCGCGCTGGTCGATCAAGAGAAAGTTGGGCTGCCCGTCAGCGTGTTTGTTTCCGTAAAGCTCGAAAGGCAAGTTGAGGAAGCGCTTGAAAGGTTTGAGGACGCCGTCCGCCGCTGCCCTGAAGTGGTGGAATGTTATCTGATGACTGGGCAGCGTGATTATCTTCTTCGTGTTGTCGTCAAGGACCTATCCGCCTACGAGCGATTTCTCAAAGACACTTTGACCCGTGTCGAAGGCGTCGCCAGCATCGAGTCGAGCTTTGCACTCGCCCAAGTCAAATATGCAAACGCCCTGCCATTGAACGAGGCCCCCTAATACCAATGGTTCTTGAGTTTGACTCATGGACCCATTGGCAAGCGCGACTGCGCGCCGCGCCTTATGGTGCGTGAGCCTGCGTGGCGTTTGAACGGCCATCGGTCATTCTCTATGACCGATGGTATAAGACATTCACGACCTGCGGCATGATGGCTGAAAGTCAGACAAGTAGAACTATTTCCAAAGATAATTGATCACCCTTAGCGGACACTGACAGGACGGTAAGCGTCTGCTAAAAGTCGGCGCGGATCTGCACCATTCGAGCGGGAGGATTTAATGAGCAAAGTCGCATGGATTGGACTGGGCGTGATGGGCTACCCCATGGCCGGGCATATTATGACAAAGGGCGGTCACGATCTCATCGTCTACAACCGGACCCGGGCCAAGGCGGAGAAATGGGTGACGCACTTCGGCGGAGCAATCGCGGAGACGCCGGCCGAAGCAGCCAAGGATGCCGACTTTGTCTTTTGTTGTGTGGGCAACGACAATGATCTGCGTCATGTGACCCTTGGCCCTGATGGCGCCTTGCAGACGCTCAAAGAAGGCGCTGTCTTGGTCGATGACACAACGGCGTCTGCAAATATCGCGCGTGAGATTTATGGCGCTGCCAAGGATCGGGCC
>BFAS01000063.1 GCA_008974985.1 bacterium MnTg02
ATTCCTGCTTTAAGATTGAGCTGGGGCCGAGCAAGATCCTCATAGATCCATTCATCTCAGGCCATCCCGGCCACGATATCCCAGTGGAGACGGCCGCCGAAGGGGTCACCCACATAATCCTGACCCACGGACATGATGATCATGTAGGCGATAGTGTTGAGATCTGCAAAAAGACAGGCGCGACACTTGTCGCGGTTTTCGAGCTTGCGATGTATCTCAACGGGCAGGGCGTCGAGAAAGTCGACCCGACTAATACGGGCGGGACTGTGAGCCATGACGGCTTTGACGTCACTTTTGTCACTGCCCTGCATTCTTCAAGCACCATGATCGATGGCAAGCCTCAATATCTCGGCAACCCTTGCGGGCTTATCATTCAACCGAACGAAGGAAAGACCATCTATCATATGGGGGATACGGCGGCGATGGCGGATTTTGCCTGTATCAACGATCTCTATCAGCCAGATATCGGCATCGTCCCGATCGGCGACCGCTTCACGATGGGTGCGAAGTCCGCCGCCTTCGCTTGCCGACGGTTTTTCCGCTTCGAGACGATCCTTCCCTGCCATTATGGCACCTTCCCCATTATCGACCAGACCGCCGACAAGTTCGTTGCCGAAATGAGCGGACACAATGTGGTTGTGCCGGAGATTGGCGGCAGCGTGGATGTTTAAGGAAAGTCAAGGGCGCCCGGGCAAGGCTGCTCCGGTGGGCGGCGGGCTTGCGGAGTTTTCCAACGAGTATTAAGAGTTTGCCTGTATGCAGCTGGGCGAGCCGGCACCCTTAAGGGCATTTCCAAAGACAGCAGCTTTTCCAAAGACAGCAGGTGTTCCATGAAGGTCGACGAGGCTACCGTGCGCCATATCGCGCGGCTCGCGCGGATCAAGGTGACGGATGAGGAGGCGAAAAACCTCGAAACCGAGCTTTCCGCGATCCTGACCTGGGTTGAGCAATTGGGAGAGGTCGACACCCGCAATGTTGCGCCGCTCACCAGCGTCGTCCAAATGTCCATGAAAAAGCGAGAGGATCAGGTATCGGATGGCGATTGCGCCGACGATATCATCGCCAATGCGCCCGAAGTCGCTGACCATTTTTTCGTTGTTCCCAAGGTGGTGGAGTGAGGTAATGAGCGATCTCACCAAACTCACAATCACTGAGGCCCGGGACGGATTAGCGGCGAAGGAGTTCTCGGCCAAAGAGCTTGCAGACTCTCATATCAGGGCCATTGACGCCGGGAACGAGGCGTTGAATGCCTATATTTTGCCGACACCGGAAAAAGCCTTGGCGATGGCGGAAGCAAGCGATCAACGCATTGCGCGTGGCGAAAGCGGTCCGCTTGAAGGGATACCCCTCGGGATCAAGGACCTCTTTTGTACGAAGGGTGTTCGCACGACCGCGTGCTCTCAAATTCTCGATGATTTCAAGCCGACCTATGAGTCGACCGTGACCCAAAATATTTGGGACGCAGGCGCTGTTCTTCTCGGTAAGCTCAACAATGACGAATTCGCCATGGGCTCGTCTAATGAAAGCAGCGCATTCGGGTGTTGCGTTAATCCTTGGCGGCGCAACGGCGATGAGACGAATTTGGTTCCGGGCGGTTCGTCCGGCGGCTCGGCATCCGCCGTTGCCGCCAATCTCTGTCTTGGCGCGGTTGGGACAGATACCGGCGGCTCGATCCGCCAGCCCGCGGCATTTACCGGCATAGTCGGTTTGAAACCCACCTATGGGCGCTGTTCGCGCTGGGGTATCGTGGCCTTTGCCTCGTCGCTCGACCAAGCGGGTCCACTCGCCAAGACGGTGGAGGATGCCGCACTTCTTCTGCAGGTGATGGCGAGCCATGATCCCAAGGATACAACCAGCATAGATACGCCTGTTCCGGACTATCGTAAGGGGTTGAGGAACGGTATCAAGGGGCTGAAAATTGGCATTCCGGAGGAATACCGCGTCGATGGAATGCCCGAGGACATCGAGGATCTTTGGCGCAAGGGCATTGACTGGATGAAGGCGGCCGGAGCGGAAATCCAAGAGGTCAGCCTCCCGCACACCAAATATGCCTTACCGGCCTATTACATCGTCGCTCCGGCGGAAGCTTCATCGAACCTCGCCCGCTATGATGGTGTTCGCTATGGGCAACGGATCCCTGGTGACGATCTCTTGGAGATGTACGAAAATTCCCGCGCTGAAGGGTTCGGCGCCGAGGTGAAGCGGCGTATATTGATTGGAACCTACGTGCTGTCGGCAGGCTATTACGATGCCTATTATCAAAAAGCGCAAAAGATACGCACTCTTATAAAAAACGATTTTACCGACGCGTTTGAAAAGGTTGATTTATTGTTGACCCCAACAACACCGGCTCCGGCCTTTGGGATTGGTGAAGTGTCCGGTGATCCGGTGCAGATGTATTTGAATGATGTTTTCACGGTGACCGTGAATATGGCTGGACTGCCGGGCCTTTCGGTGCCCGCGGGCTTGTCGAGCGAGGGAACGCCACTCGGTTTGCAGCTAATAGCTAAGCCGCTGGACGAGGAAACGCTTTTGCAGGCCGGTTACGCGCTTGAAGAGGCCGCCGGGCCGCTTCCCGTCCCTGAGAATTGGTGGAATAAGTAGTGATTATATTAGCAAGGATTATACGAGCAAAAATGAGCAGTTCGAAATGAGTGTGTGTCCGCCGCAAGACTGTCGCTCCATGGACGAGGTCCGGACTGAAATCGACCGCATCGATCAGGCGCTCGTTGACTTGATTGCTGAAAGGTTCGGCTATGTCGACCGTGCGTGGCAACTCAAGGACCGGCCGGATGAAGCCGTCGTGCCCTGGCGCATTCAACAGGTGATTGATCGGGTCAAAAAGCGGGCAGTTGAAAAAGACTTGCCGCCAGAACTCGCGGAGGCCATTTGGCGGCAAATGATTGGCTGGTTCATTCAGTATGAAGAAGTGAAACTGAACGAGACGAATGGCAAGCCGTGACCGTCCCAAGCGCAGCTCTTTGGTCTACGCTTCAAACCAGCCAAGCTTCAACGCCGAATAGAGGTCAGCGTTATGCAAGAACGCGTCAACCCGGATAAGGCGAACCTGATCGCAGGCGCGACAGGCGACTGGGAGGTTGTGATCGGCATCGAAATCCATGCGCAGGTCACATCCAAAGCGAAACTCTTCTCGGGTGCGTCGACGGAATTCGGCGGTGAGCCGAATTCTCATGTCAGCCTGGTTGACGCCGCCATGCCGGGCATGTTGCCGGTCATCAACGAAGAATGTGTGGCCCAAGCGGTGCGAACCGGGCTCGGCCTCAAGGCAAAGATCAATCTCCATTCCGTGTTTGACAGGAAAAACTATTTCTATCCGGATCTGCCCCAGGGATATCAGATTTCCCAGTACAAACATCCGATCGTTGGCGAAGGGGATGTGATTCTAGATTTCAAGGATGGCTCAACGGTCACCGTCGGCATTGAGCGGCTGCATTTGGAACAGGATGCCGGCAAGAGCCTCCACGACCAGCATCCGGAGCATTCCTTTGTGGACCTGAATCGTTCCGGCGTGGCGCTCATGGAAATCGTCTCGAAACCGGATCTACGCTCTTCCGAACAAGCCAAGGCCTTTATCAGCAAGCTCCGGACAATCCTGCGCTATCTCGGGACATGCGATGGCAATATGGAACAAGGGTCAATGCGTGCCGATATCAATGTCTCGGTGCGAAAGCCGCGCGATGACCTTGGCACACGCTGCGAGATCAAAAATATGAACTCAATCCGCTTTATCGGTCAGGCGATCGACTATGAGGCGCGGCGGCAGATCGACGTAATCGAGGATGGCGGAACGATCAGACAGGAAACACGCCTTTTCGATACGCGAACCGGTGAAACGCGCGCGATGCGCACCAAGGAAGAAGCGCACGACTATCGCTATTTCCCCGATCCAGACCTGTTGCCCCTAGAATTTACGCAAGATTATGTGGACGCTCTCGATGCCGATTTGCCGGAACTGCCGGACGCGAAAAAAAAGCGCTTTGTGGAGGACTACGAGCTCTCGGCCTATGACGCCGGCGTTCTGATCGCGTCGCGTGCGGCGTCGGATTATTTTGAGACGGTCGCAACGGGCCGGGATCCAAAGCTCGCGTCAAACTGGGTGACGGGCGATCTTTTTGGGGCACTCAATAAGCTCGGCAAGGAGATCGGAGAGTCGCCTGTCTCGGCGGAAAGTTTGGGCGAATTGGTGGACCTTATCTCCGATAAGACAATCTCCGGGCGGATCGCCAAGGATGTGTTCGACATCATGCTGGAGACCGGAGAAGCGCCCGCAAAAATTGTCGAGAAGCGTGGTCTCAAACAGGTGACCGATACCGGAGCGATCGAGAAAATAGTTGATGAAATAATCGCCGCCAATCCGGATCAAGTCGAGCAGGTGAAGACAAAGCCGAAGACCCTTGGCTGGTTCGTCGGCCAGGTGATGAAGGCGACGCAAGGCAAAGCCAATCCGCAAGCGGTCAACGATATTCTCAGGGAAAAGCTGGAAGTGGGCGAGGAATAGAAAACTGCGCGCGGCAAGACTCCGCCCCGCTGGCGCGCGGAATTGTAATACCAATGGCATTGAGTTTGACTCATGGACCATTGGCAAGCGCGACCGCGCGTCGCGCCTTATGGCGCGTGAGCCTGCGTGGCGCCTGAACGCCCATCGGTCATTCTTTATGACCGATGGTATAGGCAATGAATGTCAAAGCGTCCTGAGACGGCAATTGGATGAACAGCGCTCACGGAAATGCCGCCGATCACATGGATCGGATTTATCGCTATCAGCGCACTATCTACAATCTTACGCGCAAACCCGTCTTATTGGGCCGCGACCGGCTGCTGAACCAGTTACGGCCACCCAGACATGGAACTATCCTTGAGATTGGTTGCGGAACCGCGCGCAATCTCATCCGCGCCGCGCGGCTCTATCCGAACGCGCAATTTTTCGGGATTGATGTTTCGGTGTCTATGCTGGCAACCGCCGAGCGCGATGTTGTGCGTGCGGGTCTTGGTGATCGAATTCGCCTTGCCCAAGCCGATGCAACAGATTTCAATGCAGAAGATCTTTTTGGCGAATCTCGTTTTGACCGTGTGTTCATTTCCTACGCGCTTTCCATGATCCCGCCTTGGCGCGATGTCTTGCGGCACAGCCTGGCCTTATTGGGCAGTGGCGGGGCTCTTCATATCGTTGACTTTGGTCAGCAAGAGCGGTTACCGGCCTGGTTTCAAATGCTTCTGTTCGCATGGCTTCGCCGGTTTTCGGTAAAACCAGAACCAGAGTTGCCAGAGACCCTTGAGAAATTGTCTCACGCCAAGGGTATGGAGTTCCGATTCGTGCCGCTTTACCGGGGCTATGCTTATAGCGCTGTCGTGCAAAATCCGTAACGCGTGCCGGCCAAATCAGTATCCGATTGGGCTGCGGATAGGGTGCAGCGAATAGCAAACACCTCATCGTTTCTGCTGTTCAGAACTTGTTCTCTTTACAATCTCGTTCAAAAAGAACAATTTGCCGCCAGCAATAATATTGGGAGGAATGGTCATGGTGCGCGCAATTCGCGTTCATGAGTATGGCGGACCGGAAGTGCTTCGCTGGGATGAGGTTGAGCTCGGAGACCCTTTGCACGGTGAAGTTCAGATGCGGCAGACCGCCGTTGGATTGAACTATATCGATGTGTATAGCCGTAGCGGTCTTTACAAGCAGGACAGCCTTCCATTCGTAATCGGGATGGAAGGCGCCGGAGAGGTCGTAGCTGTTGGAGAAGGGGTTAGCGATCTCGCGCCGGGAGATCGTGTTGCCTATGCTGGCCCGATCGGCAGCTATGCCGAGGCGCGCAATATTTCAGCGCAGCGTCTCATTAAGGTTCCAGATTCAGTTGACGACAAAACCGCTGCGGGCATGATGCTGCAAGGCATGACCGCCAGATATCTTCTTCGCGCAACCTATAATGTCGGTCCGGACACAACAATCCTCTTCCATGCCGCCGCCGGCGGTGTCGGTTTAATCGCGTGCCAATGGGCCAATTATCTCGGCGCAACAGTGATTGGCACCGTGGGCTCGGCCGAAAAAGCGGAGCTGGCCCGGAATCATGGATGTCACCATACGATCAACTACACGCAAGAGAATTTCGTCGATAAGGTCACCGAAATTACCAACGGCTCCGGTGTTGACGTTGTCTATGATGCCGTTGGCGCAACGACATTTCCTGGCTCGCTCGATTGCCTGAAACAGCGCGGACTTTGGGCGAGCTTCGGTCAATCGTCGGGCCCGGTTCCTGATTTTTCTATCGGACTGCTGGGGCAAAAAGGTTCTCTATATGCGACGCGTCCCTCATTATTTGCTTACACAGCCAAGCGTGAGGATCTAGTGGAGACAGCAAACGATCTCTTCGCTGTTGTCGGTGGCGGGCATGTTAAAATTCCGATTAACCAGACCTACGCCTTGCAAGATGCCAAGCAAGCGCATCTGGACTTAGAGGCGCGAAAGACGACTGGCTCAACGGTTCTTCTGCCGGATGCTTGATAATCGTTTCCGTCCATGCGTGATTTCGAAGAGACGTCAACCCAACAGCATTGGGCCTGGAGTCTGAAAGGCGTCATTGCGATCGCCAGTTTTTATGGGCTGTTGCATGGTCTGTTTCGTGGTCTCTCAAGTCCCGTCATCGGCCAAGATGATGTCATTGCAAACGTCTACGTGCAGACGCTCGAGGCCGGGTATGCAGCCAAACAAGGACCTATTTACGAATGGTTGCTTTGGTTGGTGCAGCTGGTCACGGGCCCTGCGGGCGCCAGCTTTCTTTTTCTTAAATATGCGCTCTTGACGGCAATAACGGCTTTTTTCTATCTGAGCGCTAAACGTGTGTTGCAGAGCGATGTCTGGGCTGTTCTGACCGCGTTCTCATTGTCCTTGATCTATCAAATTGGGTGGAACATCCATGAAGGTGTAACCCACACGGCGGTGTTGACATGTTTTGTCATCGCGTCATTTTGGGCCTATCTCAGGATCATGGAGAGAGGACGGTTTGGCGACTATGTGCTGTTTGGCGTGTTCGCCGGTTTGGGAATGCTTTCGAAGCATACGTTTGGCGCCTATTTCCTCATATTGGCGGCTGCAAGCATGATGCAGGCGCCGTTGCGCCGGCGGTTTTTCAATCCAAGAATTCTCATCAGTCTTTTCGTCGCATTGGCGATCATGTCGCCTTACCTGTGGTGGTTGGCGACCCAATCGGATGTCTTGCTCCGTGCCGCAGGCGGCATGTCCGGATTGGCGAGCACGCGTTATTTGAACGGCCTGTTGTTCGGCTTGCCCCGGCTAATAGTCGCCCCGATCGGATTCCTCTTCCCTCTCATTTTCATACTTGCGGTGATGTTTCCAGGATCGTTGGGGCAAGTCATGACCGCTTGGCGCGGCGGATTTAAATTTGGGCCGGAGCCGGACTATGAGCGTCTCATTCATCACATGACGCTCATTGCCTTCCTTTTCCTGTTTCTTGCTCTCATCATCTTCGGAATTCCGAGATTCTTTGCCCGCTATATGCACCCGTTCTTCTTGGTCACGGTGATCGGACTTGTTGCCTATGCCATGCGTGCGTGCCGGGACGGACGGCAGATCCGCCGCTATATGCTGGTAATGATTGCATTGGCCGTAGCGGTATTTCCCTTCAGGGCGGGATATTTGTTTGTCGGGGCTCCTTTATTTTGCGCGAAATGCCGGCAAATGGTGCCCTACCAGCCGCTTGCCGAATGGCTGCGTGTTCAAGGGTTTGAACGCGGAACGCTTATGGGCGGTTTCCGGCATGTGGCGGGGAATATGCGCCTGTACTTTCCTGAGGCGCGGATCATCAGCCTAAAAAATCCTGTCTACGTGCCGCCGACGAAGCATCAGTCCGGTCAGCCTATCGTCGTCGTTTGGAATCCGGCGACAGACGGCGAACTGCTTCCGAAACGGGCCAAGACGGAGCTTGAGAGGCTCGGCGTAACCGCGATCGAAGACCCTCAGACGCTCCGCATTCCCTGGACACATTCGTGGAAACCAACCGGCTATCGACATTCAGAATGGCGGATCTTGTTTATAAATCCGGGTTAGCCTGTATGGCGATATCGCTCCGGTCAACCGCTGGCATTTAGAATACCAAAGGAAATTATGATTGACCTATAATCTCCTTCGGCACGCGCGGTTGCGTGGTCCGCACCTTGTAATGCGTAAGCCTGCGTGGCACCCGAACCGGCCCATCGGTCATTCGCAATGACTGATGTTATAGGACCTGGGCACGGATCTGGTGGCATCCGATAAACGAACAAAAATTGCCGCCCTTCACCAACATTTTCCAGCCG
>BFAS01000064.1 GCA_008974985.1 bacterium MnTg02
CTTCCGATCTTCCCTATCGAGAAGGCAACGCTCAGGGTCATCATGCGGATAGAACGGCAATCTCGAACGCGCGATCAAGAACGCGGCGTGCAAGAGGATATCGAAGCGCTGGAAGCCTCGGTCGTCCGAGAGGGTCCCGTTTGCAGTCCTGATTGCCCGCGCGCCAGGCCAAATAGCTGTTTTCGCCATTGCCCGCATATTCCGCTTATTCTGACGAGTGATCCCGTAAACGAGCCTCTCGAACAGCGAATTGCTCCCCTTGTTTTCGAGCTTAAAAAGCTCGGCGCCTTTTGCCCATGCTGGTCCTGCGAGGGGCATTTGGGTCCGGATGGAAAATTATGGAAATTGCCGGCGATTTGGTTTTTCGCCCGCTCCGTCGTTCATGTCCGGCTTCTCGCTGACACTGTTCAGGATATGATTGCCGAACGCCTCCTCAATGCCCATTGGCACGTGCGTGTCTGCTATTCTGACCGCGACAATTCCGACACGGCGTTTTCTCTGGAGCCCAGACCCTCTGAGACGCCGTTGCAATTGACGCTCTTTCACAAGGACATCGATATAATGGCGGCGCAAATTGAAAAGCGCATCCTGAAGCGATGCCGGGAGATGCGCTGTTCGTTGGATGAGCCGCGCGTCACGCAATCGGCTTGCAGTGCTGCCAAAACTCAATTCTGACGCCGTTCTCCTTCTTGCGTTCGCTACCTGGCATCATTTGAAGAACTTCATCACTTTGCTGAACCATGGGGACCGCCGAGCCGCCGCCGGGCTCATCGACGGGCGCGATGTATGACAAGGTATGGCGGGTATTGTCGACTTCGATCCAGCAATTAATACGATCGGTCAGAGGGAATGACCGATGGTATAAGAAAATAGCCAAACAGCCGTCTATTTCATGATCCATTTGCCCTCCCAATGGAGCACCGAACGGCCGTCGGACATTTGAACGATCCATTCGGATTTTCCGCTGCCGGTCATGCCCTTATATTTGCCGGTGCCGCCGGTCACTTTCCAGGCGCTGCTGCCATCGTCATTGCTGATCCAGCTGAGCCACCAAATATCCCCGTCATCGTCCGTCGCATCGCAAGAGCCGCTGGAAAAGAGGGTTTTATCGTCTTTCAATGTCAGGACGGTGCCCATGCAATCTTGCGCCGAGAGATTGATCGGGATATCCGGATCGTCGGCGACGATCACGCCTTTCAAATGGAACCGTGTCAGAGTGTGATCCTCTGAAAGCTTGGTGATTTCTTCCGTAACCGTTGCAAAGGTCGTGCTGCCTGCGCCCTTAAATTCCGCGGCCCCGGCCGTTGCTGGCAACAGCATGGCGGCAATCGCGCCGGCGAAAATTTTTGCGAGTCTGATCATTGAGCAAATCCCTTCGGCTTCATCCGTGTTTTGGATTAAGTACGACAGATTTAAGTCAATCGCCGGGCGGTCAGACAGCATTGCGCGCCAACCTTAACCTGTCCCCTTGGCAAACAGATCATCGCGCTCGTTGCTGAAATCGATGGCGCCGCCGTCACACCTGCAAACAGGCCCTAAAGCTCCCAGACGACGTTTCCGCCCTCGAATTTTAGCGTGTCCAGGTCGATCAGATCGGCAAGCTCTGCATACAAGGTTTTTACGCTTTCGGCCGCGGAGGCGGCATCCTCGGCGCTGTCGTAGGCCGCAAGGGTCAAATAATGATCGCCGCCCATATCAATCATTTGGATTGAGCGGACGCCAGGAAGGGCTTTCATTTGCGCGCGCAGTGCATCGGCTTTAGCAATAAGCGCATGCTGCGAGCCGGTCCGGCCTTGATAGGTCGACATTCTGTAGTACATTTCTCATCCCCTTTGTCCCGTCACAGCGTTTGACGCCGCAGCCAACGGTTCGAATCCGGATTTGATGGGCGATTTTATACGACCATCCGGTTCGAGGGAATGACGGTTGCGATGGTGCGCGAATAGCCTGTTATCACCATGCGTTCCAATTCGCCCCGGATCGCACTCTCTCGGGCCGCGCCATGCGCACTTTCGAAATTGTGCCACCGGCGTGCCCTTTTCTTTGTATATATGAAGATCTGCTGGCGGACGCGGGACGAGATGATCTTCCGCCGCCGATCAATGTGACGGAGGCTTTTCATATGACGGACGCAACACTCATGCAAAAATTGTTCGGCCTGGCCGGCGCGCTTGTTGCAAGCTTCACCTTGAGTTTTGCCATCTCTCCTGCGTTTGCGGACCCTTCGATCGGCAAGATGGCGCCGGATTTCATAGGCGTTGCTAGCGACGGAAAATCCTACAGGCTGAGCGATCTCCGCGGCAAAACCGTTGTGCTCGAATGGACCAATCATGAGTGCCCGTTTGTGGGTAAACATTACGGCACTGGCAATATGCAGGCCTTGCAGAAAAAGGCGACGGGTGATGGCGTTATGTGGCTGTCGGTGATCTCCTCCGCGCCTGGCCTGCAAGGACACGTCACACCCGATGAAGCCAACAAGTTGACCGCCAGCCGCGACGCCGCGCCGTCGGCGGTTATCTTGGATGGCGAG
>BFAS01000065.1 GCA_008974985.1 bacterium MnTg02
GCCTGTTTTTAAAATTTTTAAATCGCGGATCGCCGGCCCAATCTTCCCGTCCAAGAACCGTGCAAAGCACCGGCCAGAATTTTTCCTTATTGCACATAATAAAGATCCAGCCATCTCGCGTTTGATAGAGCTGGCAGGGTGTGAGCGAGGGATGCGCCGAGCGCGGCAGACGCTGCTGCACATGGCCCTCATTCAGATACCAGATAGCCGGATATGAGGTGTTCGAGAGCGCAATGTCGAACAAACTGACATCCATGTCCCGCCCCTGTCCTGTCGCCCTGGCTCCGGTGATGCCGGCAAGAAGCGCGTAGGCCAAGGCAAGCCCGGTCATCTGGTCGACCATTGAGAGACCAAATCGGGCGGGTGGCGTATCCGGTTCTCCGGTAAGAGAGAAATATCCAGCTTCTGCCTGCATCAGATAATCGAAACCGGGCCAGCTTGCCCTGGGGCCGGTGCGGCCATAGGCGGACAGATGCGCGCAAACGATTTTCTCATTCACCGTCCGCAAGGCGTCATAGGTCAAACCGAGCTTGTCCGGCACATCACCGCGAAGATTGGATGCCACCGCATCGGCCGTCGCGACCAACTCGTGGAATATGGACACGCCTTCGGGGCGGCTCAGGTCAAGACTCAAGCTTTTCTTATTGCGATTGTAGGCGTGGAAAAATTCCGAGTCTTGGTCGGTAAAAAAATAGGGCCCGACGTCCCGGGCGAAATCACCGCCCGTATTGGGGTTTTCAATCTTGATCAGTTCCGCGCCCTGGTCGGCCAGGAACATCGTCCCGAAGGGGCCGGCGCCATATTGCTCAACGGCTAGAACGCGAAGACCTGCGAGCGGAAGCATATCGGTCAATTTACAAGCCCCCCAACTTAAACCGGATTCCGCTCGACGAGTTGGCGGGCGATGATAATGCGTTGTAGCTCGTTGGTCCCTTCTCCGATCGCCAACAGCGGCGCATCGCGATAGTAGCGCTCGATATTATACTCTTTCGAGTAGCCGTATGCGCCGTGGATACGCATGGCCTCCATCGAATTTTCCACTGCGGCTTCGGTTGCGAAGAGTTTCGCCATCCCCGCTTCGAGATCGCAACGCTGCCCTGAATCATACGCATTTGCGGCTCGCTCAACCAGCAAGCGCGCGGCCTCAACGCGGGTCGCCATATCGGCAAGTTTTATTTGAATGGTCTGGTGGCGGCAGATCGGCTTGCCAAATGTTTGCCGGGTCTGGGCATAGGCGAGGGATTCCCTAAGACACACGTCGGCAAGCCCAACCCCCCGGGCGGCGACATTGATCCGCCCAAGCTCCAATCCGTTTAAGATCTGTTGCAGGCCGCGTCCTTCCTCAGTACCAACTAAATTCTCGGCCGGCACTCGGACATCGTCAAATTGCAGCTCGCCGGTATCGATCCCCCGGTAGCCGACTTTTTTCAATTTTTTCGCTTTATATCCACGCGCTTTGTCGACAAGAAGCAAACTCATGCCGCGATGCGGGGGCACCGCCTCCATATCGGTCTTGACCAGCACCAGCAAGATCTGACCTTCAACCGAATTGGTAATCCACATCTTGGAGCCGGTGATCACATAGTCCCCGCCGTCTCTTTTCGCCCGCGTCCGGATGCCTTGCAGATCGGTTCCGCAATCGGGTTCCGTCAGCGCAATGCCACCTCTAAGCTCGCCGGATGCGAAGCGGGGAAGATAGGCCTGCTTCATCTCATCGGTACCGTACCGCTCGACGACGGCAGCCATGATCAGATGGGAGCTGAAGATGCCGCTGACCGACATCCACACTGAGGAAACCATCTCCGTAATCTTTGCAAACGTCAGTGCCGAAAGGCCAAGCCCGCCATATTCCGGAGAGATCGTTGCGCCGAACAATCCGAGGTCCGCCATCTTGTCAGCGATCTCGCGCGGATATTCATCACGCGCCTCAAGGTCATGGGCATAGGGTTCGACGTCGCGCCGCAAAAACTGCGCGACGCTATCGAGAATGAGGACCTGTTCCTCGGTTTGGGTAATATTACGCGCTTCCATCTTTAATAATCCGCCTGGTCGTCGACGGCGTGACCACGTTTTGGAATCAGCATTGTGCGCTCGAACGTCATGAATATGGTTCCGTCAGCCTTCTTGCCTACCGATTTCACTGTGACAATCCCCTGTGTTGGCCGTGATTTCGAGTCCCGTTTCGACAGCACTTCCGATTCCGCGTAAATCGTATCGCCGTTAAAGACAGGCGCCGTGAGCCTAATCTTGTCCCAACCGAGATTGGCAATCGTCTTTTGACTAATATCGGAAACGCTCATCCCGGCGACCATTGAGAGCGTGAGGCAGCTATTGACCACTGGCTTTCCGAATTCGCTTTTTCCCGCATATTCCGCGTCGAAGTGCAACGGATGCTGGTTCATGGTGAGAAGTGTGAACCAGGTGTTGTCCGCTTCCGAAATCGTTCGGCCCGGGCGATGTTCGTAAATATCGCCGACGGTGAAATCCTCGAAATAGCGGCCGTAGGATTCCCGGTACCGGTTGGGCCCGACGCGCTTTGCCTCTGCAACCATTCTTTAAACTTCACTATTTTGGCTCAAGGCCATCACCGATTGAATTGAGTTGGCTTTATCGAGCGACATCAAGGAATTGGCAAGGAGATCTGTTCTCTCCGCACCGAGATAGGGTTCGCAAAGCCCATCGAATTTAGCTCGGAACGCCTCATCCGAGAGGAAATTTCCGGGCTCGCCTTTGGGCACAATGACAAAGGTTTCGAATTCACCTCGCGACGTTCGAATGCGGACCACACCGCTCATATTTGTTGGAAATTCGGCTTCAGCGCGCTCATCGACAAAAGTTCGCACCTTCTTGCAAAGGGCACGCGTTTTCCCACTATTGATATGTTTGGCGTAATCGTCCCAAACGAGACCGCCTTCCTGCAAGACAACCGCAGCGCAAAACGGCATTGAGAACTGGCCATCGACAACACTATTGGGGTTTTGTTTGTCATGCGCCGGATCGCCAATAATGTTCCAACCGGTTTGCGGCAAGCCGATTTCCACCTCGTCCACATCCTCTGCATCGAAATCATGCTCTTTCATCAGAGCAATGAGACCGTCGAGCGGAGCATGGCTATAGCGGCATGATGGATAGGGCTTCACGGCCAAACGCATGGTCTCCCACGTCTCGCCAAGTCCGGAAATCGCTTTCTCCGGCACGGCATTCGGCGCATAGGCGGCAAAGAAACCAGCCTTGCCCTCGAAGGCTTGACGGACACCGCGAAATCCTTCATCGGCCATCACCGCGCACATCAGGCCATTTTGCGCGGATTGCCCGACATGCGAGCGTTTCGTCCACGCCCCATCAGCCAGAAACTCCATGGATCCCGCAGATTGGCTAAGCGCGATGCCGAACGCGTTTTGAATGCCTTCGGCGTCCATACCCAAGAGCTTGCCGGCAGCCGCGGCGGCGCCGAAAACACCACAGGTGGCCGTCGGGTGAAAGCCGCGGTCATAATGATCCGAAGGATTGAGCGCCAGCGAAAGCCTGATCTGGATTTCATAGCCCACGACGATTGCGGCAATTAGATCCTTGCCCGAAGCATTGACCATTTCCGCCGCAGCAAGTGCCGCCGGCACGATCGGAGCCGACGAATGCAATGAACCTTCCGCATGGGTATCGTCAAAATCAAGCGAATGCGCCAACGTCCCGTTGATCAGCGCCGCCGCGGGCGGCGCATAGGATCTGCTATCGCCAAAAACCGAGCACGTCCCGTCAGCTAGCCCCAGCTTTTCTACGGCGGCGATCAGGCTTGGCGTCGATTCCGCATCATGCCGGGCGCGGATCATGATGCCAGTGACATCCAGGATCAGCCGTTTCGCGCGCTCCACGATAGGGTTAGGCAAATCTTCATAGCGAAGATCCGCCGCGAAGGATGCCAATCGTTTCGTTATAGCTGCCATTAGCATTCCTCACTCATGGGAAAAGATATCTCATTAATGCAAGTTTGAACTTCCAATCACAAATTGCAAAGCGATCTTAGAAGTCGCCGGCAATCGACTATCGCGCCGCACCAGCATATTTCACGCCATCCCGGAGCGCCATAGAACCAAAGAAAAAGCAAGTCTGAGTTCTTTCACGCTCCCGCTTTTAAACGGTAATTTTGGCCTTCCATTCGATACTCGGCAAGACCTATTGCCAAAAGAGCTTATGACCGACCGATGGTTCGTTGCATGAGATTGCTGCATGGGACGTAGAAGCATGCGGGAAATAATACAACCCATGGTGGGCTATCGAGAGGCTCGATGTATTTATAGGTGTAGGCCAATATTTAACAACTTTCCGCTATTCTCTAAAGCTTGCCAAGAATCGAAAATCGAACAATGTGCCGCCCTCAATGGCCAAACCTCAGGATTGACCTGGGAAATCGATTCAAAAGATCCAAGTGTGCGTAGGAATCGATATGGGTGCAAATGTGCCGGCGCCAAGTCGCCAAAACCCCGACGGGAAGAGCAGGGATCTTCCCGGTTCAACGTCGGACCGCTTGCAGCAGAAGTTGATTGCTCATGACATTAAGGGCGAAAAAGCGATCGCGGTAGCGCAAGCCGCAATTGCCTGCTTTGTGCTGCTCTTGCATCTTCTGGCACAGTTCAGCAATGGCTCGCATTCGTTCAATCTCTGGGTGGTTTCCGCATTGGCGGGGTTGCTTGTGACCTCAACCCTAAGGCTGTCAATTGCAAATTCCGGGCACTTGTCAGAACGTCCATTGGATGTTCTCAATTTTGTTGATCTTTCAATTTTTCTCTTGCTGATCTGGAGCTACCAGTTCGCCTATGGTCACCCGGCCGGCGGTGTACTGAAGGCGCCATCATTCATGCTTCTGTTCGTCCTGATTGCTCTCCGGGCCTTAAGGTTTCATCCACGACCAATAATCATTGCCGGCGGGACGGCTGTTGCCGGTTGGTGTGTAATCGTTTTCGCCACTGTTTTAATAGATGGGACGCCGGCTCTCACGCACAGTTACCCCGAATATCTTACCTCCTTCGGCATCTTACTCGGCGCCGAAATTGAGAAAGCCGTCAGCCTGATCGCCGTTACGATTTTTCTTGGAGTGGCCACCCATAAGGCGAGAGGAATTCTTTCCGAGGCAGCCCATGCGGCCGACTATGCCGACGCACTAGATGCCGCGCGCTGCAATCTCGAAGAAGCCGAAAAAGCCAGAGAGAAAGCGGAAGCGGCCTTGGGAGAATTGGCCCAGCGAGACGCCGAATTGAGTGACCAAAATGAACGCTTCAACGCCGCGCTCGATAACATGTCGCAAGGATTGTGCATGTTTGACGAAGAGCAGCGGCTTGTCGTCTGCAATGACCGTTATATCGAAATGTATGATCTTCCCGCCCGGTTAGCGCAGCCAGGAACTTATTTCCGAGAAATTATAGAGCATCGTATAGCCAGTGGCGTCTACGCTGGCGATGAACCGGAAACATATATTCAAGAACGGCTCACTGCGGTTGTCGAGGGCGCGCCATCGACCAAAATTCAAGAACTCACAAGCGGACGCCATATCGCGATCGTGCATCGGCCAATGTCCAACGGCGGCTGGCTCGCCACGCATGACGACATGACGGAGATCCAACGCATCGAAATGCAGATTGCGCATATGGCGAAACATGACGCGCTTACGGATCTGCCCAACCGCGTGCTTTTGCGTGAGCGTATCGAACACGCTCTACAATCGGCCCAGAATGGCCAACAGTTCGCGGTTCTGTGTCTCGATCTCGACCATTTCAAAAGCATCAACGAAACCTTGGGTCATCCGATCGGCGACGAATTGCTGAAAGCGATTGCGACAAGGTTGCGCGGCTGCGTCGGAGAGACGGACACAATTGCCCGATTGGGCGGTGACGAATTTGCAATCGTTCAAACCTCCGAAGACCAGCCGCAAGGCGCGACAGCGCTTGCAAACCGATTCTATGACGCGATCAAGAAACCGTTCGATTTGAAAGGGCATCAAGTCGTTATTGATGCGAGTTTCGGAATTGTTATCGCGCCCAATGACGGCAACGATCCGGACCAGCTGCTGAAGAATGCCGATATGGCGCTGTACAGGGCTAAGAGCGACGGACGTGGCATCTTTCGCTTCTTTGAGGCGGAGATGGATGCGCATATGAGGGCGCGGCGCGAATTGGAACTCGACCTCCGGAAGGCGCTCGATGGGCATGAATTCGAGCTCCACTATCAACCGCTCTTTAATCTGCAGTCCGATAAACTGTCTGGGTTCGAGGCCCTTTTGCGATGGCGCCATCCCCAGCGCGGATTGATATCGCCCGCTAAATTCATCCCCCTCGCCGAAGAGATCGGCGTCATTGTACCGCTCGGCGAATGGGTGCTGCGGCAAGCATGCGCCGAAGCCGCAAACTGGCCCGATCACATCAAAGTTGCCGTCAATCTCTCTCCCGTACAGTTTAAGAGCGGCGGTCTCGTACCCATCGTCATTAGCGCCCTGGCGTCATCGGGCGTAGCTGCCGAAAGACTAGAGTTGGAAATTACGGAATCTATTCTCTTGCAGGACAACAAATCCACATTGGAAACGCTTCATCTGCTGCGCAGTTTGGGAGCACGGATCGCAATGGATGATTTCGGTACCGGCTACTCGTCTCTCAGCTATTTGCGCAGTTTCCCATTCGACAAAATCAAGATCGATGGCTCCTTTGTTAGAGATCTTTCGGCGCGACATGATGCGGTGGCGATCATCCGGGCTGTGGCGAGTCTCGGTAACAGCCTCGGAATGACCACAACTGCAGAAGGCATCGAAACCGAGGAACAGCTCGCGAGTGTTCGCGCCGAAGGCTACACCGAAGGTCAAGGATATTTGTTCAGCCCGCCGCGGCCTGCAGACGAAATCTCCAGGCATTTCTTCGATTCCGCCAAGATTATTGCAATTCGCGCATAGCCGATTAAGTTCACCGTCCCATCGCCCGCCCGCCTAGTTTACCTCTTCCATGCCAACTTCAGCTATCAGGCCAGCTCGTGGAACGCACGCGCCGGGGGGGGGGCGCCAAGATTGAGGGTATCCAGCAAAGAACTGTACCCCCGCGAAGGCTTCATTCTGACCGGCCTGAGCCGCCCGGCGGAACCTGTGGTCGGCTTCTACAATCAGCCAGCGCCGCGGCGGCCCAGGATTATCCACAACTGCCCGAGCTTCGGCCCTAAATCCCCGTGCCACTTGTCAAA
>BFAS01000066.1 GCA_008974985.1 bacterium MnTg02
TAGTTCTTTGATTTTGCGTGCAACTTAATCGGAAAACCTATTTCCACTTTATCCGGAAGCACTCTGGACCCGTCAGTGACGCCTAAGTCTGTTTTATGCTATACGTCTGGCCGGAACGCAAAAGTGCCGGATGCCCAACACGCGCCGTCCAGCGCTAGTCTCTTCCAAGTCGAAACAACTGAAAGGAGGTGATCCAATGTCAAGTGAAGATCTCATGCTGCCGGTGCCGTTTTTGGAATTCACGGAGATTGCGGAGCAGCCTTCGGTCTCTCTGTGATTTGCCAGAATCAGAATTAAGATTCTGAACCACTGGCCGTTGATCTCACGCGGGCCGCCTTTACGGGCGGTCCGTTTTTTATTGTGGGGTTAGGGTTTAACGCGCGCCGAACTTATCCCGCCCGTTTGGCCTCGATCACGTCCCAGATCATTGCCGCAATGTCGTTGCCGCCGAAGCGCTTGACTTCGCGTATACCCGTCGGCGAGGTCACATTGATTTCGGTGAGATACGTCCCGATCACATCGATCCCGGTAAAGATCAGCCCGCGCTTCTTTAGCTCCGGACCCAGCGCGGCGCAAATTTCCAGATCGCGATCGGTAAGCTCGACCGGCGTTGGTTTACCACCGATATGCATGTTCGAGCGCGTATCATCTGCTGGTGGAATCCGGTTGATGGCTCCGGCAACCTCGCCATCGATCAAGATGATGCGCTTGTCGCCCTCGCGCACGGCGGCAAGATATTTCTGCACAATAAAGGGCTCGCGGAAGACGGTCTGGAAGAGCTCCACCAAAGACGCCAAATTCCGATCATCGGGAGAGAGCCGGAAAACCGCCTCGCCGCCATTGCCATAGAGCGGTTTGACAATGATGTCCTTATGTTCAACGCGAAACGCTTTCACATCTTCCACGGACCGCGTGATCAGTGTCGGCGGCATTAAATCCAGATATTCGGTCACAAAAAGCTTTTCCGGCGCGTTGCGGACATGGGCCGGATCGTTGACGACAAGCGTTTCCGGGTGGATTTTCTCTAGCAAATGAGTGGTCGTGATATAGCTCATATCGAAGGGTGGGTCCTGGCGGAGATGAACCACGTCGAATTCCGAGAGATCGGCGCGGCGCGCCTCACCAAGCCGGTAATGACTATTCTGATCATCCTGCACCTCGATCTCATGCCCAGACGCATGCAACCGGCCATCCATCATTGAGAGACCGGCAGGCTCGTAGTAAAAAATTTCATGCCCCCGCCGTTGAGCTTCGAGAAGCAGGGCAAAGGTGGAATCACCGCGAATATCTATCCTGTCGATCGGATCCATTTGGAAGGCTGCTTTCAGCGCCATAGACTTTCACTCCTTCATCCCTGTCTGCTTGCTGAGGGCCCGGCGCTCATGCAGGCCGCTATGGTCTTGTAAATAGGGGAATGACCTCACGCAAGAAATGCATTGGTGACATGTCGCGGCCATCGCCATGGGGCTAAGGCAATCACATCTAATCCGATGTCCTGATCGCCCTCGAGCGGGCGCGACTGTAGCCAATAAGCCGCAGCCCGTGAAATCCGGTCCTGTTGGCGCGGCGTCACGGCCCATAGCGCGGCATCGAGGGTCGGCCGGACCTTGACTTCGACGAAGGCCAAGCGGCGGCCCCGCACGGCGATAAGATCAACCTCACCAACCGGACAGCGGAAACGCCGGTTCAAGATGCGATAGCCTTTCGCCATAAGAAAAGCCGCAGCGATCTGTTCAGCCCATCGGCCTTTGCGATAGGATCGCTGGCGGCGCGCTTTGCGTGCCTTTATACGGTCGGTCATTGGCAATGACCGATGGCGTTCACGCGCCACGCAGGCTCACGCACTATCAGGCGCGGACCACGCGGTCGCGCTAGCCAATGGTTCATGAGTCAAACTCATGAACCATTGGTATTAGGCGGTCCGCCGTAACGCCCATTTTCAAGTCTCCATTTCCCGCTTCATCTCAAGAGCCAGCTCATAGACGCGGTTGCGGGGAACGTTCAACTCATCAGAAATCTGCCGAGTTGCATCGCGCACGCTCATGGTGTCGAGAGCAGGCCGCAAATGCGTCATGATCTCCGCCTCATCGACGCCATCCTTGGCAGGCGCCGCGATAACGATGACGAACTCGCCTTTCGGATCACTCTCGGAAAATGACGCAACAAGCTCGTTGAGCGTGGCGCGCTCAACGGCCTCATGAATTTTTGTGAGCTCCTTTACAAGAGCAGCATCCCGCGAGCCCAATATGTCAGCCATATCGGCCAGACTTGCGGCCATTCGTTGCGCTGTCTCGAACAGAACAAGCGTTGCCGGAAACGCGGCGATCTCCGCTAAGCGCTTTTTCCGCTGGACCGGTTTTGCCGGCAGAAAACCTTCGAAAAAAAACCGGTCGGTCGGCAGACCGGAGAGCGTCAGCGCGGCGATCGGCGCCGAAGGGCCGGGCACCACAAGAACCGGGTAACCCTGGTCTTGCACGTCACGCACGAGCTTAAAGCCCGGATCCGAAATAAGCGGCGTTCCGGCATCGGAAATGAGCGCCACGGATCGGCCTGCTTCGAGGCTTGCGAGAATGCGAGGCCGCTCGCGCCCGGCATTATGTTCATGATAGGCGCCGAGTTCTGATTTGATAGCGTAATGGTTGAGAAGTTTTCGAGAATGGCGGGGATTTTCGCAATAGATCACATCCGCGTTCGCCAACACGCTTAAGGCTCTGATTGAAATATCGCCAAGATGCCCTATCGGCGTGGCGACGAGATAGAGCCCGCTGGTTAGGGTCTGGTCGAGCAAATGACCAAGCACATCATCGGCGCGTTGCCGAAGCGGCTCTGATGGCTTGACCCTGCTTTTATCGTCCCGCGAGGAAGACAAATTCACGCCCTAACTGATAGTGCTGCGCTGGCGCCGGCGGCCGCAGTATCAGTTCCTATCGCACGCGATTCCAATCGAAGATTCAAGCCGTTAACTTGAGTCTAATTCGAGCTAAGGGGTTGCTTAAAACCGCGAATCCAGCTGTTATCTTTTTGTCATAACACGATCCGGCCATAGTCTGCCCTTAAACGAAGCTAGAGCAGGGGCAAAAATTGAGTGCGCACCCTTTTAAGGCCTCGAAAATTGCGGGCTTTGACCTGATCGGAGTGCAACGGACGATATGTTTCGGTTGCACTTGAAAGACAAAGAATATGGGGCACAAAACGGCCACTAAATCATTGATTTCGCTCACGCGGCGCGCTGTTGTGGGCACTATTGGTGTGTGCTTGCTTGCCGCATGTACTGCTGGCGGTGGCGGCGGAACTCTGATCTCTGGCTCGATTAACGATACCAATTTTGAACCGGACGCGTCGCGGCCTTTGCAAAAGCGCACAAGCGTCAAAGTCGCGCTCCTGTTGCCCTTGTCGGCGAAGGGCAACACCGCCATAGCCGCCAAAGCATTGAAACAGGCCGGTGAGCTGGCGCTTTTTGAGTTTGATAATCCAAACATATTGCTCATTACCAAGGATACGAAAGGCACGCCTGAAGGCGCACAGGCCGCTGCAGAATCGGCGATCAAAAACGGTGCCGAACTGATTATCGGTCCGCTATTCGCGAAATCAGTTTCCTCGGTCGCCCCGGTTGCCCGGCAAGCAAAGGTTCCGGTGATCGCATTTTCATCTGACCAAAGCGTTGCTGGAAACGGCGTGTTTCTGCTGAGCTTCCTCGCTGGCCGCGATGTTCCGCGGATCGTCTCCTATGCTATCAGCAAGGGAAAGAAAACATTCGCGGCCCTGGTTCCCGATACCGCCTATGGCCAGGTTGTTAAAAGCGTTTTCCAAAAGGAAGTCACAGCGCACGGCGGACAAATCCTCGCTATCGAGACCTTTCCGCTCGATGCCAACGGTATGCTTGAGCCGGCCCGCAAAATTTCCGAAATTGCGAAGAATGAAGACACAGCCCTCGATGCTTTGCTGATTCCGGGGGGGCCCGATTCGCTGCCAACCTTGTCGCCACTAATACCGTATTTTGAAATCGATACGAAGACCGTTCAACTCATGGGCACGGGCCGTTGGGACTTCGCAAATATCGGACGGCAGAAATCTCTGATCGGCGGCTGGTTCCCGGCACCGGAGCCGCGCGGCTGGCGGGAGTTTACCCAGCGCTATGTCAAGACCTACGGCAACGTCCCGCCGCGAATTGCAAGCCTTGCTTATGATGCTGTGAGTCTTGCGGTTTCCTTGTCGGGAAATCCGCGCGGCAAACGGTATAGCACCGCTCAGATTACGCGTTTAAGCGGCTTTGCCGGTGTGGACGGACTGTTCCGGCTTCTTGCCGACGGCTCGTCGGAGCGCGGCCTTGCTATTCTTGAAGTCCAAAAATTTGGATCCCGGGTCGTCGATGCCGCACCGAGTGTCTTTGGACAGGCGCAGTTCTAATTCCGCGATCTTTGGTGAACCGGTAACCGGTAAATTGTTCCTGAACAATTAATCCATTCTCTCAACCGGCCGGATGGCCTCTGACAACTCCAAGATCAGCCGGTTCAAAAGCAACCGTCCGCGGTCCGAGGCGCAGATTACGCGGCCCTCATTGCGCACTTCAATTAATCCGTCGCCTTCAAGCTGATTGACGACCGCGCAGTCAAAGTGAAAACCCGTGAGCGCGGCGAAGCGCGTAACGTCGAGCCCGTCCCGCAAGCGTAAACCCATAAGCAGCATTTCGTCGGCCTGGGCGTGTGCGTCAAGAGGATCTTGCTCGTTGAGCCCAGACCCCGTTGCCTCGACGCTGGCGCACCAGCTTTCGGGATGGCGAACCGAACTTAATGCATGACGCGCACCGGCGAGGACCAATCGTCCGTGTGCGCCGGGACCGACGCCCGCATATTCGCCATAGCGCCAATAAATTAAATTGTGCCGGCATTCCTCGCCGGGCCGGGCATGGTTGGAAATCTCATAGTCCGCCAACCCAGCGCCGGCGCAAATCTCCTGGGTGATCGCGAAAAGCTCGCTTGCCTGATCCCCATCGGGAATATCAAGCTTGCCCATCGCGTGGAGCCTGGCGAACGGCGTCTCCGGCTCGATGGTGAGCTGGTAGAGGGAAAGATGTCCTAAGCCCAGTTCAACAACCGCGCTGAGTTCCGCGCGCCAATCGGCGCCAGATTGCCCAGGCCGGGCATAGATGAGGTCGGCATTGACCCGGCCGAATGTCCCAATGGCAATCTCAAGAGCGGCTCTCGCCTCATCGGCGCTATGCAATCGCCCCAGCGTTCTTAAATCAGCGTCAATGAGAGACTGAACGCCAACGGAAATCCGATTAACGCCGGCGCGTTGGTAAGCTTGGAACCGAAAGGCCTCCACACTCGATGGATTGGCCTCTATGGTAATTTCCGGATCGTCACCCATCTGCCAGCACGCCGCGATTTTTTCGAGAATGGCTTCAATGATAGATGCCGGCATCAGCGACGGTGTGCCACCGCCGAAAAAGACTGTTTGCACGACCCGGCCGGGAGCCAACTGCGCCATATAGTCCAGTTCGCTCAGATAGGCTTTGAGGAACCGGTCTTCATCGACGCCGCCCGCGCGGACATGGGAATTAAAATCGCAATAAGGACATTTCGATTCACAAAAGGGCCAGTGAATATAGACCCCGAATCCAGGAGCTTCAGCGTCCGCTTGCCGCGAGACAGGCGTTGACGAAGGCTTCGAAGGCGCGGGCACGGTGGGATATGGCATGTTTCTGGTCCGGCTCCATTTCACCGAACGTTTCGTTGAATCCATCGGGAACGAAAATTGGGTCATAACCGAAACCCTTTGTCCCCCGTGGCGGCCAAACGATTTGGCCAAACACTTTGCCCTCAAATAATTGCACGCCGCCATCCGGTTGGCCAAGCGCAAGGGCGCAAGTAAAGTTGGCCCGGCGCGGGTCATTGTCTGTCGCGCCAGCATTTGTCGCGCCAGCATCTGTCACACCGGCCCCGTCAAGCTCGCGCGCCACCCGGGCCATAGCGACAGAGAAATCCTTGTCCGGCCCTGCCCAGCGCGCGGAATAAATGCCAGGCGCACCGTCAAGCCCGGCAACCTCTAGTCCGGAATCATCCGCCAAGGCAGGGAGACCGGCAGCCAGCGCGGCAGCCACGGCTTTCAACTCGGCATTCGCAGAAAAGCTTTCGCCCGTTTCTTCAGGCTCGGAGAGATCAAGTTCTCCCGCCGAGACGGTTTCAACGCCGAACGGTTTAAGCAATTCTCGTATTTCGCGGACTTTTCCCGAATTGTGGCTCGCCACCACGAGTCGCAGACCGCGCTTGAGAGTGCCGCCATTCATTAAGACACAGTCAATTTCTGTAATTTCAAAAGCTCGTCGATCCCTAACTTTGCCAGTGCGACAAGGCGATCGAACATTTCTTGAGAAAAGGGCTCCGTTTCCGCCGTCCCCTGGATCTCGACAATGCCGCCTGAGCCGGTCATGACGAAATTAGCATCGGCATCGGCTTCTGAATCCTCCGGATAATCGAGATCGAGTACGGGCTGGCCGCGATAGATGCCGCAAGAGACCGCGGCCACCGTGTCTTTCAAAACATCGCCTTTCACCATATCGCGCGCCCTCATCCACTCGATACAGTCGTGCAATGCGACCCAAGCGCCGGTAATCGACGCGGTTCTCGTGCCGCCATCGGCTTGCAGCACATCGCAATCGATAATGATTTGCCGTTCACCAAGGGAGGACAAATTAACAACGGCCCGCAGGCTACGGCCAATGAGACGCTGAATTTCCTGGGTGCGTCCGGATTGCCGGCCCATCGCGGCCTCCCGGCGCATCCGCTCGCTGGTTGCCCGGGGGAGCATGCCATATTCTGCCGTAATCCAGCCTCGGCTCTGACCCTTTAGCCAACCGGGCACTTTTTCCTCTACGCTGGCATTGCATAACACATGAGTATTGCCACATTTTATGAGACAAGATCCCTCGGCATGGCGCGAGACAGCGCGTTCGAGGGCAACAGGCCGCAATTCGTCTGGCTGTCTGTTTGAAGGGCGCATGACAGGATACCGTATTATTGTTGGGAATTTAGACGCCGCAAGCGCAATGAACCACACCGCAAGCGCCGCGCAGCCTAAGTGAGAGTGGCGTTCAGATCAACCAATCGTGTGCCAATTATTTGACGGCTCTCCATGAACACCTTAAATTCTAGTGACAAATGACACAGGACCGACTTTCAACATCAGCTGTGATGAAGGAAGGCCTTAGCGAGCTTCAGCAGTTAAATTCGCGATCGCGCGAAATTTTTCGTGAGATCGTCGAGTCCTATATCGCGACGGGTATACCTGTTGGCTCACGCAATGTCAGCCGGCAGCTTCCAATATCACTTTCGCCAGCATCCGTCCGCAATGTGATGTCGGATTTGGAGGCGCTTGGCTTGATATACGCACCCCATACTTCGGCGGGTCGTCTGCCGACGGAATCGGGACTGCGCCTCTTTGTCGACGGGCTGCTCGAGCTTGGCGACCTCAGCGACGAGGAGCGCCGGCAAATCGACCAGCAAATGAGAGGCAACCAAGCCGACAAAGCCACGGAGGACGTGTTGGCCCAGGTGGGCGAAATGCTCTCCGGTCTTTCAAGCTGCGCCGGTGTGATCCTCACAGATAAGCAAAGCAGCAAACTGAAACATATTGAATTTGTCAGTTTGGACCCGGCGCGCGCGCTTGTCGTTCTTGTCGGCGAGGACGGATCGGTCGAGAACCGCATTCTCTCTTTGCCCCACGGCCTGCCGCCGTCGGCGCTCGTTGAAGCCTCGAATTATCTCAATGCGCGAATTCGGGGCAAGACGATTGCCGAGGCCCGCGCACGCGTCGACGCTGAACTTGAGAGCTGCAGGCAAGAGCTGGACGAGCTGACGACAAACCTTATCGAGGAAGGGCTCGCCACTTGGTCCGGCGGCCAGGAAGATTCCAAAAGTCTTATCGTACGCGGCCGGTCCAACCTCCTGGAAGACGTCAACGCCAACGAGGATCTGGAACGTATCCGCACGCTGTTCGACGATTTGGAAACCAAGAAAGACCTGATTCAACTTTTGGGGCTTGCAGAGCGGGCAGAGGGTGTGCGGATTTTTATTGGCTCGGAGAACCAACTTTTCTCGCTATCCGGTTCCTCACTCATCGTTGCTCCATTCCAGGATCTAGACCGCCAGATCGTCGGCGTTTTGGGTGTTATTGGTCCGACACGCCTCAACTATGCACGGATTATCCCAATTGTAGATTATACGGCGAAGCTGGTTGGCCGCCTGCTGCCTTGATTTTTTTGCCGCGACGAATGATATCCAAGATAAACCATCTCTGTGCCATAAATGATGTTTGAGGTACAGAAATCGGCCAAGTCGTAAGGTTACTCAACGCAGGGCGTTCATGAGCTGTCCTTCGTTCGATTGCACAACTGGAATTAGCTTGGATTTGGCGCGCAGGATGATAAAAGGCCGCTGGCTGCAGTACAATTGCAACAAAGATGCAGGAGGCATCAAACCGGCCTATCCAAAATAACACGATTCACATTGCCTGAAACCAGGATCGGCCCACATACAAGTTCGGGAAATGAATTGAGGCCGTTAATGCATAGCCAAAAAATGCCCAGGCAAAGACTGCTGGCTCACGCGGCACTCGAAGCCCCATAGAGCAGAGCTGCCACAAGGGAGACTTCCGTTTTATGAGCGACATTAAACGAGAAAACAAAGCCGAAAAAACCACGGCAGGGCCGAAATCGGGTCAGCCCCAACAACCGGCGGCAAATGAAGATGATCCAAGATCGAAAGCTGATGCGCCGCCGCCTCCGGAGCCCGCACAGGAAATTCCGGACACCGAAACTCTCCCCGAAGAGAAGATCAACCTCGAGGCGGAAAATGCTGAGCTAAAGGAACGCTTGTTACGGACCATGGCGGATATGGACAATCTCCGCAAACGCACAGAGCGCGAAAAGGCCGAAACAGCGAAATATGCGATCACTCAATTCGCTAACGATATTCTCAGCATCGGCGACAATATCCGCCGCGCCATTGATGCCGTACCGCCCGAAGCCGTGGCCACCGATGCCGCGCTCCAATCCCTGCTCGAAGGGGTCATGATGACCGAAAAGGGGCTCCAAAGCACGTTTGAGCAGCATGGCATTACGCGGGTCGACCCGAAGGGGCAACGATTCGATCCGAATGTGCATCAAGCGATGTTTGAGTTGGAAAATGCAGACGTCCCTGCTGGAACGATCGTCGAAGTGGTGCAAGCAGGATATATGATCTCTGATCGCGTCTTGAGACCGGCGCTTGTGGGCATCGCCAAGGGAGGCGCCAAAATGCCGAAATCGGCGCCGGCTGGAGCTTCTGAAGACACCGCCGCCCCACAGGCTGGCAAATCGCAGCCCGACGTCGCTGCCAAAACTGAAGCGAAGGCGCGCCCCACCGAACCGCCACCCCCCAAGCGTCGAACCGAACCGCAACCCGAACCGCCGGCAGATCCGCCCGAGCCAAATAGGCCGTCGGACACAACCCGGCGAAAACCCGGCGCGCGCGTGGACCGCAACGCTTAGCTAAGCAAAAAATTAGAGACCTCCAAAATCAAATTTGGAGGTCTCTGAATTCATAGCCACTCCGGAAAGGCTATTCCGGTTTTTTGTCCGGAGTCTGATCTGAGTCGCGGCTGCGGAACGCGTTGCCAAAAATAGCCGCAGCTCCAGCCAACCCGTTGCTTGACCCGCCAACCACGGTATGTGGAACGAGACGGCTGACAAGCGAAACCAGCTCTGGCTTGCGCTCAAGGGTTGCCAGCATTTTCTCAAGCCCTTGCAGAAGCGCCACGCGGTCTTTTCCCAAGACTTTGGCTTGTGCAAGTTGACCGAGGGCGAGTTCCTCAAGGAATTTGCGTTCGGCTCGCCCCAGTGCCGCGCGTTCGGCTTCCCGCTGCTTGGCCACTGCGACGGCGATCTGCGCACGCACCAGGCGGGGTTGCTGGTCCGCCGTCGAGCGGGCTTTCTCCCGCTCGGTCCGTTTGATCTGTGCAGCCGTTTCGCGTTCATAGGCGCGCGACAATTGCTGAGCCAATTGCTCTCTCTTGCGCGCGAACAAAAGTTCCGGCGGCAAAGACGGCTCGCCGAGGCGAATTTCCATAATCTCGACACCGGCCTTGCGGCCTTCGATCTTAATTAGCTTTTCGATAGTGCGTTCAAGAGCATCTCGATTGTCAATCAGGTCGAGGACGCGGGTCGGCCGGGTCCGGTACTCGGGCGGGCTTTTCAACGTCCCATCTTCATTTTTTATGGGGACATTAATCTGACTGCCGGCGACGTTGCGCACGATCGAGCGAATTGCAGGCGTCAGAATCCGTTTTTCGATATCCGAGATCGCCCCGACGCTGCCGACGACAATCGGTGCATTTTCTGGTTGAATTTGCACGAGCGCGCGCAGCTCCAACGGGATATCCCAGCCCTCCATTTTCACGAAGACAGCCTTGTCGGCGGCACTTTTTGGGGTCACCTGGACCTCAGTTCGCTCGCGCTGCTTGATGTTGCCCTGATCGTCGATGGTGAGTTCAAGAATTCGTTTGGTGTAACCGCCCTTGTAGACCCAGGTTTTCACACGGGTGTCGACCAGAGTGACCTGATAGGCCTGACGGTTCAGATAATAGGCGCCGGGGAAAAGCGGCTCTTTCCAGATGCCGACACAGCCCTTCGGTACCAGCGGTACCGTGAGCGCGCCTTCGACTCTCCCGCCCTCACCCGAAGCGGAGACTTTCTCCTCGATACATCGGGCGCCAGGCCTTTTGACATTGGATTTCACAACGCCGACATGGCCCGCGGGGATAATCGTCGCTTTTCTGTTTTGAACTTTGATGTCGAACAGATAGCGGTTCAGGCGATAACTTCCGGGCTTTAGAACTGTTTCCTGAGGTCCGCGATATCCGCCATTTTGGAGATAATATTCAGCGTCCAGCATTTTCGACAAAACATTATCTGCAATTGCCGGAGCGATGTACATCCCCTCCGGCATGGCTGCGCCATCGCGTGACGTGATCTGGCCATAAAACCCTTCAGGAACGCTAATGACCGGCATCTCCTCGACGTCATAGAGAACCCGGATGAGCGGAACGAAATGAAAGCCGGGTCCCAATATGCGGGCTTGCGGGCCTTTTTGACCGGCAAGGGCGATGATCCGGCCTTTGGGCAATTCGTCGAACGCATAGATACGTTTCAGATGGCCGATGCTGTTGGCGTCAATGAAGACAAAAGATGAGGAGGCCAGAAAGAACAAGCCGAGCACGATCAGTGCGGCGCCACCGGCCTTGCTCAGAAACATACTGAAAAGCCTGAAGAGGCGGTTCTGTCCCGAGCTCGGGGCCGGTCCGCCGGAAGGCCGGAGAAAGACAAAAATACCTATGACAAACGCGGCAATTCCTAGAATGACACCAAACATACTCAACTCCCATCCAACCGGCATACGCGACATATATGGTTAAATGTCGCAAGCAGACGTAAATAAACAATAAATGAAAACAATATAGTCTTATATTTATTCGAAAGATTCAGGATTTATTTGAGCTCAACGATAGCATAAGTTAGCTTTCTCAAAATTATTATTAATACACATTAATAGAAATGAATGAAAACAAAACTGGATCTGAACGAAATATTACATTCCCATTGATCGGCGGGCTGCATAACCTGATTTTGACGGCGCTCAGCATGAACCATTGCCAGGTCAGTCGCTGCGAACGCCGTTAATTGCGCGCTGTAACGCGCCTTAGGGTCAAATTGAATCGCCCGCCTTCCGGCAACAAATCAGAACTGCCAGGAACAATCCGGTCGACCCCATGATAAGCGAGGCGCGCGCCGCCGCCGAGCACGACAACATCGCCCGATCTCAGATCGAATGCCGCGGTCCGGTCCTTCCGGCGCAATCCGCCAATGCGAAACCGCGCCATATCCCCGAGCGAAATCGATACAACCGGCGCTGAGAAATCCTTTTCATCCTCATCGCGATGCATGCCCATTTTCGCTTCCGGCCCATAATAGTTGACAAGACAAGCCTCTGGTGGTGCGGCATCACCGGCAAAAGCCGTCCAAATTTTGCTAATCGCGTCCGGTAAGGGCGGCCACGGTTCCCCGGTTTCGGGATGGCCGGGTTGATAGCGATAACCGCCGGCCTTATCGGATACCCAGCCAAGGGCCCCGCAATTGGTCATTTGAACGGAGAACGGCCGGCCTGAGCGCGGCATTTTTGGCGTAAACAGCGGCGCACGGCGGATCAACAGGCGGACCTCGTCCAGCAAGAGCCTCTGGGCGAGCGGGCTCAAATAGTCTGGACAATATTGGAAACCCGGCAGCCAATTTGCCTTCATTTGCGGGTTTGGCCTTCCTTCCGCATCGAGGTCATTCATTGATCCTCACATCATCCCCACCGGCAACCGCGCTGATCGCCAGGCGTGGTTATTCTCCACGGGGGGGATATCCACAAATGTACCTAATATGCTACAGAACGGCTGGTATTCTCGATAGGCATTCCAAAAATCGTCTTGATGTCGTCGGCTTGCAGCGCCAGTGTCCGATCCTTATATAAGTCGTAACTGTGACTTCACAGAAACTCGAGGGGATCGTTCCCTGTGCTTATTGGGGAGCATAGGGTGCGCCAGGTGCCATCAAGAGGCCTGGGCGATCTGCCGCAATGAGAGAGGGTTGATAAACTATGTCGAAAGTCATCGGGATCGACCTCGGCACGACGAATTCTTGTGTCGCCGTAATGGATGGATCCACTCCGAAAGTTATCGAGAATGCGGAAGGTATGCGCACGACTCCTTCCATGGTCGCCTTTAGCGAGGACGGCGAGCGTCTGGTTGGTCTGCCGGCAAAACGCCAAGCCGTGACCAATCCGGAAAATACGCTCTTTGCGATCAAACGTCTGATCGGCCGGCGCTTTGATGACCCGACCGTTGCAAAAGACCAAAAGCTCGTCCCTTACGAGATCGTCAAAGCCGACAATGGCGATGCCTGGGTCGAAGCGCACGGCAAAACCTATTCGCCATCGCAGATCTCCGCCTTCATACTGCAGAAAATGAAGGAGACGGCGGAAGCCTTTCTTGGTCACGAGGTTACGCAAGCTGTTATTACGGTCCCTGCTTATTTCAACGACGCCCAGCGCCAGGCAACCAAAGACGGCGGCAAGATCGCCGGGCTCGAAGTCCTGCGCATTATCAACGAGCCGACGGCCGCCTCTCTCGCCTATGGCCTCGACAAGAAAGAAGGCAAGACGATCGCCGTTTACGATCTCGGCGGCGGCACTTTCGATGTTTCGATATTGGAGATTGGCGACGGCGTTTTCGAAGTGAAATCGACGAACGGTGACACGTTCCTCGGTGGTGAAGATTTCGATATGCGTCTGGTCGATTATCTTGCCAGCGAATTCAAGAAAGAAAACACGATTGATTTGCGCAATGACAAGCTCGCGCTCCAGCGCCTCAAAGAGGCTGCTGAGAAAGCAAAGGTCGAGCTGTCATCGGCACAGCAGACCGAGCTGAATTTGCCCTTTATCACGGCCGATCAGTCGGGACCCAAGCATCTGACCATGAAGCTCACCCGGGCAAAACTTGAAAGCCTGGTGGATGATTTGATTCAGCGGACCGTGGGGCCATGTGCAGCGGCTCTGAAAGATGCCAATCTCAAAGCCGCAGAAATCGATGAAGTCATCCTTGTTGGCGGCATGACGCGCATGCCTAAAGTCATCGAGACGGTGAAGAATTTCTTCGGCAAGGAGCCTCACAAGGGCGTCAATCCGGACGAGGTGGTCGCCATGGGCGCCGCCATTCAGGCCGGCGTTCTGCAGGGCGACGTCAAAGACGTTCTGCTGCTGGATGTCACGCCGCTCTCTCTCGGCATCGAGACACTCGGGGGCGTGTTCACGCGGCTCATAGATCGCAACACCACGATCCCGACGAAGAAAGGTCAGGTCTTCTCTACGGCCGAAGACAATCAGAACGCAGTTACCATTCGGGTCTTCCAAGGCGAGCGCGAAATGGCGTCCGACAATAAGGTTCTCGGCCAGTTCGATCTTGTGGGTATCCCTCCCGCGCCACGCGGCGTGCCGCAAATCGAGGTGACATTCAACATCGACGCCAATGGCATCGTCGACGTGTCGGCGTTGGACAAGGCAACGTCGAAGGAACAGTCGATCCGCATCCAAGCCTCTGGCGGTCTGGCCGAAAGCGATATCGAGCGTATGGTCCAGGAAGCCGAAATCCATGCCGAGGCGGATAAGAAACGGCGCGAAATCGTTGAAACGAAAAACCAAGCCGAGGCGCTTGTTCACTCGACCGAGAAAACGCTTAGCGAATTCGGTGACAAAGTTTCCGAGGACGACAAGAGTGCGATCGAAACGGCGGTCACCGATTTGAAGACGGCGCTTGAAGGCGAGGATCTCACCGACATCAACGCCAAGGCGGAAGCGCTATCTCAAGTCGCGATGAAACTCGGCGAAGCCATGTATAAGCAGGATGGCGGAGGTGGCGAGTCAGACGGCGACGCGGGAGGTTCTCAGACCTCATCGGAAAGCGACGATGTGGTCGACGCGGATTTCGAGGAAGTTAAGGACGACGAGAATAAGAAATCGGCGTAGCGTCTTTCAAATCCTGGCGACTCATGAAACAAGCACACTGTGCTGACAATTTGCACGGCGGTTCCTCGAAGAGAGTGATTTCATGCGCGCTGGAATGCGCGGCGAGCGAGCCGTCTTTCGAGGCGGCTCATAACGTTTTGGGGGCGGTCACGTAATGGCGAAGCGGGACTATTACGATATTCTGAGCGTTTCCAGAGACGCCGACAGTCAAGACCTCAAAAACGCCTTTCGCAAGCTCGCCAAGAAACATCATCCGGACCGCAATCCAGACGATACTTCCGCCGAAATGAACTTCAAAGAAGTCAATGAGGCCTATGAGGTACTCAAAGACCCGCAGAAGCGTGCAGCCTACGATCAATTCGGTCATGATGCCTTTGAAGGGGCTGGCTTCGGCAGTGCCACATCCCATGCGTTTGGCGCCGATTTCTCCGCGTCCATGTCAGAAATTTTCGACGATTTGTTCGGCGAGTTTATGGGCGGCCGCGCCCGCGGACGGCCACGCTCTGGACGCGAGCGTGGCGGCGATCTGCGCTACAATATGGAGATCACGCTGCGCGATGCTTTTTCGGGCAAGACGGCCCAAATCCGTGTCCCGACAAGCGTCACTTGCGAGACTTGCGATGGTTCTGGCGCCGAACCGGGAACACATCCTGTCGCCTGCCCAAGCTGCGCAGGCGTTGGCAAAATCCGGGCAAGCCAAGGCTTTTTCACTATTGAGCGGACCTGTCCGCATTGCCAGGGGCGGGGCGAAACAATTGAGGACCCGTGCGAGGGTTGCGCCGCCTCCGGTCGAGTCCTCAAAGAGCGCACGCTCTCGGTAAATATTCCCGCAGGCGTTGAGGATGGGACACGCATTCGCTTAGGCGGCGAAGGCGAAGCGGGGATGAGAAGTGGTCCGGCGGGCGATTTATATATTTTCCTATCAATCAAGCCTCACGAGTTCTTCCAGCGTGATGGAGCGGATATTTTCTGCCGCGTACCGATCGCCATGACAACCGCCGCGCTCGGCGGACAGATCGAAGTCCCCACTGTCGATGGCGGCCGTTCCCGGCTCAAGATTCCGGAGGGCACTGAGACCAGCCGACAATTCCGCATGCGCGGCAAGGGCATGCCCGTGCTCAGATCAGCTCTCACCGGCGATTTTTATATTCAAGTCGAGGTCGAAACGCCGAAAAACCTGACCCGCAAGCAAAAAGATATTTTGCGCGAGTTCGAGAAAGCTTCAACGGACGAAACAAATCCGGAATCGTCCGGCTTTTTCGCACGCGTCAGGGAGTTCTTTGAAGGCATGGGCGATTGAGCAACAAGGTGGTCAAGGCTAGAAATCAAACTTTGTTAGATTCACTCCAGCCCAAAGATCGCCTCATTATCGCTCTTGACGTTCCCACGCCCGATGATGCGCAGAGCCTCATCCACACTCTCGGCGATGCTGTAAGCATCTATAAAATCGGTCTTGAGTTGCTCCTGGCCGGCGGCACGGGCTTGGCCGAGGAACTTATCGGCGCTGGCAAGCAGGTTTTCATTGATGCAAAGCTTCTCGATATCGGCAATACGGTCGAACGGGCCGCCGCCAATATCGCCAAGCTCGGGGCGACGTTTCTGACGATCCACGGCACGGACCGAAAAACCCTCGATGCGGCCGTCCGGGGGCGGGGGACCAGCGATCTCAAGCTTCTCGCCATCACTGTGCTGACCAATCTAAGCCAATCCGACCTTACCGAGCAGGGCATAGGCATGACACCTGAGGATTTGGTCTTGCGCCGCGCAAAGCTTGCCGCTGATGCGGGATTCGACGGCGTCGTGGCCTCCGCTCGGGAAGCGCAAAATATTCGTGCGCAATTCCCCGATCTCATCATCACCACCCCCGGCATCCGTCCTGCCGGTGCGGATGCCGGCGATCAAGCCCGAACCATGACGCCAGGCCGTGCGATCGCCGCCGGAGCGGACTTTTTAGTGGTTGGCCGCCCTGTCACGCGGGCACCGGATCCGCGCCACGCAGCCAAAGCCATAATTGCCGAAATTGCGGACGCCCTTCAATAAGCGCCTAACCTGCTAAGTCCCGGTCCCTTATCGCATTCGGACAGTGCTTTCTGTCGCCTATTGTAAGCTAATCGTATATGTGCATTCACATTGCGGCAGAGGAAACGCGCATCGGAGAGGAAGCACCAAGGATGGCTAAGGGCTATTGGATCGTTCATGTGACGGTAAACAATGTCGAGGAATATCCAACCTATGTCGCGGCCGCGTCGAAGGCGCTTGCCCCTTATAATGCACGCTTTTTGGCGCGCGGCGGCAAAAGCGATGTCGTTGAGGGGACATCGCGCGACCGTCATGTCGTGGTTGAATTCGAATCCTATGAGAAAGCGGTCGAATGCTACAACTCGCCCGACTATAAGGTGGCAATCGCATTGCGCCAGAGGTTCGCCGACAGCGAACTCATCATTGTCGAAGGGGCTGACTAAACCGCTTTTTCAGAGTCCACGATTGGTTCCACATAGTCTATGCCGTGGATGCTGCACGCCGCTTGCACCGTATTACGCATCAGGCAGGCGATGGTCATCGGGCCGACCCCGCCCGGAACCGGTGTAATAGCGCCAGCCACTTGAGAAACGCTGTCAAAGGCGACATCGCCCACCAGCTTGGTCTTGCCTTCGCCTCTCTCGGGTGCTGGAACGCGGTTGATGCCAACATCGATAACGATCGCTCCAGGCTTTACCCAATCGCCTTGCACCAGTTCCGGCACGCCGGCAGCGGCGATAAGCAGATCGGCCCGGCGTACAACCCCGGGAAGGTCTCGCGTTCTTGAATGGGCAATTGTCACTGTGCAATTCTCCGCCAAAAGCAGTTGCGCCACCGGCTTGCCGACAATGTTCGAGCGGCCAATCACGACGGCTTCATGACCGGTAAGATCGGGCGTAACGTCCTTAGCGAGGATGATGCAGCCAAGCGGTGTGCCAGGAACAAGTCCAGCCTCGCCCGTTGCCAACCGGCCCACATTCACGGGGTGAAAACCGTCGACATCCTTGGCCGGATCAATCGCCTCCATGACCAAATTGACATTGATATGGTCTGGCAAGGGAAGTTGCACCAAAATGCCATGCGCAGACGGGTCGGAATTCAGACGGGAGATGAGATCGAGAAGTTCAGATTCCGGAGCGGAGCCATCCAAATTGTGATCAAACGACTGCATTCCGGCGGCAACGGTTTGGCGAGCCTTGTTGCGAACATAGACTTGGCTCGCGGGATCATCGCCCATAAGGATAACAGCCAGGCCGGGCTGAACGCCATGGACCGACCGGAGCGTTGCAACGGCCTTTCCGATTTCGCCCGTTAAGCGGGCCGCGATCGCTTTGCCATTGATCACGCGGGCAACCGGCTCGATCTCGCTACGCTCTGTCATCGTTATTCGCGATCTCCTGAAATGGCGTTTTCCAGACACGCAATATGATCCTCGACATCGCCTTCAAGAAAGACGCTCTTCAGACGCGCTTTGCCGCCTGCCGCAATACGGATCGATGACGGAGGCACGCCGAGCCATTTGCCGATAAGCTTCAGAAGCGCTTTGTTGGCCTGCCCCTTATCCGGCGCCGCGCGTACCCGGACCCGAAGCACTGGCTTTTCGCCATGTTGCTCAATACCAAGAACTTCATCCCGGCCAGCCTTCGGCGTTACTTTCACAGCGAGGAACACGCCATCGCTCGAGATGCGATAGGGCTTATCCGCGATAGCAGCCACGGCAACCTCAAATGAAGGTCGGAGCAAGCCAACCGAAAATCACAACATTGCGGATGAAGAGAAGAGCCAAGATCAAAAGCACAGGCGAAATATCTATTCCGCCGAGACTGGGTAAGAACTGGCGGAATGGCCGGAGCGCCGGTTCGGTCAACCGGTTGAGCGTATCCCCCACCATGTAAACGAATTTGTTTTGCGTGTTCACAACGTTAAATGCGATCAGCCAACTCAAAATCGCTCCGCCGATGATGACCCAGATATAGAGGTCTATGACCAAAGCAATGAATTTCAAAAGGGGAAGCATGGTCTCAAATCCTTGCCAGATAAATCAGCGCTTGGTGTAGCCGCCCTCCGCGTCGACTGCAAGGGCTGCTTCTCTCTGTACAACAGTAATGCGGTTTCAATCGCGTGTTTATGAACGCCAGGGCAAAGACCGCCGAACCGTCATATACCATCGATAACCGGCGTTCTGACCGCTTGACAGAAGAAAGCACCGCCCCCTAAATGACGCTCGATCTTTCCCACTTTTGGGATTTCCGGGGCCGTAGCTCAGTTGGGAGAGCGCGTCGTTCGCAATGACGAGGTCAGGGGTTCGATTCCCCTCGGCTCCACCACCGGATTTCTGGCAAACCGGGGTCCATGAACGCATACGGCGGAAACGCCGCGATTCCGGGGCGTTCGGCTGGGACGGCTCCGGTAACCATGGCTGGGAGACGCACAAATTTCGAGTTTCCGGACCAATTCCGCCAATCGTCTCTGTCGGCCGGTTTCGAGCGCCATAACTTTTCGCCCTATTTGTGCGGTGCACTGGTTGATTTATCAGGCAAAGCCGAGGACCCGGCGCTGCTCCGCCCATAACACCGGGAGATCGCGTATCCGTTTCAGCCGGCTGGCCGTCATCTCGATGGGCTGGCGACCAGCCAGGATCGCTTCGACGATATCGGGAGCAAGAAGGCCGAGTGGAAGAATCCGGCTGACATCGCCCTGATTGACACCATGATTTTCGGCGAGATCACGGACCGATTGCACTTCGCCACCCCTGATCTGCGTGAACCAATATCGGCCCTGCGCGACGGCTGCGATCAGATGCGGGTCGGGCACAGGCGGCCGTTGCCGTTCGTCGGTGATGACGAGCTTCATCTCCACACCACGCCGCCTGAGCCTGACCGGGAGATCGAGCTTGAATTTATGTTCGCCCTGCGCTGCCGTCTTCACATCTGCATTGTCAGTATCGCCATGACTCAGAATCTTACACATTCTCTGTGTGTGGAGAACGATGCTGACGCGATCCTGTCCGATTTCGATGCGATCGACCATGTCAAGCAGGAAGCTGCGCTGGTCGGCCGGCCCGGCTTCAAGAATTCGATTTCCCAGGCGGGATGCCTCGGACAGTTTTAGTTTCATGCGCCTGCCCGCCAAGTGCAGGGCTTCGCTCAGACGGAGCCCATCGCCCAGGAACGAGCAGATCCCATTTAGGACGGCGGCCTCAATCATTGGCGCCGGTAGCCGCCATCCGGTATCCGCATCCGGTGATTTTCCCGTCGCCGGCCTCGAGACGTAGTAGCGATACCGCCGGCCAGCCTTGCTGGCATGGGAAGGAGCCATCCGGTTGCCGTCCTCATCGAAGAGAATGCCGGCCAATAGGCTTGGAGATTTGGCGTTGGAGTTGCGATGCCGAACCACCGCGTTGCGCCCGAGTTGCTCCTGCACGGCGTCCCAGGTCTTGGTAATGATCGCCTCATGCTCTCCGGCATGGCGCTCGCCCTTATGGCCGATCTCGCCGACATAGATCGGATTCGCCAACAGCTTGTAGATATGGCCGCGCGTGAACGGTTCGCCGCCTTTCCGTCTGCCGCTATTGGACTTCCGGAGCTTCGTTCGCAGCCCCCGCCGGTCGGCCTCTTCCTTGACCAGCCGGACATTGGCATGCTGCAGGTAGAGCCGGAACAGCATGCGGACCGTTTCCGCCTCGGTCTCGTTGATGATCAGCTTGCGGTCGATGACGTCATAGCCCAGGGGCACGACGCCCCCCATCCACATGCCTTTCCTCTTGGAGGCGGCGATCTTGTCGCGGATGCGCTCGCCCGTCACCTCGCGCTCGAACTGCGCGAAGGACAAGAGCATGTTGAGGGTAAGCCGGCCCATCGAGGTCGTGGTGTTGAAGGCTTGCGTAATCGAGACGAAGGACACGTCATTTGCATCGAAGTGCTCGACGATCCTGGCAAAGTCAGCCAGCGATCGGGTGAGCCGGTCGACCTTGTAGACGACGACCGTATCGACCTTCCCGGCCTGGATATCAGCGAGCAGGCGCCGGAGCGCCGGTCGGTCCATCGTGCCGCCCGAATAGGCGCCATCGTCGTAACGGGTCCTGATCAGGTGCCAGCCTTCACCCGCCTGGCTCGCGATATAGGCCTCGCACGCCTCGCGCTGCGCATCGAGAGAGTTAAAGTCCTGTTCGAGCCCGTCCTCAGTGGACTTGCGCGTATATATCGCGCAGCGCAGACGATGGCGGCTCATGGTGCATCAACCGAGGTCAGGCCGAAGAACCGCGGCCCCGACCAACGCGCCCCGGTGATCGCGCGCGCGATGGCGGATAGCGACCGGTGCCGGTCGCCATTCCAGACGAACCCGCCCTCGGTCACCTCGACGACGTGGCTGACGCCGTTCCACTCGCGAACCAGCCGTGCGCCAGGCTGCAGCCTTGACGATGCTTTGCGGTTGCCGTGATCGCTTTTGACTGTGCCGTTGGCGATCATTCTAAGCCGGCGGTCGGCGGCCGGCCTTAGCCCACCATATCGCTTTGCCTGCATCTGGTAAGCGATGGCACGGATGAGGAGACGCCGGCTAATGCCCTTGGGTGAATCGGTGCGATAGGACGTTCGCCAGCGCTCGACCAGCTCTGCACGGTTGAGATCGGCGAGCGCGTCGATCTCCCGTTCAAGCCTCGCGATCGTCATGATAGGTGGAGGTGCGGCCAACGCCGCGCCTCGCCCTCCCGGCGTTGATCCCGCCGCAGAATCTCCGATGCGGCGCCTTCATCGTCGGCTTGGTTCATTGCCGCGCAAGACACCACGCTCCCGTCGCCGCCGGTTGCCCGCGCTGTCTTCAAGCTGGTGTTACACACAACCTCGACGTAACTTCTGCGCTGCCGCAACAGGCAGGGGCTAACGGTACTATCGTTCATGCTCATGGCAATCACCTGACCGTTGGTTTGCCGCGTTAGCCGCGCTCAACGATCCGGTAGACCCGGCCGCGCCCATCCACTTTCTCGGATAAGATGGCGAGGCCGAGCTTCTTCCTGAGGGCGCCACTGATGGCACCGCGCACCGAGGCTGCCTGCCAGCCGGTCACATCAACAAGTTCGTCGATGGCGGCGCCCGTCTTGCGTTCGATCCGGGCCAGGATCAGGCCGAGTTTGCCGCCGGGGCGCGTATTGGTATCCGGTATCCGAGCGCTCGTTGCGGCGCTCTTCTTCTGACGCGCGCGTAGTTGCGATTTCTCCGAGGTTCTCTTGGTCATAAGGGTGGTCCTTCGTCTCTGGCCGCGCCCCTTGCGCGGCCTTCCACCACCCTAGGCCCCGCCGGTCGGCCGGTCGGGGCGGCGGGCGCCTCAATCGATCAAGGAGCCAGCCCTACGTCGTGCGACACCAAGCAATGCTTGCTTTGGCAGGGAAGTCCAGTCTTTCAGCACGAATGTTGCCGCCGATTGGAGGTATGGTTCGTGCTCAGCTTCGCAGTTATCGCGATGGTTTCGGCGATGATTGTAATATCCCGCACCGCCGCCCGAAGAAGGCGTCCTTGACCGGCAAACTGCGACGGACTGAGCCGTGGCGAAATATCATCAAGTGACGCTCCTATCGTGCCGAAAGTCCAGTGGAAAGGGACGCTGGGACAATGTGGTCAAGGGCGGCCGGTCCGCAATCCGGGAGTTTCAGATATTCTGTGTAAGTATGAGCCGTGCTGTTGATTACATATTTGCTCCAGCCAAGTTTAACCTATCAGCGTAGAGCACGGCAAACTGGTTGAGGGCAGCCTGATCAGCCAATTCCAGCACTTGGCAATATCTCGCCGCGCAAGGCAGCGAGATCGAAGAAGGACCGGGACAAACTTGTTGCTTGGCTCAAGCTGTTCGAAAACCAGTCTGCAAAAACAAGAGTCGGACGACCCAATGGTATCCTACGATTTCACATGGATGTGGGAAGAACTTGGTGTCTCGGACCTATGAAACTGAGCCCAATGAAGCAGCCGGAAATCGGACTTGGTGGGAACCTGAGCGAGTGGGCCGAATGTCGGAAGAGCGGGGCAAAGCGGCCGCCTCCGGATGCCTGTCCGGACGATTGGTTGGTGCCAACAACCGACAGGCCTTCGGCTACTCGTTGCTGCCGACCCGAGCGTAAGGCGGCGTTTTGGGATGGTGGAGTTTAGGTCTGCCGCAGCTCAGACGACAACGTCGCCAACCGAGGTTCAAAAAGATCTGTGCGTTTATTCTATTGTTAGTAACGCGATGGCTGAGAGGGCCCTTTGTGCCAAGCAATAGCCAAGCTCAACCGCCAAAAACTATATAGGCGGTTCGCAACCCAACTCAGAGATCGGCGGTCAATGAGTCTCCGGCGCATGGAGTCATCCTGACCACTCGTCTCGAGGCAATTGTTGCTCTACTTTTTGTCCCATGCATTATTGCTTAGAGAGACCGCAGCGCGGAAGCCAAGTAGATTGTAGCG
>BFAS01000067.1 GCA_008974985.1 bacterium MnTg02
AAAATGGGAATAGTGCCTTTCGCCGATTTCGTGAACGTTGGGAGCCAGTACAAATCGGCTTCGTGGCTCACTATGGACAACAAGGACAATTATTAGTGCCAGCTGATTAAAGGCGGCAAGAAGAGTTCGTCGAATGGTAAAAACTGCGGCAAACTGAAGAAAAAACCCGGCAGCTGGAAAGGATGCGTGCGTCCGCGTAACGCCCCAAAACACACAATAGACTCTCCGGCGGCTGGAAAGGACAAAATCACAGGCATTTACGGTCCTTGCGAAATCGAAAGTTTATTGCCGCTTACGAATGACATTTCGGCACTTAAGAAAAAAATCAATGATCTCGGCGCAGATGGCTGGACCTATATCCCCTCTGGGCTCATCTGGGGCTGGCGCGTGCTGTCGCCGAATGAGCCCTTCACCGATGTGAAGCCCTATGACGATAAGGAGTGGGTCAAAGCTCTTGTCTTGATGACCGATGGCTCCAACACGCTGGATTTTTCCTATACGGGTGACGATGCGGATCCGCAGACGGCCGCGCTGTGCGAGAACATGAAGGATCAAGGCATCACCATTTACTCGGTGGCCTTCCAGATCAACAGCAAGAGTACCAAAAAGCTGATCCAAAACTGTGCTTCGGGGGCGGATAATTATTATGATGCGTCGGATAATTCGGCCCTTAAGGCAGCCTTCAATTCCATCGGTGAAAAGCTCTCGGAATTGAGAATATCGAAGTAATACCCGCCAGTGCGAGATTGTCACCACCCGAAGGCCGTCGGCCTTCGGGTTCTCGTATGCAATGCCGGGCCGTGGCAACTTCAGTCCAACAACATTCGTGAGCCTTAGCCGTCATCAAACCTTGCGATCGGGCGTTTTTGCGATGGACGGGTGGCATCAATCCGAAGCCGAATTAAGAATACATTCAGAACAATTTTAATTATTTCAATTTTACCAGCCGTTTTAACGCCGATTAAAGAGCATTCGCGAATAATAGCGCCCAGGCGTCATACAAGGTAATTCGGCTATGTTGAGTATTCGCATGTTCTTGAAACGAAACTATGTCCGCATCGCGGGGGTTGCCAAGCGATTTGGCGGCAATCAGCGTGGCAATGTCGCGATTATATTTGGCATGCTCGCCATTCCTATATTTGCGATTGCCGGTTCGGCGGTTGATTTTGGCCGGGCCATAAATATGCAGCGAGAGTTGACGAACTCGATCGATGCGGCGGCGTTGGCTGCCGGCGCGGCGTTCAATCTCGACACGGAAGACCGCATTCAGCTCGCCAAAGATTATCTGAATGAGAATTTTAAACCCGCCGGAAACGCGACCGTTAATGAACCGACCATTACGATTGTTGACAAAAAAATCACGATCACGATTACGGGAACCATCGATACCACGTTCCTCGGCGTGATGGGCATCACCAATATTAATGTTGCTTCGTCGAACGAAATTACTCTAAAGGCGAAAAAGCTTGAAGTCGTGCTCGCCCTGGACACAACGGGATCGATGTCCGGGAGCAAAATTTCAACGCTCCGGTCCTCCGGTAAGGATTTGGTTGATTATCTCTATACGGGCGAAAACGCCGCCGACAACGTAAAGATGGGAATCGTCCCCTTTGCGGATTTCATCAATATCGACACGGCAAATCAAACCGCGCCGTGGGTGACTTTGGACATTAACGACAACCGTTATTGTCAGTTGATCCTGGGCGGTAAGAACACTTCTTCCAACAACTATTACTGCAATTATTACAAATCAAATCCGGGAAGCTGGAAAGGTTGCGTGAACTACCGTGATAATCCCAATCACATCAATGACGCACCGGCAACGGGGTCAAATAAAATCACAGGCATTTATGGTCCTTGCGGAACCGAATCGATGATGCCCCTCAGCAATGACGAAACGGCGCTCAAGCAAAAAATTGACGATCTTGGCGCTAGTGGCTGGACATATGTTCCGGCAGGTTTGTCCTGGGCGTGGCGGTTGCTCTCGCCGAACGAGCCTTATACCGACGTTAAAGCGTATGACGATGATGAGTGGGTCAAGGCCGTTGTCTTAATGACCGATGGCGCGAATACGCTCAATTTCGGCTACACGGGCGCGAATGCAAATTCGCAGACTGCTGTCCTTTGCGAGAATATGAAAGCTCTTGGAATCACGATCTTTTCCGTGGCCTTTCAAATCTCAAGCAGCAGTACCAAGCAGCTCATCGAGAATTGCGCTTCCGGTGCGACGAACTATTACGACGCATCGGATAACGCAGCGCTTCAGTCGGCGTTTAACTCCATTGGTGAGAAACTATCGGAATTGCGGATTTCTAAATAGCGGCGCTCTGAGCGCGATTCTAGAGCATGATCCCGGAAAAGATCATGCATAAAAAAGAGATTGTGCGTCGTTCTGGTTCGATCAGAACGACGCTCTAGGTCACATACCCATAAAAGGGATTCCCAAGTTTGGAGCGTTGTGATTCAGTTTCCTGGAAGGGAGACATGTTATGGCGCGCTTTGATTTGACGGATTTTGAGTGGTCTGTGATCCAGCCGTTGCTGCCGACGAAGGTCCGCGGCGTTCCGCGGGTGGATGATCGTCGGGTGTTGAACGGGATATTCTGGCGGCTGCGGACGGGGGCGCCGTGGGC
>BFAS01000068.1 GCA_008974985.1 bacterium MnTg02
CAATAGATGGCACCCGCGCATTCATCGTGGGATTTCCAGTTTGGGGGACATTGATCGGCCTGACCAAGGCGTCCCGCCCCGTGCTCGGACTCATGAACCAGCCCTTTACCAGAGAGCGCTATTGGAATAGCGATGCCGGCGCCCACTACCGGGGCCCTGAAGGGGAGTCCACAATCCGGACCCGCTCATGCGCGGCGTTCGAACAGGCTATCCTATCGACGACAAGCCCCGACTTGTTCGTGCCGGGTGACGAGGACGACGCTTTTCACAGACTTAAAGACCGGGTTCAAATGACGCGCTATGGCGCCGACTGCTATGCTTATTGCCGTCTGGCCGCTGGACATATTGATTTGGTCGCGGAAACAGGACTAAACGCCTACGACATCCTTCCGCTCATTCCTATCATCGAGCATGCGGGCGGACGCATTACGAGCTGGGATGGCGGTTCTGCGACGAGCGGCGGCCGTATCCTTGCTTCGGGAGATCCGGCCCTCCACGAGGAAGTGCTTAAACTACTGGCAAATAACTAATTCCAACGGTCATCGGTCATTCCTAATGGCCGGTCGTATCAGACGTCAGTGACCCGGAATATAGGCATCGAATGCCGCCCAGAATTGACGCCTCAGCTCGTCCCTCTCCTGCAAAATCTCATGTCTCGCTTTGGCAATTATGATATTGGACCCTGCTTTCAGCCGCGCGGCGAAATCTTCGATCGCCCGGGTTGAAACAACTGAATCGTTTCCCGCACCAAATATCAAAAGTGGCACGTTGATAGATGCCGGATAAGCCTCATTGTCGATCGATGACATGGACCGGCACGCCGCACTTAGCCAAGCAAATGTCGGCGGTCCAAGACGAAGGGCTGGCTCGGCGTCAAGAACCGCTTCATTGCGCGCAAAGCGTTCCGGATCAGAAGTCAGCACATTTTCCTCGAACTGCGCCACGCCACCCGACTCATCAACTGATGTGCCAGGCGTAAACCGCCCGAAACCGAGAAACGTTGCCAGACGAGACAGTTTGCAAACAACGGGCATCGCCGCGGGCAGCCCAGCGCTGGCGAACCGGATCATTGGCGACACCAAAACGATCCTCTCGAACCAGCAATCCCGCATTCTGGCGGCCCGCAAAAGAATGTTGCCCCCCATGGAGTGGGCGACCGCATAAAACGGCGCGGGGCAATCCGGCAAAACGACTTCCTTCATAAACTGGCGGAGATCGCTGTTGAATTCGCTGAAATCCTTGACGTAGCCCTTCCGCCGATTTCTGAGCGCTCGCCCCGATCCGCCTTGACCGCGCCAATCCATTATTGCCACGGCAAAGCCCCTGTGGCGAAGATCCGCGATCACCTCGAAATATTTCTCGATAAATTCATTGCGCCCCGTAAATAGACACACCGTTCCATGTTTTGTGTGCCCGGTTGCTTTCCAATAGGCGAAACGAAGCTGCATGCCGTCCGCGGCGCGCAGCATTCCTGATACAGCCTCGCTCGGAATAGGGTTTCGGGTAATGCCGATAAGATCCATTGCTATCTTTCATTAAAATATCTTTCAGCCGGATCCTTTAAATAGCACGACGCATTTTTTGCCAGCAAAAATTCGCATGTCAGAAATCTGAAGCTCGCCAACTTTATTTGCCACATCCAATTTCCGGTCGTCAGGAAAAAGCACAAAAGAAAAGCCGACCCCGGAAACCGGAGCCGGCTAGGTAAGACGGGCAAAGGAGGGGGGGCTTGCCTTGCCCGTCCAAGGAGGAAGTCTGTGTGAGGAGGTCCGGCCTATCTGGAGGACACATTCAAGGCCGGATTAACTTTATTTCGTTTCCCAATCTCTGTCGTTCGTCATTCGATGAATATGAGATTGCCATTTCACGGCTGAACCAAACCGGAAGAAGCCGTTCATAATTTATTCATCTTTAAACGCCTGATCAGCCGATGCTCAGATGCGGGTTACACATCTCCGCGGGTCGCAATATTGGGATCTTGGCTGACCATCCCGCCCAGCAAACGAGGACGTGCTCCTGCTTGACAGGAGTTTCTTCGCTACCCATCTCTAAGGAGCGCACGCCTCTTATGGGTGCGCGGATTTGAAACGTGCTTGGCCATTTGGCGGGCACAACAACATGTCGCTTCAGACAGGAGGATGTGTAATGACACGCTTCGACTTATCCCCCCTTTATAGTTCCACTATTGGCTTCGACCGTTTGGCTTCGCTGATCGATTCGATCGGCGGATTCGAGGGAGAACCTGCGGGATTTCCACCCTACAATATCGAGAAAACTGGAGAAGATGCTTACCGCCTGACGATGGCTGTCGCCGGTTTCGGTGAGAGTGATCTGAATATTGAGGTGAAGCAAAATTCGCTAACAATTGCAGGCGAGCGAACGTCCGAAGAGACGGATCGTCAGTTTCTCCATCATGGTATTGCGGGCCGTGCCTTTCAGCGCCGGTTCCAACTCGCCGATTATGTCGAGGTCAAAGGCGCCGAATTGAAAAATGGCCTCCTTCACGTGGATCTCGTTCGCGAGATCCCGGATATAATGAAGCCACGTGCGATCAACATCCAAAACAACGATGGAACACAGGTTGCACTCGAAAATAAATCCGGCGACGACGTCTAAACGCGTCAATTGCTTGAACTGAACTAAAAAAAAAAGCGGGCGCTCGGTTGGAGCGCCCGCGAGACTTTCAACGAAAATCTCTGATGTGATTATCGCCTAGAATGAGTAACGGCGATGGTTGTTCCTGCGGGAACGCCCGTGACTACGGCTTCCACAATATCCCGCACGCGTACGCCACTGAATGTGGCCCCAACGGCTAACGTTCAACCGATAACGCCGATTATATTGACAGGCCCTTACCCGAAAACCGCGGGATGTCCGCGTTCCGACGCTAATTCTACGATAACCGCGACGCTGGAGCTTCCGCCGAACAACATACTTAGAAACGCCGAAACTCGGGGAAACGTAATGCCCACGATGGCTATACCCATATGAATGCGCTGAAGCTGTTGCAGCAGTGCCGAAAAGTGCGGCCGTTGCGATCGCGGACGCGAGAATCGCTGTCTTCAACATGATGAATTCCTTTCAATCTCTTATCCAATTGCCCGGCCGTGATTTCCGAGCATGGTGCTATTGATCGCATAGGCCTGCTGAACCAAATCGGAACTGTTTGTTCAGCAGATGTTCATGTTGCAGACGCTGTTTGGGCATCCGTAAAACTATGCCCGGACACCGCCAACAGACCGATTCAATTGCTTGGATTTTGAGCTCTTACGATCGGTCATAGAGAATGACCGATGGGCGTTCATGCGCCACGCAGGCTTGACCGCCATAAGGCGTGGACCACGCGGTCGCGCTTGCCAATGGTCGCCAATCGTTCATGAGTTTAACTCATGGACCATTGGTATCAAATCATCTCGAGACCGAGGTCAGGCAGCGGCTCGCGAACATCGAGATTCAGAATATGCACATAGAACGCATATTCATGATTAAGGGCTGCTTCGATGGTATCGGCTTTGCGGAAACCATGACCTTCACCCGGAAACTCCAGATAGAAGACGGGGACGTTCTGCGCCCTAAGAGCTTTTACGATTTCCCTGGCTTGGTCTGGTGGCACGACCTTATCTTCAACACCCTGGAAGAGGATGACCGGCCGGGTCATTTTCCCGACATGGTAGAGGGGCGAGCGCTCGCGAAATACGGCCTCGCCATCGTCTGGCGAAATACCGAGAAGCCGGTATAGGTAGCCCGCCTCGAATTTATGCGTCAGCTTGTGAAGCTGAAGAAGGTCCGAAATGCCGTAATAGCACGCGCCGGCCGCGAACAGGTCCGAGGCGGCAAGCGCGGCGAGGACGGTGTATCCTCCCGCACTTCCACCCGATATTAAAAGCCGCTTCGGATCGGCGCGCCCTGTTGCTGCAAGAAATTGCGCACCTTGCACGCAGTCCTCGACATCGCGTTTGCCCCAGTTCCCGTCGAGCCGCTCTCGATAGGCCCGGCCGTAACCAGTGCTTCCGGAATAATCGATAGCGAAGAGAGCAAAACCGCGGCTTGTCCAATATTGTACTTTGAGATTGAGGCCGCGGTTGACGCTGGCGGTTGGACCGCCATGGACGCTAAGGATAACCGGCGGCGTATCGCCATCTGGACCCTGATAGATATCGCTTGCCGGCGCGTAGTAGAGACCAAAAACCGTTTGTCCCGCCGCATTTTGAAAATTTAGAACTTCCGGCTTGGATAATATGCCAGCGGCGTAAGTTGATTTGGCGCTTTGCCGGAGCGCGGTCGCGTGCCCACTCTCCAAGGAAATGCGGAAGACAGCAAGGGGAGACATATCTGTCGCGCCGATTGCAAAGAGATCCCGGCCGTCGGTGGCAATCGACAGAAAATTCCGAAGATCCGTATCGACCGGCGCAATCGTTCCGCTCGTAGGATCAATACAACCGAGCCGGTAATACCCATCCTCCACATAAACGGCGGCAATCAAACCGCTGTCCAGCAGCACGTAATATTTTATCCCAAGGTTCCAAAGCGGCTGGCTGAATTCGACTTCGGTCTTTGTCAACTGCCGCAGCGCGCCGTCACCGTAGCGATAGAAATTTCCCCATCCGCTTTTGTCAGACACAAACAACAGCGTGCCATCGCCAGACCATTCCGGTTGGAACACAGCCCCTTCGGCTCCGCCAGCAATGCAATCGGAGCTTGGAAGCGCACCGGTCTCATCGAATGTGCCGAGATAAAGCGCGGCGCTGTCCCATGGCATATCCGGCAGGTCCCAGGCCATATAGGCAAGTTTCTCGCCATCGGGGCTTACCGTCGGGCTTGCGAAAAAATCGCGCCCGGTAACCAGGTCCCTCACATGTCCTAATGTCTGTTTATCGAGCGAGATCTGAACGAGCAAATTCTCCGGGTGCGCGTGATCGTTTGCGGCGGCATGGCGTTCGCCAACCGCGATAAGGCGGGACCGCGACCTGTCCAAACACATATCGGCAAAGCGCAGGCCTGGTTCCGACGTCAACCGCTCCGGCGCTTGTCCCGGCGTCAGGCGGTAGACATCTTGATCTTGGTCATTGATGAAATAAATCTCGCCATCCGCCGCCAGGAATGCCCCGCCGCCATATTCGTGAACCCGCGAGCGCACCGAATAAGAAGGCGGCAACAAATCCACCGGGTCCTGATTGGATCGCCAACCCATTAGCGCCGAACGGCCGCCCTCATCAGGGCGCGATTCACTCCAATAAAGCGTGCCACGATCAGCGTTTATTGAGCCAAATTTGAGTGATTGGCCCGCCACTGAGCGGGCGGAAATAGCCGATGGCCAAGCTCCGAAAGGGCGTACTTGTTTGGAAGTGCCGGTCATGAAAGCGCCCCGCTTGAAAGCCTGTGAACTGGGATCAGGGAAATTGGGAGTTTAAGTCTCCGAAGCCGTGTGACAAGCCTAACAGGACTCGCCAAACCAACAGGACCACGCCGTGCGCGCAATTTGCCTAATGTTTGCCATTCAAACAACCTACAGCCCTTTTAGAGACCAACGATCGCGCCATTGGCGTGTAATTTCTATGAAATCTTACTTTTATCTAGTTTAATTTACAGATTAAAATATTCATCGAAAATTATAGAAATATTGTCCACGCATATATTGAATTTACTCTTATAAAAAACGAAATTTAAAAACTCTTTTACCATCAGGACATCTGGAAGTTCGAAATAATACGATCCCGGCTTGAGTCGCAGCGCAAAATCTGGCAGTTTACACCGTAATAGGTCAGCTTTGCTGTCCTTTACACCGAGCAGCGGGCTGGGCAAAATGGAGCCCTAGGATCTGTGTCGTTGGTTGTACAGATTCTTTGATCTGCGTCCATTGCTGCTCAATGGATGGAATTCAGAATGCCGCCACCTATGGAGCGTGCTTCATAGTCGGTGGATGTCATGAATTGCGGCTATACTGGCTGAGTTCGGTGGCATCGGATCACAAGATCCGCGCATTCTTGCCGGTCAGATCCTGGATCAAATCCTGACTTGACCACCATCAAGCCTCGCGACTTGACGGCGAAGACTGCTCGACATGTGAGAGATGCGCAAACAAGGTCCCGTGAGGCT
>BFAS01000069.1 GCA_008974985.1 bacterium MnTg02
GCGGTTGGGAAATCTCCTGAACAGGCTGAGCGTAGAGGCTCCGGTCGTCGGGATGAATCACCGTGATAACTTGATCGACTTCGGCGTGGCGCGCAAAAGCACCGATCGTCCGGGTCAAAATCATTTGCCCGCCAACCGTCAGATATTGCTTCGGTGTGGCCTCCCCAGGCGCCATCGCGCGCATACCGCGCCCCGCGGCGACGATAAGTGCTGCCGTTGTCACGAGCGGCATGCTCCCTGTGCTTTACGAAGGGGACCCCAAAACCGCCTGGCTGGTCCCAGCTCCACATCTGTTGACCTTTATAACAAGGCAGCATCGGAAAAGGTTGCGATATTCGCAATTCCACCCTATTCTGCCTAAGAATCGAACAATAATAGAAAGTGCCTATTTTATAGGCTAATACGACCCTGACACACTCGAACCAACTTCCGCCGTTTTTGCACCAATCCCTGTCGATTGGCCCGGTAAACGTGCGCAATCGCGTGTTTCTCGCGCCAATGTCCGGAATAAGCGACCTGCCATTTCGGCTGCTCGCGCACCGCTTAGGGGCGGGTCTCGTGGTTTCGGAAATGGTGGCTTCGAGACAGTTGGTGGAACAAAGAGCAGATATTTTGAAACGCGCCAAGGGCAGAGGGCTCTCGCCATTTGCCGTGCAACTGGCCGGCCGGGAAGCGCATTGGATGGCGGAAGCAGCCCGCATCGCGGAAGGGATCGGTGCCGATCTTATCGACATCAATATGGGGTGTCCTGCAAAACAGGTCACGCGTGGCCTTTCTGGGTCGGCCCTGATGCGCAATTTGGATCACGCTGCGGAACTCATCGAGGCGGTAGTCTCGGCGGTCACTGTTCCCGTCACCCTTAAAATGCGGATGGGATGGGATCATAGCTCGCTGAATGCCCCAGCGCTTGCAAAGCGCGCAGAGGAGATTGGCGTGCAGATGATTACGGTCCATGGACGCACCCGATGCCAATTCTTCAACGGCCATGCAGATTGGAGCTTCATTGCCAAAGTGAAGGATACTGTTTCTATTCCGGTTATTGCCAACGGTGACGTGGAAACGCCCGCTGACGCGGCCCGTATCCTGTCTCAATCGAACGCCGATGGACTGATGATTGGCCGCGGCGCGCAGGGAGAGCCTTGGCTCCTGGGCCGGGTCGCCGAATATCTGCGGTCCGGCCAAGATAAGGGAGCGCCACCACTCGCGGAACAGGCGCAAATCGTTCAAGAACATTACGACGCAATTCTCACTCTTTATGGCAAAGCTCAAGGGGTCAGGACCGCGCGCAAACATCTCGGCTGGTATGTGGGCAAAACGGTCCAAAACGAGCAGAGCGCGGCTGAATGGCGCAATCGGCTTTGCCGTGAAAATGATGACCGCAAGGTCCGCGAACATCTTGCAACATTTTATGAGGAGCAACTCGAGGTCGCCGCATGAGCACAGCGTTGGCAAATACAGCGAAGAAAAAACGCGGGTTCAACGAAGCCGAATACGAGACGCTGCTCAATGCGCTGCCGCATCCGATCCTGTTGATTGGACCGGATCATCGCATCAGCTACGCCAATGCGGCCTCGGAGGCATTCTTCCACGCCAGCGCGACCATTCTTCGGCGCATGACGCTTGATGAACTGATTGCGTTTGGCAGCCCACTTCTGGCGCTTGTTGATCAGGTCCGGCGAACGGGATCGACCGTCAATGAATACGGCGTCGATTTGGGAACACCCCGCATTGGCGGGGACAAGGTCGTTGATATATTTAGCGGTCCGCTGCCTGAAAAGCCGGAAACAATTTTGCTGATGCTGCAAATGCGGACGATGGCGCAAATGATCGAGCGCCAACTCACGCACCGGGCGGCGGCGCGGTCAGTTTCCGGCTTGGCCGCCGTTCTCGCCCACGAAATCAAGAACCCGCTTTCTGGAATACGCGGCGCGGCCCAACTGCTTGAGACAAATCTGAGCGACGAGGATCGCAGTTTGACGCAACTCATCTGCACTGAAACCGACCGCATCTGTAAACTTGTCGACAGGATGGAAGTTTTTGGCGATGAGCGCCCCGTTTCGCGAGAACCGGTCAACATTCATGATGTCCTGGATCACGTCAAACGGATTGCCGAAAATGGTTTTGCAAAAAGAATTAATATCGTCGAGGATTACGACCCGTCACTTCCGCCTGTACCGGGAAATCGGGACCAACTCATTCAGGCATTCCTGAACCTGGTGAAAAACGCGGCAGAGGCCATAGGCGACAAGCCGAATGAGGGAAAGCTGGTTCTTTCAACCGCCTTCCGGCCAGGTGTGCGGCTCTCGGTTCCCGGATCCCAGGCACGCGTGAGTTTGCCACTCGAAATAACCGTTGAAGATAATGGATCCGGCGTGCCCGACGATTTGAGGGAGCACCTCTTTGAGCCCTTTGTCACCACAAAGCGGAACGGGACCGGGCTCGGCCTCGCCTTGGTTGCAAAAATCATTGGCGATCATGGCGGTGTCATCGAATGTGAATCCCGTCCAAGTGGAACCATCTTCCGCACGTTGATGCCGATGCAGGACCGGGTATCGGCAGAATTGGAGCAGGAGTAGGGGATGGCGAAAGGCAACATTCTCATTGCCGACGATGATGCCGCAATCCGCACGGTACTCAATCAAGCCCTTGCCCGGGCCGGCTACACCCCACGGGCGACGGGCAATGCCGCGACGCTATGGCGCTGGGTATCCCAAGGCGAGGGCGATCTGGTGATCACGGATGTGATTATGCCTGATGAAAACGCCTTTGATCTCATACCGCGCATGAAGAAGGTGCGGCCGGAGTTACCGATTATAGTCATGAGCGCGCAAAATACGTTGATGACGGCAATCGCAGCCGCGGAATGTGGCGCCTATGAATATTTACCAAAGCCGTTCGATTTGAACGAACTCGTTTCGGTCGTCGGCCGGGCCTTGTCGGAACCGCAAAAACTCGCTCGCCCGCAAACACCGAGCGAAGCAGAAGGGCTTCCACTGATCGGCCGCTCGCCGGCAATGCAGGATATCTATCGCGCTCTTGCCCGGCTGATGCAAACCGATCTCACAGTGATGATCACCGGAGAATCCGGGACGGGCAAGGAGTTGGTGGCGCGCGCGCTGCACGATTATGGCAAGCGCCGTAACGGTCCATTTGTTGCCATCAATATGGCAGCCATTCCGCGTGAACTCATTGAGTCTGAATTGTTCGGTCATGAAAAAGGGGCCTTTACCGGCGCACAAACCCGCAGTGCCGGCCGGTTCGAGCAAGCCGATGGCGGCACACTCTTCTTGGATGAAATCGGCGACATGCCGATGGAAGCGCAGACCCGTCTGCTCCGTGTTCTTCAGGAAGGCGAATATACGACCGTCGGTGGACGCACCGCGATCAAAACCGACGTCCGCATCATCGCCGCCACCAACCGCGATCTGCAGCAACAAATCAATCAGGGCTTCTTCCGCGAGGATCTGTTCTACCGGTTGAATGTGGTCCCCTTACGCTTACCGCCCTTGCGGGAGCGGCTCGAGGACATACCCGATCTGGTCCGTCATTTCTTAAATGAAGCGACGAAAGAAGGGCTTCCTGCGAAGCGGCTTGAAAGCGCTGCCGTCGACCAATTGAAACGCTATCACTGGCCTGGTAATATTCGCGAGCTCGAAAATCTGGTGCGCCGTCTCGCCGCGCTCTATTCTCAAGACACGATAACGATCGACCTCATCGAGCAGGAGTTCTCAGCAAATAATCCAGCATCATTCGAGGACCCTCAAGCGCAAACCGCGGATTTGAGTGAAGCTGTAGAGCGCTATCTTGCGGAGTATTTTGCCAGTTTCGGAGACGATTTGCCGCCGGCTGGCGTGCACAGCCGTATCCTGAAAAAGGTTGAACATCCGTTGATAACAGCGGCGCTTGCAGCAACACGAGGCAATCAAATACGAGCTGCAGAGCTTTTGGGGTTAAACCGGAATACGCTCCGAAAAAAGATTAGAGAGTTGAATATCCAAGTTATCCGGGCACCCAGCTAACCCAAAACGGGCGCTAAAAGGCTGTGCCCGCTCTGATTCTGTATTTACTGTCACGCTTTATTTGTCTCTAAATTGCAACATTGTGATTGATTTGCTTCAGTCTTACCGCCAAACTGGGCGTCAGTCGCGAAGAGCAGCGTTTGAGACTCATATCAACCGGCAAAGCCATACATGATCGGGACGTCAGGAGGCTGCTATAAAGCTCTTCCCAAATCATCAACCCGTTTTTGAGCAGACCCAGGGAACGCCCGTGACCGAGAATACTAGGACCAGTTAATGGCACTCTCAAGCGACAGCCATCAACTTGCCGGTCAGAGCGAGCAGAGCCGTCCGCCACTGAACCAGGCGAACAAGCTTACATTTGTCATAGGCTTGGTGATTGTCCTGGCGTCACTGGCCGCAGGCTTTGCGACTTACGCGATTTTGACCGGCCTCACGCCGATTATCCCAACTCATGGGGTCGTCGTGACGATGTTGTTAGTCAATGTCGTCCTGGTGCTCGCCATGATCGGCGTTATTACCTGGCAGGTTCGCGGTCTTTGGATCGCGCGGCGGCGCCAAGCGGCAGGCTCCCTGCTTCACACCCGGATCGTGGGTATGTTTAGCATCATTGCCGTTTTGCCTGCGATTATCCTGGCTGTGTTCGCGAGCATTTCACTGGACCGCGGTCTTGATCAGTGGTTTTCCAGCCGGACAAAATCGATCATCAATAATTCGGTGAATGTGGCTTTGGCATATGTCCGTGAGCACGGCCAAGTCATCCGGTCCGACATATTGAGCATTGCCAAGGATTTGGAAGGCGCGTCGAAACTGGTCAAAGTTGATTCGAAACGAATGACCCAGTTTTTGACTGCTCAAGCGGCAATCCGCTCATTGCCCGAGGCCTATTTGGTGAATGGTAAAGGCGAGATTGTTTCAGCCGCAAAGAGCCGGGTGAAGAGCCCCTATGTCGCGCCGCCCAAACGGGCGATCGAGCTTGCCAAAGACGGCAAGGCAATTGTCATCGCACCAGGCAGCAAAAATCTGGTGGGGGCTGTAAAAAAACTCGAGAATTTTCCGAATGCCTATATTTACGTCCTGCGCGCAGTGAATCCCAAGGTCATCCGCCATCTCAAGAAGACGCGCGCCAGCGTACAAGAATTCCGTCAACTTGAGGAGCGGCGTGTTGGTGTCCAGGTTGCCTTCGCGCTGATGTTTACTGCAATCGCATTGACTCTGCTGCTCGCAGCCATTTGGCTTGGTCTGTGGTTGGCCAACCGTCTCGTTTCACCAATCCGCAAGCTTATTAGTGCCGCCCAACAAGTCTCGGAGGGGAACCTAAACGTTCAGCTGACCACGCAGCCCGGTGAAGGCGATCTGGGCCAATTGAGTTCGACCTTTAATAAGATGACCATGGAGTTGCGCAGTCAACGCGACGATCTTGTTGATGCGAATTCGATGCTGGACGATCGCCGCCGTTTCATGGAAGCTGTTCTATCCGGTGTGACCGCTGGCGTGATCGGCATTGATTCGGATGGCCGGGTGAGTTTGGCGAACCGCTCTGCATTAGAGCTTTTATCGATGGAGGAAGCCGATCTCGTTGGCAAGAATTTGTCCGATAGCGTGACGGAATTGGCACCGCTATTGGAACAGGCCCGCAATCCAACTGAAAACAGCCTCGTTCAAGATCATATTGACTTGGTGGTCAAAGGCGATGAACGGAATTTCGCCGTTCGGGTTACCCGCGACCGGCCCGGCGAAAAGGATTATGGATTTGTCGTCACGTTTGACGACATCACGGAATTGGTCAACGCCCAGCGCACATCGGCTTGGGCGGATGTTGCCCGGCGAATTGCTCACGAAATCAAGAATCCGCTAACGCCAATTCAACTCTCGGCCGACCGGCTTCGCCGGAAATATGGCGCGGTTATCGGAGAGGATCGCGAGGTTTTCGATCAGTGCACGGATACGATTATCCGTCATGTCGGCGATATCGGACGCATGGTGGATGAGTTTTCTTCGTTTGCCCGCATGCCGAAACCAGTCATGGAGCAATGCGATATACGAGATGTTGTGCGCGACGCCGTAATTCTTTTCCAAATGAGCAATTCAGAGATTAAGTTCGAGATCGATACGCCGGATAAGCCAGTGATAAGCTATTGTGATAGGAGACTGCTCTCCCAAGCCGTGACGAATCTCGTTAAGAATGCAAGTGAGGCGATTGCGGCAGCCACAGATGAGTCAAAGGGCGAAAATAGTAACCAGGGACTCATAGTGACGCGTTTGGTTGAGGATAAGAATCGATTTGCAATTGAAGTTGTTGACAATGGATGCGGCTTCCCCAAAAAAAACCGCAACAGATTGGTAGAGCCCTATATGACAACGCGAGAGAAGGGGACAGGGCTTGGGCTGGCAATTGTACAGAAAATTACCGAACAGCATGGCGGTACTATCCGTCTTGAAGATGCCCCCAAGCGTAACGGCGTCAAGCGTGGCGCATGTGTTCGTATTTCCGTACCTATCGCCGAGACCGCAAGGGCGGCCAAGGCGTTCAATGGAACACTGACGGAGCAGGAAAAAACTGCTGAGCCCGACTATTCGACCAGCAGTTTAGATCAAGGAGTTACCGATGGCGTCTGACATTTTGATCGTCGACGACGAGGCCGACATTCGAGAGCTAGTTTCCGGCATCCTTCAAGACGAAGGGTTCGATACCCGCTTAGCGAAAGATAGCAACGAGGCATTTTCGGTCACCGAAGAACGCCGGCCCTCCTTGGTTATCCTGGATATTTGGCTGCAAGGCAGCCCGATGGATGGACTTGAAGTTCTATCCCGGCTGAAGCAGCAGCACCCGGATCTTCCAGTCATAATCATTAGCGGTCACGGAAACATCGAAACGGCTGTCACGGCGATAAAAATCGGCGCCTATGATTATATTGAAAAGCCGTTCAAAGCCGAACGCTTGATCTTGGTGACGTGCAACGCGCTCGAAGCATCAAAAATGAAGCGGGAGATCAAGGAGCTTAAGGAGCGAAGCACGCAAAGCTCGGAAATGATCGGAAAATCGAGTGCGATCAACCATTTGCGACAAGCTCTTGAGAAAGTTGCTCCGACAAACAGCCGCATCATGATCGCCGGTCCCTCCGGATCTGGAAAGGAACTTGCCGCCCGGGTCATTCATGACAGTTCTGCACGCTGTAACCAGCCATTTGTTGTGCTGAATGCCGCCGCTATGGCGCCTGACCGAATGGAGGTCGAGCTCTTTGGCACCGAAGAGGGGAGCGGCAACGGAGTCCGTAATGTCGGCGCTCTGGAAGAAGCCCATGGCGGTACGCTTTACATTGACGAAGTCGCCGATATGCCGCTCGAGACCCAGGGCAAAATTTTGCGCGTGCTGGTGGAGCAGAAATTTCAGCGCGTTGGCGGCAACCAAAAGGTTCACGTCGATGTTCGCATCATTTCTTCGACAAGCCGCGACCTCGAACATGAAATGCGCACCAACAGTTTTCGCGAAGATCTCTTTCATCGCTTGAACGTTGTGCCCCTCCAGGTGCCGGGCTTGGCGGATAGGCGGGAAGACATTCCGGAACTTATTGATTATTTCATGAGCCAGCTCGTTTCTGCCTCCGGCTTGGCTCCCCGTCGGATTGGCGACGATGCTGTCGCCGTGTTGCAGTCCCACGATTGGCCAGGAAACGTCCGGCAGCTTCGCAACAATGTCGAACGGCTGCTGATTCTCGCCGGTGGTGATCCAGATTCGATCATTACGGCCGACATGCTTCCTGAAGAGATAGGCAGTTCCGTGCCCTTGTCGTCAAATGGCGCCGGAAGTGAGCATCTGATGTCGCTACCACTCCGCGATGCAAGGGAAATATTCGAGAGAGAATATCTCGTCGCACAAATCAACCGCTTCGGCGGAAATATCTCCCGCACGGCCGAATTTGTCGGTATGGAGAGATCGGCGCTTCACAGAAAGCTGCGCGCTCTTGGCGTCGGTTCATCTGAACGCTCAAGCGAGGCGCGTCAGTCCTGAAATTGTAATGCGCCTTTTCGTGCAAGCAATTATCGGACGGCATTTCCTATGCGCTCTTCCGCCATCCAGGCATCCGAGGCCAAAACACAATGAAGGTTCTGATCTGTGGCGCTGGTCAAGTCGGATTCGGGATTGCCGAACGATTGTCGGCCGAAGATAACGATGTCTCCATAATCGACAATGAGCCCGCACTCGTTCAACGGGTTAGCGATATTCTTGACGTCCGAGGCTTCGTCGGTCACGGCTCCTATCCAGATGTGCTGGATCGAGCCGGCGCCACAGAAGCAGATATGATTATAGCCGTTACCCTTCATGACGAGGTCAATATGACGGCCTGTCAGGTGGCCCATTCTCTTTTCGAAATCCCGACCAAGATTGCCCGTGTTAGAGCGAGCAGCTATTTGCAGCCCCACTGGCAAAACTTGTTTGCTAGAGAGCATTTGCCCATAGACGTGATCATCTCTCCGGAGCAAGAGGTCGGAGAAATGATCTTGCGCCGCCTAAATGTGCCCGGAGCTTTCGAGACTGCAAGCTTTGGCGACGGAGCAGTCACTGTTGTCGGCATTTCCTGTCTTGATGAGTGTCCGATAATAGATACGCCGCTCAAACAGCTCACCGAACTGTTCCCAGATCTGCCGGCCGTGGTTGTGGCTGTCGTTCGCGACGGACGGCTCTTCGTGCCCCGCGGTGACGACCCACTTCTCCATGGCGACGACGTTTATTTCATTGCCCGCGATGATCAGGTTCAGCGAACACTCAAAATCTTCGGTATCGATTCAAAGGAATCCCGCCGCGTTGTGATCGCCGGCGGCGGTAATATCGGTCTCTATGTCGCAAAGAAACTCGAAGATCTTCACAATCACATCCGCTGCAAGATTGTCGAGACCAACCGGGATCGCGCCATGGCGATTTCAGAGGAGCTCGGCCGGACCGTTGTGCTCAACGGCAGTGCGCTAGATGAGGAAATTCTTAAAGAGGCCGATGTTGGCAACGCCGACATGCTGGTCGCGCTGACCAATGACGATCAAGTAAACATCCTATCCTGCGTCCTCGCCAAGCGGTTGGGCTGCGAACGTAATCTCTGTCTCATAAACAATCCCGGCTATATGACGATCATCAGGTCTCTAGGAATAGATGCCCATGTCAATCCACGCGGCATCACCGTCTCTCGCATCCTTCAGCATGTGCGGCGTGGGCGAATTAAGGCGGTTCATTCGGTCCATAATGGTGCTGGGGAAATTATCGAAGCGGAGGCTTTAGAGACTTCGCCTCTCATCGGGCAAACGCTCAAAGAGTTGTCGCTACCGGACGGTGTCCGGATCGGCGCCATACTAAGAAAGGGGGAGGTGATCATTCCAAACGGAACGACAACAATCGTACCACGTGATCGCGTTATTATGTTCGCGACCGCTGAGCATGTCCGGCAAGTTGAGCAAATGTTCCGCGTCAGCCTGGAATTCTTCTAGAGCGAAGTTCCGTGTCCCTCGAAAACGAATATCCGCTCTCACTCTATGTATGAGCATGATCTTTTCGCAAAAGCGCCCGTCCTTCGGGTTTCACATCTGGTGGATGTCCACCGCGTCAAATAGCTTGCTCCATGCCCGGCATTGCGCCGCGTTTTCTTGTCTGTCGATCATCGCACCAGATGTGAAACAGAATTGACTCTGAATTCTCTAAAAGGGCTCTAGCGCTGGGCTTCGGCGATGCTATTTTTTTCAATCGCTCATGCATATGGTTGGCTTTTCGCGGTGATGACGGCCGCGATGACATTGCCGATTGCTATTGCCGTTGCATTTGAAGAGACATCTGTTGCCCATGCTTTTGTCGCAACTGCCGCCATTTTAGGGTTTGTCGGGGGCGCCTTAATCTTCGCACTCAAAGGCACCGAGATATTGGCGGGCAGGCGGCAAGGCCTCTTTCTGCTTTGCACGATTTGGCTGGTGGTTCCGCTTGTTGCGGCCTTGCCGTTTTATATCTCCGGACATCCCGGATCGCTGGTGCCCGCTTATTTTGAAGCGGTGTCGGGGTTCACGACAACCGGAGCGACTGTCTTTATTGATCTCTCAAACGTGCCACACAGCATTCTTGTGTGGCGAAGTTTTTTGCAGTGGCTTGGCGGGCTGATCACTCTGCTTGCCTTGGCTGTGATCCTTGGCCCGTTGACCGGCCATGACCTCCTCGACGGTCAATTGCGTCAGATTGGCCGCAGCACCCACGGCACGCTACATCACACGGCCTCTGCGATCCGCTCGATCCTGCCCATTTACGGCGGGCTTACGCTCGCCTGCTTCACGCTCCTCTTGTCTGCCAGTATTCCGCCTTTCGATGCCTTCTGCCTCTCTTTGTCGACGTTGTCGACTGGAGGTTTCATGCCGCGCTCAGGCACGATCGCGCTTTACGGG
>BFAS01000070.1 GCA_008974985.1 bacterium MnTg02
GCTATCCCAAAGGACATTACGGTCGACCCGTAATGTCCTTTGGCAAGCGTGACTGCGTGGCCAGCACCTTATGGTGGTCGAGCCTGCGTGGTGTCTGAACGCCCATTGGTCATTGGGAATGACCGATGGAATTATGCCGTTCTCATTGGTATCACGTGCACGCGGCCTCATTCGCCGCGTTCCTTTTCAATTCGGGTGAGCAGAAGATGGCCGAAAAAATTTATCTCCGGCCCCTAGGCTTTCTCTACGGAGAGAGCGCGACCGAAGCGGTCGCGGCAGGCCAGGCGCGATGGCTTACCGGTGGGCCGGTCGCCTTTTCGATGGCGGAAATTATCGAAGGCACTCCCGGACGGGCGAAGCGAACATGCCTCGCCATGAGCACGCTCAGCGCGTCTAGTGAAAGCCGCATCCAGAGATGGCTCTCCCAACTTACAGAAAAACGTGCGGCGTTCTGCGGCATGGCCTTTGACCGGCCGCGTTTAATGGGGATTATCAATGTGACGCCCGATAGTTTTTCGGATAGAGGAAATCTGCATGACGCGCCAGCTTCTGTTGCTCATGCCATGCGGTTGGTTAGGGAGGGTGCCGATATTATCGATATTGGCGGCGAGTCCACCCGGCCCGGATCCGATCCAGTTAGCCTTGACCAGGAACTTAAGCGCGTTCTTCCTGTTGTTGAAGGCGTTCTCGGCGTCGACGCGCTAACCTCCATCGATACGCGCAAATCCGAAGTTATGCGCCAGGCCGGTGTGGCTGGCGTTGACATTATCAATGACGTGTCGGCGCTGACCTATGATGGCGATAGCGTCACCGTGGCTGTGACACGAAAAATGCCGGTCATATTGATGCATGCCAAGGGTGATCCCAAACTAATGCAGGATGACCCCGCCTATGACGACGTTTGCTTGGAGGTCTTTGATTATCTCGAAGAACGCATTGCAACCTGCATGGCCGCAGGTGTTCCGCGAGCAAATATCGTTGCTGATCCGGGGATTGGGTTCGGCAAAACCGTTAACCACAATCTCGAGTTGCTGCGCTGCCTGGCCTTATTTCACGGACTGGGCGTGCCTATACTCCTAGGCGCGTCACGTAAGCGATTTATTGGAGCCCTGGCCGGGGAACCGGATCCAATGAAGCGCGGTCCGGGATCCGTTTCTGCGGCGCTCTTAGGACTTTCCCAAGGCGTCCAAATGTTCCGGGTTCACGATGTGGCGAAGACCAGGCAGGCTGTTGCAATATGGCAATCAGCCATGGGCTCTACTGAATTGTGAAGAAATTAAAATGTATCTATGGGGAATCGCCGTCTCTTCGTGTAAAGTTTGCTTATACAAAGTGAAACGAATCGGCGGTCATTTGACGGCATAATGGAGCGGCCGAAGAAAACACGCGACTTGTTGCCGAATAGGCGATTTCGATAGTCATAACAAAATAAAACCTTGGCACTTGGGGCGAAAGCGTATGTTTAGGGCCCGGAATTGGCCGGACGGGGAAAAGGATGTCTCGAAAATATTTCGGCACTGACGGTATTCGCGGTCTCGCAAATGCCGGGCATATGACGTCTGAGATCGCCATGAAAGTGGGAATGGCGGCTGGCACGCTGTTCACCAATGGCGAATATCGCCACCGCGTTGTGATCGGTAAAGACACGCGGCTCTCCGGCTATATGATCGAATCCGCGCTTGTCTCCGGCTTCACAGCCGTCGGAATGGATGTATTTCAATTAGGACCGATGCCAACGCCGGCCGTGGCCATGCTGACACGTTCGTTGCGAGCGGATTTGGGCGTTATGATTTCCGCCTCGCACAATCCCTTTGAAGACAATGGCATCAAACTTTTCGGGCCGGATGGCTATAAGCTCGACGATGAAACGGAACTCAAAATCGAAGAGCTTATGGATAGCAACATGGCGCAATATTTGGCCGCGCCGGATGCCATCGGCCGGGCCACGCGCATCGAGAGCACCCACGCGCGCTATATTGAGTTTGCCAAGCGAACCTTGCCGCGCAAGCTCAGGTTCGATGGCCTTAGAGTCGTAATTGATTGCGCCAATGGCGCTGCCTACAAGGTGGCTCCTTTGGCGCTTTGGGAGCTTGGTGCTGAAGTGATTTCAGTTGCCGTTGACCCCACCGGAACCAACATCAACAAGGACTGCGGATCAACTTCGCCCGATGCGCTTTGCGATAAAGTGCGGGAGGTTCGCGCCGATATCGGTATCGCGCTGGATGGCGATGCGGATCGCGTCGTCATAGCCGATGAACAGGGGCGCTTGATCGACGGCGATCAGCTAATGGCCGTTATTGCCGAATCTTGGCTTAACCGTGGGCGGCTGGCGGCCGGCGGCATCGTTGCGACGGTGATGTCCAATCTCGGCCTGGAACGCTATCTCGATAAGCTTGGTTTGACCTTGGCGCGCACGCCGGTCGGTGATCGCTATGTGGTCGAGCATATGCGCAAACATGGCTACAATGTCGGCGGCGAGCAGTCCGGCCATATCATTCTCTCGGATTATTCCACCACCGGTGACGGTCTGGTAACGGCGCTGCAGATTCTCGCCGTTGTGGTGGCCAGCGAAAAGCCGGTCAGCGAGGTTTGCAACCGATTTGAACCGTTGCCGCAGATTTTAGAAAATGTCCGCTACAAATCCGGCCGGCCGTTGGAAAATAAGAGCGTGCGCGCTGTCATTGACCAGAGCCGCAATAAGCTCGGCAAGTCCGGACGCATTGTCATCAGACCGTCCGGCACCGAGCCGGTCATTCGCGTTATGGCGGAAGGCGACGATGAGCAGCTTGTCTCCACCGTGGTCGGCGATATCGTCGAAGCTCTGAATGAGGTTGCGGCCTAGGGTGCTTCCCGAAAAGCATGTCGCCGCGAAGGCGGGGATGGGAACAGGTTTTCCGATTAAGTTGTACGGTAAAACAAAAAGCTAGGGTCTGATTTTGAGTCTATCAAAATCGAAAAGACCCTAGGACGTGGACTCATAAGAGCGCCGCCAGAGCCTATCGGAAGGCTGCCGTCTTACGCTTGATATGAATAAGCTGTCGGCTTGTGTCGGCTTCACCAGCACGCGTGCTTATGACCCCAAGCTGACATTGCCGAACATCGTATTCAAGCTGGGAGCAAGCGCTCAATTGGCACTTCAGCCGCATCCTTCATCGGGCGAGATAGATAGAACTCGGCGAGAAGATGCCCCTCTGCCTCCTTACCCGTTGGGTCGATGCCCCGGTCGCGCAGTTGTTCGAGTACTTGCTCCTGCTCATTCGCAGAGGCGAACCGGCGCTGAGAGAAAGTTTGGCCTTTAAGT
>BFAS01000071.1 GCA_008974985.1 bacterium MnTg02
CATGGCCCGTTTCGAATAGGGATAGTGATCCGCATCCGTCGCTGGTGCTGAACTTTGCCCATAGCCTCTGAGATCTGGCAATATGCAGGTGAAATGCTCAGCAAGCGCCGGCGTGATCGCATGCCACATGACATGGGACTGGGGGTATCCATGCAGCATGAGCAGAGGTGGGCCGCTGCCGCCAATGCGCGCGAATATATCCGCACCAGAGGTTTGAAATGTCCGGCTTTCGAAGCCTGGGAAGAGGTCTACGAAATCGCTCATGCCGCCCTTTCCTCCCGGGCAACGGCTCGCCAGCCTATATCGGTGCGGAAAAAGCCTTGGTCCCATTTTATTTTAGCGATTGCTGCGTAGGCCCGCTGTTGCGCTTCTCTGACCGTCGCGCCACGCGCTGTCACATTGAGAACCCGTCCGCCGGTCGCCAGCAAGTCGCCGCCGCTCTTCGTGGTGCCGGCGTGGAAAATTTCGATATTCGGGTCGTCAACCGCCTCCGCCAAACCGGTTATGACCGAACCTTTCTCGTAAGGCCCGGGATAACCCTTGGTCGCCATTACAACGGTCAGCGCGGTTTCGTCGTGCCAGCGGAGATCGAAGCGATCAAGCACGCCGTCAGCCGTTGCAAGAAGCGCCGGCAGGAAGTCCGATTTCAGCCGCATCATAAGAACCTGGCACTCTGGGTCGCCGAACCTCACATTATATTCGATGAGTTGCGGGCCTTCGGGAGTCAACATCAGACCTGCGTAGAGTACGCCTTTGAATGGCGTGCCGCGTTCCGACATGGCCCGCACGGTGGGCAAAATGATCTCGTTCATGGTCCGCTCGCACATTTCACCGGTCATGATGGGGGCTGGTGAATAAGCGCCCATGCCGCCGGTATTCGGACCCTGATCGCCGTCAAAGACGCGCTTGTGATCCTGCGCCGTGGCAAGCGGCAGAGCGGTATTTCCGTCCACGAGGGCGAAGAAACTCGCTTCTTCTCCGACAAGACAATCCTCGATAACAACTTCCGCGCCCGCACTCCCAAAGTCGCCATCGAAGCAGGACCTAACCGCGGCTTTTGCTTCGGCAATCGTTTCCGCAATAAACACACCCTTACCGGCAGCAAGCCCATCGGCTTTGACGACAATCGGCAAGGTTTGGGTGTCGAGATAGACGAGCGCAGTTTCGCGGTCAGTGAAGCGCTTGTAGCTGGCTGTGGGGATGGAATATTCAGCGCAAAGATCCTTCGTGAACCCCTTGGAGCCTTCAAGCTGCGCGGCGGCCTTGCTCGGCCCAAATACCTTTATGCCTTGTGCGGAAAGATCGTCGGCAAGCCCGGCCACAAGGGGCGCTTCCGGCCCTACAATGACAAACTCAATGGAATTGCTCCGGCAAAATGCAACGATGGCGTCATGATCTGTAATTGCAACGTCGACGCATTCGGCGATTTCCGAGATGCCGCCATTGCCTGGTGCACAATAGAGCTTTGTGAGAAGCGGACTTGCCGAAAGCTTCCAGGCAAGCGCATGCTCGCGGCCACCGGATCCGATAAGAAAAACATTCATGGACTTCGCCTCCCCGCTTATCCGTTCAATATCAGGCGCGTGAAATGTGCCGCAGTCACTAGCCAGACTGCAATCTGGTCTATTACGCCCTGTGTGCGATATCATCTGCGGTACTGCAGATCGCACTACAAGCTGTTATGTAACATCCGATTGCGGAGCTGAGAAAGTGCGATTCGATAGGAGACGATGACCGACCCCTCAGAACAGACCATCCCAGCGGGTTCCAATATCGTGGAATTTACCGTGTCGGAGCTGTCCTTTGCGCTGAAAAAATGCGTTGAGGATACATTCTCCTATGTCCGCGTGCGCGGCGAGCTTGGCCGTATCTCGCGGCCAGCATCGGGACATATCTATCTCGATCTCAAAGATGAAAAGGCTGTTCTTGCCGGTGTCGTTTGGCGTGGTCAGGCGGGACGGCTGAAAATTCAGCCTGAGCAGGGGCTGGAGGTCATTGTAACCGGACGTCTCACGACCTATCCCGGCCAAAGCAAATATCAAATTGTCATCGACTCCATGGAGCCCGCCGGGATTGGCGCGCTGATGGCGCTATTGGAGGAGCGTAAAAAAAAGCTAGCGGCCGAAGGTCTTTTCGATGAAGAGCGCAAAAAGCCCATTCCGTTCTTGCCGCGCGTGATCGGTATCGTGACCTCGCCGTCAGGCGCAGTCATCCGCGACATGCTGCACGGTTTCGACGAGCGTTTCCCGTCGCATATCTTGATTTGGCCGGTTCGGGTGCAAGGGGAAACTTGTGCGCAGGAAGTGGCCGACGCCATTGAAGGATTTAACAGCATCGGTGATCGCCATGCCTTGCCGCGCCCGGATCTTTTAATCGTGGCCCGAGGCGGCGGGAGCCTGGAGGACCTTTGGGGGTTCAACGAGGAGCGTGTCGCGCGCGCCGCTGCCGAAAGTGCCATTCCGCTCATATCAGCGGTGGGACACGAGACAGATTGGACATTGATCGATCTTGCGGCGGATGCCCGTGCGCCGACGCCGACGAAAGCTGCCGAATGGGCGGTTCCCAAACGATCTGATCTTATTGAGCGAACCGATGATTATTCCGGAAGGCTGCGACTTGCCGTCCGGCGCGCTCTTGAGGCAAGACGATCTTACTTGACGGCGATGTCGCGGGCCCTTCCGCAGTTAAGCTCCATCCTTGCGCTTCCGCGCCAGAAATTCGACATGACAGCGCAACGTCTTGGCGGTGTCATGAGAAGAATACTCGACGATCGCCGAACGTCCTTAAGCTCGCTTGCGCGGAGTATGCCCAATTTGAGGAATTTCGTTGCACTCCGGCGGCAGAAATTCGACGGCGTTGCGAACCTCGCCCGTCTGGCGTTGAAGCAAAACGCAGACGCCCGGTGCATGGCCTTCGATCGCATTGCGGAGCGTTTATTGCGCGTGGATGTGCGCAAAAATTTGTCACTTAAGGCGCAAACGCTATCTAACTTTCACCAGAGAGCACTACGTGCCTTCGAGAATTTTGCGCGTGGACAGCGTGGCAATCTTGACGCACACGCCAAGCTTCTATTCTCGCTCAGCTATCGAAGTGCGCTTTCCAGGGGGTATGCATTGGTGAGAAATTCAGCGGGACAGACAATTCGTGAGGCTATGAGTGTGCAGACCGGCGACCGGCTCGCCATCGAATTTGTTGACGGCCGTGTCGCTGCCGAGACACTGAGTGTTACGCCTCTTGGGAACGCTCTGAAAGAATCGCAAGACGCGAAACGCGCAACTCATAGCGGCACCAAGTTGCCGAATGCAAAAAAGAGCGATAAGGATGCGGGTCGATCAGGTGGCGGCCAAGGACATCTTTTTTAACAATAAGTCCAGCTAACACCTTGGCGAGAAGGCAGACGGCGGAGTAATGTAATCCGCATAGCAAAGCCGATAGTAATGTCATGAACAGGTTTGAAAAATTCATAGGCCTCAAGGGCGAGGCCAAAGTCAAATTTGCGGGCGGCGAATTTCAGGTTGTCGTGCCTGGAGATTTTGTACGATGCGCAGTAACCGGAAAACAGATTCCACTGACGGAACTGCGCTACTGGAACGTCTCTTTGCAAGAGGCTTACGCCACGCCCGACGCCGCGCTCCAACGTCATTTGGAAATGCGCGCCGTCGGTTCGGATAATAGCGCCTAGAGTGCTTCCGGAAAAGTGGGAACCGGTTTTCCGATTAAGTTGCACGGAAAAACAAAGAGTTAGGGTCTGATTTTGAGTCTATCAAAATCGAAAAGACTCTAAGCAGCTTTTTTTGCCCGAAGAGCATTTTTGATGAGCTGGTCGAGCTGGTTTTCCGATGCCTGTTCAAGGGTGATTTCGATGGCAACTGTCCGGGTTTGGTCCCTTAGCGCGCCAACGGGTCCGGTCCTGCCGAGCATCCGAACCCAATCCTTTTCGGTTGTGACAAGGGGCAGTTCCATTTCAGCGGCAAGGGTCAAAAGACGCGTGGCGTCATCATCCGAGTAGACATGGTGATCCGGAAACGCATGGGCAGAGGCAATTTCCGCGTCAAGCTCGCGGAGCGTCGTAAAAAATTTCTCAGGCCGGCCAATACCGGCGAATGCGATGATCTTCGAGCCGGATAACCATTCCGTATCACCATGGGGGACGATGCGCCCTGATATAACAGGTAAGCCGGTCATGGCGTCCGCGAGACGCCGAAGGGCGTTTTGGGAATGATCTCCAAGTACAATGATTGCGTCCGCTTTCTCTCTCTGAAACGCCAAGGGCGCCCGTAGGGGGCCTGCCGGAATAATTTTCTTGTTGCCGAGCCCTTGTTGGGAATCCACGGCGATTAACGATAAGTCTTTGGCAAGCGAAGGATTTTGAAATCCGTCGTCCATCACAATAATCGTAGCGCTTTGTTGCTCGATAAAAAGAGCACCGGCTTTCCGGTCGTGGGCAATGACTGTGGGCGCATGGCGGGCGAGCAAAAGCGGTTCATCGCCAACATCCGCGGCTAAATCTTGATCCGGTTGGACGAAATGCGGTCCAGAATTGCGGCCGCCATAGCCCCTGGAGAGGAAATAGGGCGTTTCACCCCAATCTTTGAGCCGGTTAGCGACAGCTATCGCCAACGGTGTTTTGCCTGCACCTCCGGCAACAAAATTTCCGATGCAAATAACGGGCAGAGATGAGCAATACGGCGTTTGCGCCCGCCATCTGAGTTTCACGAGTTCGCCATAAAGAAGGCCGAGTGGATGAAGCGCGCGGGCAAAGAAGCTGTCGTCACGTCCGCTCGGAAACCACCAGGAAGGTGGCTTATGAGGCATGTCGAAGCTCGTTCCGCCGTGAGAAATAAGTGTCAAGCTCAGCCAAGGTGCGCTCTAACGCACCGCTCAAATTATCGAGCGCTTGATCAGCGTGGACAATCATGGTCTCCAGCCGGCCCTGATCTCCGTAAAGTTCGCGAACCGTATAGGCCAGGCTCTCTGGAGAAATCACCTCACGGCAACCGTCAAGCCGTATGAGCTCGCGGTAGGTTTCCTTGAAATTATGCCAATGAGGGCCGGTGACGACGCCCGATCCCAGTTTCACCGCCTCGATGGGGTTTTGACCACCTTTGGGCACGACGGAGCCGCCGATAAAGGAAAGAGGCGCGAGGGCATAAAAAAGACCCAACTCGCCGATCGTGTCGGCAATATAGATGTCGCTATCTGTGCCCGGAGTTTCGCCGAGTGATCGACGGCAAACCTGCAAACCCCGATCTCTCAATGCTGTTTCAATATCGCCACCGCGTTCTGGATGCCGGGGCACAATTATTGTCAGTAGGTCGCCAAAATCCGCGCGCAATTTTTGATGGGCTTCGGCGACAACCTCGTCTTCTCCAGGATGGGTGCTTGCGGCTACAAATATTCGACGGCCTTTCAAACACTGCCGAAGTTGCTCGAGTTCGCCGTTGTCATATGGCGGTGGCGGCGCATCAATTTTTAAGTTTCCGACCGCGACCGCGCGGCGCGCGCCAAGTTGGATAAAGCGCTGAGCAAGTAATTCATTCTGGGCGAGGACAACCTCAATCCGGCTAAATAGCGGTCGTGCGATCCCTGGACGGCTGCGCCATCTCCGGAATGAGCGGCGCGACATTCGCCCATTGAGTAGAACGATGGGAACCCCAAACTCAGCCGTTTCGTATATGAGATTTGGCCAGATTTCAGACTCGGTAAGAAGTGCTAAATCTGGCCGCCAATGGGCTAAAAAGCGAGCCATATATTGCGGTGCATCCAGAGGAACATATTGATGTATCGCAAATTCCGCCGCTCGTAATTTGGCAAGCTTAGCGGATGTAACAGTGCCCGTTGTCAGCAGCATAGTCGTCTCTGGATGTGCCGCTTTCAGCATCTGCATAACAGGCAGGACCGCATTGGTCTCGCCGACACTTGCGGCATGGAACCAAATGAGTTTGCCCTCGGGGCGGTCGAGGGATGTTTGTCCGTAACGCTCATTCGCACGCACGGGATCTTCTTTACCCTTGCGAACACGATAGGAGACAATCAAGGGTGCTGCCGGGACGGCAAGTTGCGTAAGCTTCCGATAAGCATTGAGCGTAAATCCGGGAGCTACTGCAGGTGTCTCGGCTGCTGATGATGATGCAGGAGGTGTCGCGCGTGCAGGATCGGCTTCTGCGACGCGATAGGCGTGTTCCGTCGCAGCATTAAGCCGTTGCTCAACAGCAAGCCGCGCTTCCTCGCAATTCGCTTTATCAGCGTCGCGGGGGACAAAGATGGGTTCGCCTACGACCACGCCAATCTTTGAAAATGGCAAATTGATCGTCATGCGGCTCCAACTGTTGATAGCGGCATAATTCGATGTCGCAATTGCAACGGGAAGGATGGGACATCCGGAATGACGGGCCAGACTTACAATACCCATACCGGCTCTGCGCGCGGGACCCGGCGGCACGTCCGCTGTCAGACTCACGGAATATCCTTCACCGAGCGATGTGATCGCAGACCTGAGAGCTGCGGCCCCGCCACGGTCCTTGCGGCGATGACCGGCGCCCGCGCCACGCAATAGCTCCATATCAAATCGTTTGATCGTCTCGCCGATGAACTCAGCATCCCCGTGCCGCGCCACCATGACCCGGGTCGGGATGCATGCCTGACTGAAGGCTGGGATCATGAGGAACTGGCCATGCCAAAATGCGTAAATGACTGGCGCGAGATCGCGAATTCGCTGATCCAAATCCTCAGGCGAGCGAATGATTTGCCGCCCCGTGAAATGGACAAACCGAATATAGCCAGCCAAAAGACGGCCGCTAGCCGACATAATAGCCGGTGATTGTCCAATTCTTTTCAGCATTTCAGTCGGCACTTATCCTGTTACGGTTTTCTCAGGGATCTGCTCTTCGTCTTCGAGCCCCTTCCGTGCGGCCGGATCTTCAGGCGGCGCAATGTCGAACTGTGTGAGGTACAAGCGAGCGTAATGTCCGCCCGATCTTAAAAGATCTTCGTGCCGCCCCGTTTCGACAATTGCTCCATCGTCGATCACATAAATCAAATCGGCTTGTTTAACTGTCGAAAGGCGGTGGGCAATCATCAAAACCGTCCGTCCTTCCATCAATTTTTCCAGGGCGTGCTGCACTTTTGCTTCAGCTTTTGAGTCAAGCGAGCTTGTTGGTTCGTCTAAAAGTAAGATTGGGGCGTTCTTGAGAAGAGCTCTGGCAATCGCAATCCTTTGCCGCTCGCCGCCTGAGAGAGAAATTCCGGCTTCACCCACGCCTGTATCATAGCCGTCACGCAGTGCATTTATGAACTCGTCTGCTGCTGCTGCACGGGCTGCTTCTTCAATCTTAGCCGGGCTGGCGTCCTCTGATCCATAGCAGATATTTGCGCGAATAGTGTCATCGAATAGAACCGGATCCTGAGTGACCAGTGCTATTGATTTCCGCAAGCTCTCCATCGTCACTTGGGTGATATCCTGTCCGTCTATGAGGATTGTGCCCTTGTGCGGTGTGAAAAAACGTAAGGCGAGGTTGAAGACAGTGCTTTTGCCGGCACCGGATGGGCCGACAAGCGCCACGGTTTTACCAGCTGGAATGGTGAGAGTTAAATCTTTCAATATTTCTTGGCCGGGTACGTAACCAAAGGAAACATTGTCGAAGACGATTTCGCCCTTGGCAATCTTCAGAGGCGGCGGATTTTCGATTTCGACTTGCTGAATATGCTTATCGATAAT
>BFAS01000072.1 GCA_008974985.1 bacterium MnTg02
CCCGCCATATCTGTACGCTCGGCAGAGGGCGGTGCCGCATCTGTTGCCGTTGCCGAGCCCTCCGATGAGGCAGCGGAGAACGCTTTGTTGTCGAAGAGCGAGGTGCAAGATCCGCCACCATTGCCGTTACGCAAACCGCGTCGTGTCACTCGGCAGACGGCTGGCGGGCGAGAGCGCACAAAGAAACAGCCGAGGCGTCTAACTCTCTCGCGCCAGCGCGACCCGCGCCGCGATTTCGATCCGCCTTATGCGCGATTGCGGGATCCGGTGGCATTCTGGCGGCCCGGACGATGGTATTGGCTGGACGGACGGCGCTGCAAAATCACGTTTGACGGCAGGTTCAAATGCCGGCAGCGGCGCAGCGTTCGTGATCGTATTCTGAGGCGCCGCTTTCGCCGCACACGCCATACCTATCGCCCACCTGAATATTGGGTGCGCGGCCGATGGTATTTTTATCGCGGACGTTTGTGCAAAGTTAAATTGAATGGTGTTTTTAAATGTGCTCGGAATCGTTGAACAGGATCTTTTGACGTTTTCGTTGCCAAATGCATGCACCGACTAACTCCGATAAAACCTTCTTCCGTCAAACGAGCTTAATCGCTGCTTAGCTTCTGCGCGCCGGCAGACGGTCCCACCGACTTTGCAAGTCCAATCAGTAGAACACCTGCGCACCCGACAATTGCGAAGGCGGTTGCGGGCAATTGGGTGATGTCCCAGACAACACCGCTGATGATTGGCGTGAGGAAGGAAACAAAATATCCAATAAGAAGTATTCCAGCCGAGAAACGATGAACATCGTCTGGTGATGTGCAAATCGGCGGCAACGACAGTGTCAGGATGAGAACGGATGATGCGACAAAGCCAAGAACACCCGCCCATATGCTGATCCACAAGGGATTAGCCGCCAGGACCAGCCCCGCTGTTGCGATCACAGCAATTATGCCTGCTGCAACGAACGGTCCCGGTCGTCCTACAAGTTTGTTCGAATAGGCGAAAATCGTGAGGGACGCCGGAATCTGTGCGGTATTAAGCGTTGTGAGCGCGACGCCAATCCAGTCTTCGTGACCTTGACTTTCGAGATAGTCCGGCACAAAGGCATTCGTTGTAAAATAGATTGTTGATGCGCAGCCTAAAATTAATCCAATTCGCCAAATCCGTCCGTCGCGCCAATCGGGCCACCATCCGGCAGCTTCAATCGCGGCATTCATTGTTGATGCGTCGGCACCTCCTCGCTTCCATGTCGCGGCGACAAACAGTGCTGCGTTGAGAAGAACCGGAACAGACCAAATGACGAAGCTCCATTCCCAGCTGCCACCGACAAGCGGGAGCACGTATGGAATGGTTAGCGAAGCGCTCAAAATTTCGCCGATGAGCAATCCATTCACGTAGACAGCCGTCGCCATACCGGCGCGGCGCAAGAACCATCGCCCGACAAGTGTCGGCAGCACTGGCTGCATGATGGCGATGCCGAGGCCCATGGCGAATGTCATGAAAAAGAGCGTCGCCGTGTCTGTTCCCAAGCCTCGTAGCGCGCCCGCAATAGCGGTGATCAACAAGCCTATGACGAGGGCGCGATGGGCCCCCATTCGCGACAACAGGATCGATCCGAAGAGCGCACCGAAAGCAAGAACGACAACTGGTAGTCCCGAGAGGGCACCAACGCCCCTTTCCGTGAGTTGCAAATCTTGGCGAATGAGGGGTAGGACCGGCGGCACTGCCAGCATCGTTATGCGCAAGCTGGCGCCGGTCAACCACAGCAAAAAAAGTGCGCCCCAATCCCGTGCAGACAGATTGAATTTGGCCGTAAAACGATTGGTCGTTGACATGAATGTCTTTCGGTCCGTTTGGCGCCTTAGAGTGCTTCCGGATAAAGTGGAAACCAGTTTTCCGATAAGAAGCACGTAAAATCAAAGAACTAGGGTCTGTTTTTGATTCAATCAAAAACGAAAAGACCCTAGACGAGCGGCGGCTGACGCCATCGAAAAAGCAAGGCACATTCAAGGCAAGGCTGAATGGGAATGCGTTGGTCTGCTGTCGAATTAATCTGAATGACTCGTTCACTGCGAGTTCAGACACCGTATCCGATGATGTGAAAGTTACATATCGATCATCGGATGAAACAGGGATATCTCGCAATGATTAAAGCGATTATGAAAATGGTTTTCTCATTCGCCGTTATTGCGGCGAGTTTGGGTATAGCAGGGCCTGCAAGCGCAACGGCAGATGGACCTGATCGCTATCAAGTGCGCGGTGTCGCCTATTCGGATGTTTTGAATATCCGAAAATGGCCGTCCCATACGTCTCGTATTATTGCTGTCATCCCGCCAAACGGCCGGAACATCAGGAACCTTGTCCGCCGCGTCAACGGCTGGTGCCTGATTCGCTATCGCTCTATTAAGGGTTGGTCAAAGTGCAGCTATTTGATGGAGCAAGGCTACCGTCGGGTAGAGCGCTACAAAGTTCACCGGGTTGCCGGCAACGACGTTCTCTATATGCGGCTCTGGCCGTCTCACCGGTCGCGTATTGTGAACGCCATTCCGCCTCGCGGGAGGAACGTGTACCTCGTCCGGGTGAAGGGCAATTGGGGTAAGGTCGTTCACAGAGGCAAGAGTGGATGGGTGAATATGAGCTATCTGCGCGCGCAATATTAATTCTCGTCAGATGCATTCATGAGAATGGCGGCCTCTCCGGAAATAATGGCGGGCCGCCATCGCTATCTGAGGCCATGGACAGTCGTTGCGGTTCCTGAGCAATAGACCCGCTTTCCACACTAAGGCCGTGATTTAGAACCGCGCACACGGTCTCAAGAGAAATCCGTGCCCCTTGATCTCGGATAATCGGTCAATCGCTTCGTTTGAGTGTGATTTTTTCGAAAAAACGGGCGCCATCCCCGGATCATGTTCGCGTCATCCACAGTTCTTTTGCGTCTTGACCGTTGTTCCCCTCGGCTGAGCCGGTTCGGATGGTAAAATAAAGTGATTCCCTTTCTAAGACTAAACAAAAGTCAGATTGGCACAGGGGGCGGAAGGCATGACGGACAAACCACAATATCAAACGTTTACGGTTGATCTCTGGGTCACCGATCTTCACGGCGTGGAAATTGGCATTTATCAAAACAGCCGTCACCGGGCGAAGTCACGTCAATTCACCAAAGACATGGATATCTTTGGAGAGATCAAAGAGGACGGTGAGCGGGTGGGGCTTCTCGCCTTCCGCGAGAAGTTGTGGGAAAAGCATCAGGGCACGGACCGGCGTCTGGTGATCAAACTTTTTACCAACGCGATGAACTGGAAAGGGACGCTCGACCTTATGCTCGGCCGGAGCATGCAGCTCAGCCATGGCGCCGGGAAGTTTCCGGTGCTCGCCTTCTGCGTAAATTTGAGCGGCCAGGACCACGTCGTCCAACTTGAAAAGTCGGCCTATCAATGGGTCGGTTTTCCCGAAAAATTCTCCTTTTTCGTGCTTAAGGACGGCAAACCCTATTTCTACCGGCTTCGGCGGGATTGGATCGGTATCGGCGTCGACTACACGCTTTATGACCAGAACAATAAGAAGATTGGCCGGCTCGACGGGAAGGTGATCCAACTCGGTGGCAAATGGAACGTGAAGATCGTCGAGGAACACGCTAACGCGCAGGTCAAGGCCATCCTCCAGCTGTTCTGCGCTATGCTGAAATTCAATGATGCTTGCCGGGATCATATTCGTGGTCTTGTCGGCGATATGCAAAAAGGGCACCTCGTACCGGCGCTCGAAGCGCACGAATGCGATCTTTATTTGAACCCGCGGCGGATGCGTTAACGCGTTTTCGGGAAAAGCATGTCCCCGCGAAGGCGGGGACGGCACCGGTTTTCCAAAAGCGCTCTAGAGAGCGCTGATAATCACGCCATCTGGCCGCATAAGCCGGAGCACGGCGCGCAGGTCTCCAGAAATGAGCGCGATGCACCCTTCCGTCGGGGCGCCGTCGGCGCTTGCGATGTGCATAAATATAGCGCTTCCCCGTCCCTGGATCCGGGGCAGATCATTATAGTCAAGCACGACAACAATATCGTAAAGACTGTCGTCCCGCCAAAGCCGCTCGGTGCTTGCGGGATAGGGAAGTGTAACGGGCCTGTTATAGTTACGGTCACCGGGACGGTCGCACCAGCCATCATCGGGATGAATTGGCCGGATTGGTAGCACGGTCTGAGGACGAGCAACGCGATCGGAGCGGTAATAAACGCGTTTTGGGATGAACCGCCCAAACGGCGTCCCCCCATCGCCTTCGCGCTTCACGGCCAGTTGGCCCGATCGGCCGAGATTGCAGGGCCAAACCCGATATTCTGTCCGCAGCAAACCCTTGCAACCCTGACCCGGACGGCGTTTGATTATAAAATTCATCCGTTCACGGCCATTTGAGTGAAATTGACCTTAGCAACACAAATTTTCGCTAAAAGCCACGATTGAGGCTCATTATATGACAGTTCAAGCGCGCAAATGTAGATACTGCAATCGGAACACTAGTGTAGGGACACAATATGAGCACGGCCCGTAAAATTCTTATCGTTGATGATGACGATGATCTCCGCGAATCGTTAACAGACCAGTTGGCGCTTCACGAAGAGTTCGAAGCCATCCCGGTTGCCACCGCGGCGGAGGGCCTCAAACTCGCCAAATCGGATCATTTCGATATTATTTTGCTGGATGTCGGATTGCCTGATATGGACGGCCGGGAAACCTGCAAAATCTTACGGAAAAACGGCCTTAAAAGCCCGATCATAATGTTGACGGCACAGGATTCCGATGCCGACATGATTCTCGGCTTGGAATCCGGGGCCAATGATTATGTGACCAAACCGTTCCGCTTTGCGGTGCTGCTAGCTAGGGTGCGGGCGCAATTGCGTCAGCATGAACAGAGCGAGGATGCCGTGTTTGCCATCGGACCCTACACTTTCAAGCCGGCGGCAAAGATGTTGACCAATGATGTTGGCAGCAAAGTCAGGTTGACTGAAAAAGAGACGTCCATCCTGAAATATCTCTATCGGGCTGGCGAGAAAGTCGTCACCCGCGATGTGCTTTTGCACGAGGTATGGGGATATAATGCGGGCGTTACGACGCATACGCTTGAAACCCATATTTACCGCCTTCGGCAAAAAATCGAAAATGATCCATCGAACTCCGAACTTTTGATTACGGAAACAGGTGGTTACAAATTGATGCCGTAGGCCAGATCGAGCGGTCTCAACATTTCATCCACAGAGGCCGAAAATTAATTCTATGCAATTGCGACTGATCCATTCGCCCGGTCATAGGACCGCAAAGTGACGCAAAATTGCGTGACACATGGCGGTGCCAGCGAGATGAGTCACTTCAGACGGAAAATGTTCTAGTTCTTTGTTTCTACGCATTTTCCGGGTGCATAACCGCACGCACATTTCCTGAAAATGCTCTAGGTCATGGACTCATAAACAGGATCAAAATGGCGTTGAAACCGCAAAAATATGCAAGGAAAATGTCGCGGGACGGGCTTGTTGCCCGTTCAAGGCCTTTGACGCGGCAGATTGCAGTGGTTTCAACGTCCTC
>BFAS01000073.1 GCA_008974985.1 bacterium MnTg02
AAGAATCCGAAATAGGGGTTCATTCCGCTGACATACATATGGTGCGCCCAGACAATGAAGCTGAGTGCGCCGATGATCACAATCGCCCAGACCATCATCCGATAGCCGAAGATGTGCCGTCTGGCATGGACGCTGAGCAGGTCGGAGACGATCCCGAACGCCGGCAGAGCCACGATGTACACCTCGGGATGGCCGAAGAACCAGAACAGATGCTGGAACAATATCGGGCTGCCGCCACCATATTCAAGATGTGAGCCCAACTCGACGATAGCAGGCATGAAGAAACTGGTCCCCAGAAGCTTGTCAAGCAACATCATTATCGCGCCGACAAACAAAGCGGGGAACGCGAGCAGCGCCAGAACGGTGGCTACGAAAATGCCCCATACCGTCAAGGGCATACGCATCAACGTCATCCCTCTTGTCCGCGCTTGCAACACGGTCACGACATAATTCAAGCCGCCCATCGTGAAACCAACGATGAACAGAGCCAAAGAGATGAGCATTAGAACAATGCCGCCGTCGGAGCCGGGTGTTCCGGAGAGGATGGCTTGCGGCGGGTAAAGCGTCCAGCCGGCGCCCGTGGGCCCGCCGGGCACGAAAAAGCTCGCAACCAAGACCAGTACCGCCGTCAGATAGATCCAGTAGCTCAGCATGTTTGCAAAGGGGAAGACCATATCCCGCGCGCCGACCATCAGCGGGATGAGGTAATTACCGAAGCCCCCCAGGAACAGCGCGGTGAGCAGGTAGATCACCATGATCATGCCATGAGCGGTAATGAACTGGTAATAATGGCTCGCTTCGATAATCGAAAACGTGTCTGGGAACCCCAATTGCAGCCGCATCAGCCACGACAACACCAAACCCACCAATCCGATCGCAAGCGCAGTAAACGAGTACTGGATAGCGATGACTTTGGCGTCCTGGCTAAAGACGTATTTCGTGACCCAGCTTTTGGCGTGATAAAGCTCGACATCTTCAACTTCGGCTGGCGCGACATAATCGTCTGCGGTAGGTGTGACATCAGTCATCAGAACACCCTCTTCGCTTTTTCTCGACTAGGCTTGGCTGGATTGAGTCTCAATCGTGCAGATCCGCTTTCCACGGCACCCGCTTTCCCTTCGCTCACGTCCAGATTTGAAAATTTCTTTGTGCCGTTCTTGGCGCGAGCCAGCGTTTGAGCAAACGTTGACTGTTCTTTCAGCCACGCCTTATAGGCACTTTCTTTTTCAACCACGACGATGCCACGCATAGTATGGTGCCCAACGCCGCATAATTCGGCGCAGAGGACATCGAATGTTCCGGTTCTGGTGGGAGTGAGCCAAAAATAAGTCACGGTTCCCGGCACCAAATCCATCTTGGCGCGGAACTGAGGAACATAGAAATCGTGGAGCACATCTATGGAGCGGAGCAGCACCTTGACCGGTCTGCCAAGCGGTAGATGCATGTCGTCCGCTTCGATCAACACATCGTCTTTACCCTTAGGATCCTTTGGATTAATCCCAAATGGGTTTTCGTCGTTGATGTACTTGATAGCTGTCTTGCCTAAAACACCATCTTCGCCGGGAAGGCGGAAGTTCCACTGCCATTGTAGACCCACGGCTTCAAATTCATCCGCTCCCTCGGGAACGGTAATGAACTGTTGCCATGCCACCAGTCCCGGAGCCAACATGATGACGACACCGATCGTTGTTAAAATCGTGAGCCACCACTCCAGCTTGCTGTTTTCTGGTTCATATTCGGAGCGCCGGTCCTCCTGATAACGGTACCGGTAGACGCAATAGCCGGTAAACACGACAACGGCGACGAAAACAACGCCGGTGACCCAGAATGTGATGATGATCGTGGTGTCAATAAAGCCCCAATTCGAGGCGATCGGTGTCCACCACCACGGGCTGACCAAATGAAATACGACGGATCCAACGGCGATAAGTATCAGGACGATCGCGACAATCATTCTTAATTCTTCCCTAGCTCTATGCGCTCTCCAAACGAGCACAAAGGACTTTATCATTCTTTATTGAGGACAAGGTATTAAAGGAACTGTCTAACGGCGTCCAGGCTTGATTCTGTCAGCAGTTTTTAGGATCGTTCAACATTGTAGAGCGCCTCAAGCCATTTTTTAGCGCGCAGATTAGCGCAAAAACACGCTCGCAAATGCCGATCCAAGTCCGGATTGGCGAGAAGTTCTGATTTTTTCAAGAATCCAACACAACCGGAGACCTGCCGGGCATTAGCTCAACGGACGAATTGGTGATCCGCTATGTGTATATCATCGCATAGCTCTGTTCATGGCTCACAATTCTCGCCAACAAAGCGTTGCGGTTAGCTCAATGGACGCAGTCAGCGCTCCACAACTTTGCGATAGAGATGCCAGGTCGCATGTCCGAGTACGGGCATCACGATGGCGAGACCGACGAACAGGGGCAACGAGCCGAGCGCCAGGCAGACGGCAACGATGAGGCCCCAAATCGCCATTGTCACCGGATTCTCAATAACAGATCTTACCGACACTTGTATCGCCATCGCGGCACTAACATTCCGGTCGAGAAGCAAAGGAAAGGACACGACGCTGATCGCCAAAACCAAGACGGCGAACAGAAATCCAACGCCACTGCCGAGGATGATAAGCGCCCAACCGCCGGGTGTCGCCAAAACTTGACCGGCAAATTCCATAATCGAATTAGGTACGGCATCACCGAAAATGAGCCAGTAGATGGTTTGCGCGGTAATCAACCAGGCCACGTAGATCACCAGCTGCAGCAGGCCGACCATCGCAATTGCCGGGATCGCTGGAGACTTGATGACGTCAAAGGCGTGCCCCCAATGCACATCCTCGCCCTGCTCGCGGCGCCGGCTCATCTCATATAAGCCAATCGCAGCGAGGGGGCCGATCAGGGTGAACCCGGCGATAAGCGGAAACACCAACGGCAACATATCGTAGCCAAACGCAACTCTACTCAAAAACAGTCCAACGACGGGATAAATCACGACAATGAGCAGCACGTGGCTGGGCATCGCTTTAAAGTCATCAAACCCCTTTGCCAATGCGTCTTTGAGGTCTTCAACGCCAATCGTGCGGATCGCCGGTTGGACTTCGCTCTCGTCTATATCAGCGATCGACTTTTCATTCGCCATGGTTGCGCCTCCTGATTCCCTCGTCCAAGCGATCACGATGCCAAAGGTGATACAGACGGCTTGCTGCGGCCGCCGGTCACTTCATGCTCGGACCTCAATTGCTGCACTATTATATGCGGTCAGCGACATTTTGTCGCCCCGAACTCTAAGACCCCGTTTCGGGTGCAGCAAATACCCTTAGAGCAAAGCCGGTGTCCCTTGGCACAGTATATACACTCTGGATTTTGTTTGGACGGGATCTCTTCGCCAAACCTCCGATCACTTTTGCGGATTACAAATTAGCGAATTGCTGGGGCAAGCCGCCAATAGCAGCCTTAGCTGGGAGCCTTAAAGAGGCCGGATCCACACATGATTGTCGTGAAACACAGCGCCGCCGAACGGTGCCGCTTGATCAGCACTGGTTAGCGTATTAATGCCTTCTCCGGTCTCGAACGCCGCGTTGGGCTTAATCGATTCGACGATAACGACACCGCGTTGGACGCCTTCGAAGGCTTGTACGAGCAATCGAATTTCGCCACGCTCATTCCCCATCTCTATTCTTTTCCCGCTTTCAACACCGAGACTATGAAGATCATCCGGATGGATGAGAGCCGTTGGTGCGCCTTCCTTGGCCTTAGACGTCGGCGTTTCCGTAAAACTGCTATTCAGATAGTTCCGTGCTGGCGCTGTGACGAGCCGGAAGGGATGCGTCTTGTCCGCCGCCTCCACGACCGGCCAATAATCAGGGAGCGGTGGCATATCCGCGAGCGGCCCAAGGGGTCCGATATTCGGAAATGGGACATTTGCCCAATCCGCCTTGAAGTGAAACTTGCCGTCCGCATGGGCGAAACCGCTCAGGTAATGGGATGTGTCGAAGTCGGGCTGACAATCGATCCAGTGCTCCTTATCAAGCCGGTCGATCGTTCCGTGACCGGACGCCGTCATGGTCCAGTCGATCAGCTCCCGCGCCGTCATGGCGAAACCGGCATGCTTTGCGCCGACGCGTTTCGCAAGCTCGCAAATCACGTCATGGTTCGAACGGCAGTCCTTCGGTGGTTCGATTAGTTTTGGTCCGAGCAAGATGTGCTGGTGGCCGCCCCCTTGGTAAATATCGTCATGTTCCAGAAACATGGTGGCTGGAAAAACAATGTCGGCCCACTTCGCCGTCTCCGTCATGAACTGCTCATGCACGCAAACGAAAAGATCGTCGCGCGCAAAGCCCGCTTTCACCTTGCGCTGCTCCGGCGCGACAGTGATTGGATTCATATTTTGGATGAACAGTGCGGTCACCGGCGGCCCGTCACCAATATCTTGGGCGTCGCCTGTCAACACCGGACCGATGCGCGATTGATCGAGCCTGCGGATCGATGGATCGATCACATCAAGCCCCTCGATCATACTCTTATCCCAATGGTAGATCGCACTGTTGCTATAGAAAGCGCCGCCGCCCTCATGCCGCCAAGCGCCGGTCACCGAGGGAATGCAACTTGCGGCATGCATGCTGACTGCACCGTTGCGTGACCGGCTAAAGCCATAGCCAAGGCGGAAATAGCTTTTCGGCGTTCGCCCAATAAGGGTCGCAAAATCCTCGATCGCCTGCTTGTCCAAGCCGGTAATGCCGCTCGCCCATTCCGGCGACCGGCTTTGCAAATGCGCCTTCAGCTCATGCGGACAATCGGTATATTTTTCGAGATAGTCCCAGTCGGCGTAGTTGTCGCGAAACAGCACATGCATCACGCCAAGCGCCAAGGCCGCATCCGTGCCCGGCCGGATGCGCAACGGGATATCAGCTTGCTTCATAGTCGGATTGTCATAGACGTCGACGACCGCGATTTTAGCGCCCCGCTCCTTGCGGGCCCGTGCCGCATGGGTCATGACATTGACCTGGGTGCTGACCACATTCGTTCCCCAGATGACCACCAAATCCGCCTTGGCCATCTCGCGCGGATCGGGACCCATCAGCTTACCAGTGCCGGCGAGAAAACCGGATTGCGCCAGATTCACGCAGATCGTCGAGAACATGCCGGAATAGCGCTTGGCGTGACGCAGCCGGTTGATACCGTCGCGCATCACAAGCCCCATGGTGCCTGCATAATAATAGGGCCAAACGGCTTCCGGCCCGTAGCGCTGTTCGGCTTGCAGAAACTTTTCCGCCGTAAGATCGAGCGCCTCTTCCCAGCTTATGGGTTCGAATTCCCCCGCACCCTTTTCGGCCGTTCGGCGCAGCGGCGTTGTCAAGCGGCCGGGATGATGAATGCGCTCAGCGTAGCGGGCGACCTTGGCGCAGATGACGCCGGCGGTATAGCTATTATCCTTTGCCCCACGAACCCGGCCGATCCGGTTGCCATCAAGAAGCTCGACATCGAGCGCGCAGGTTGATGGGCAATCATGCGGACAAACGCTTTTGCCGATCTGGATGCCGGGCCGGATCGTCATATCCGCCCTATCCTCTTGGCTACCATTGAAGACGTTGATGGACGAGCCCGCATCACGCCCCTGCCGCGAGCAATTTGGGATTCGATATGGCGAGCCGGGCGTGGACGATTGTTTTAAGGCAGGTCATAAGAGGCTTAAAATCGGTATCATATTTGCCGCGCGCTATATCGTCACAAAGTTGGCGCTCCAGGTCTTCGATCTCTTCATTAAGTGCTATCCCCTCCATACCGTGCTTTTCTTTCTCGCCGAAAAGCGTCTGCAAAGCCTCTAAGATCATCCGCCCTTGTTCCTCACCCTCATTCAGCTCCCGCGCAGCAATTGATAAGGCATTGGCGATCATCAGCGCTGAATAACGCTGCTCGGGCGAAACCTCCGGCAATATGTTCTCATTGAATGTCTTCAATGCAATTTCCAAAAGATCCATCGCATTGGGCTCATCACGCATTAATTTTCCCTGCTCTCCAACCGATCCAAATAAGTCACAAGATCCAGTTCGATATCGGGCACCATGCGGCCCGTAAGCGCAAGCTCCAGCGACTGGTCCGCTCCGGACATATGCCGGTGCGCTTGCTGCAACGCGATGGTTGCCCAGCGCACATAGGCCGCGGCCTCCCAATAGGAAACACGCTGCTCGTCGACCTGGCGCCCGGACGTCTCCTCATATCCAGAGTAAAAATGGGAGCGATCGGCGATGCCGCCCGCTTCGCGATCATGCCGTCCAAACCGCCAGGAGCGCGTGCAAAACCACGCCACATCCGCCATGGGATCGGCCCAGCCTGCAAACTCCCAATCCAAGATACCTAAGAGTTTGCCGTCATCGATGAGATAGTTGCCGGTCCGGTAATCCCAGTGACCGAGGACAATCTCGCCGCGGGGCGGGGCGTTTATTTCAAGCCAACGAAGCCCGAACGCGAGGACAGGGTCCCGAACCGCTATCTCCTCAAGCCATTTCCGGTAAAGTTCAACCCGCGCCAGCGCCGGCGTCGGACTTGGCATAGGCAGAAACTCCAAGCCTTCAGTGCCCGGCCCAATGCAATGCAAAAGCCCAAGCTGCCTGCCAAGCTCATGGGCCAATTCCGTCTGCGGCTGATTGGCTTTGACGATCAGACGCCCAGCGCTTTCGCCGGCCAAGCGCCGCATCACATAGAATTGCTGCCCGAGCAACTCTGTATCCGTACAGACCGCAAGCGGTTCAGGAACCTTTATTCCAGACAAAAACGCCTTGTTGAGTACGGCGAACTCTTGCGGTTTTGTGAGGCTAGCTGAAACACGCGCAGTCGAATCAGCGCGGAGGACGAGCGCTTGCGGTCCGAACAGCGGACCGCCATCGACCACCAGATCCACCGCCAGGTTTGTCGATATCGCACCGCCCCCAAGAGGCGCGTGGCTCTTGATTTGGACGTGCTCGGCGCTGAATTCATGGGCAAGCCATGTCTCCAGGCGGCGCTTCGTTTCAATGTTGATCAGTCCCATGACCAAAAGCCGTCGCCTTCGGCCATGTAAAACCGCGACAAAACCATTTTGTGCACCTCGGAGGCGCCGTCCACCAGCCTTGCCTGGCGCGCATAGCGGTACATCCAGCCGAGCGGCGTATCCCCGGAATAACCGCGGGCGCCGCACAGCTGAATGGCCGTGTCGACCGCTTGATGCAAGACGTCGGCGACGATGACTTTCGCCATGGACACCTCTTTGCGGGCGAAATCGCCACTATCGAGCCGCCAAGCAGCCTTCATCACCAAGAGGCGGCCGACCTCGATCTGCATCGCCGCGTCACCGAGCATCCATTGAACGCCTTCATGATCGCCAAGCGCCTCGCCAAAGCTTTGCCGGTCACGCACATAGCTGCCGGCAATCTCCAGGGCGCGCTTTGAAAGACCGAGCCAGCGCATACAATGGGTGAGCCGCGCTGTGCCGAGACGGATCTGCGTCACCTTGAGACCGTCACCCACCTCCATGAGCCGGTTTTCATCCGGTATTTCCAAGCCGTCGAACCGAAGCTCGCAATGACCACCATGTTCCTCCGGCCCCATAATCGGAATGCGCCGTATAATCTCCCAGCCCGGCTGGTCGCGGTCGAAAAGAAAAGCGCTCAAACCGCGCCGCTGATCATCGGATGTGCGCGCAATGAGAATGAAATGCTGTGCTTCGCCAGCACCTGTAATGAACCATTTATGACCATTGATGATCCAATTGTTGCCTTGCCTTTGAGCCGTCGTGCGCATCATTGAGGGGTCGGACCCGGACCCGGGCGCGGGTTCAGTCATTATGAATGACGAGCGGACCTTGCCGTCGATGATCGGCTGCAACCAACGCTCTTTCTGCGCCTCTGTCGCAACCTTGTTCAGAACAATCATATTGCCATCGTCGGGCGCGGCGGAATTGAAAACGACCGGCCCGAAGATGGACCGGTTCATCTCCTCATAACAGGCCGCCATGCCGACAATGGGCAATCCCTGACCGCCCCGGTCGCGCGGCATTTGCAAGGCCCAGAGCCCTTGCCTCTTCGCCTCGGCCCGCATCTTTTCAAGGAGCGGCAAATCAATATTTTCATGGTCATCATAAGAGGCCGGGTCGGCTTCAAGCGGAATAAGGCGCTCATCGACAAATCCGCGAATGCGCTGGCGATAGTCGTCAATTTCAGCCGTTAGGGCAAAATCCATTGACGTTCATGCTCCTATTAAGTCGAACCAATCAGATGACCGCCATCAACCGTAATTGTCGTGCCGGTCATATAGGCTGAAGCGTCTGAGCAGAGCAGCAACAATGGCCCATCGAGATCTGCCGGTTGGCCGAGCCGGCGTTGCGGGATGCGTTTGATCATGGCTTGCCCAGCCTCGGTTGCAAAAAAATCCCGATTAAGATCCGTCTCGATATAGCCGGGACAAAGGGCATTTACGCGTATTTGATAACGCGCCAGCTCCAGCGCCATGATCTTGGTCAATTGTACAAGGCCTGCTTTTGAAGCCGCGTAAGCCGCAAGCTGCTTCGCAACACCGAAGGCGATAATGGACGCAATGTTGACGATGACACCGCCGCGTCCGCCATCGCGCATGATTTTGCCGGTTTCCCGGGCGACCAGAAACGCGCCTTTGAGGTTCGTGTCGACGACGTGATCCCAGTCCTCTTCCTCATGGTCGAGGACCGGCTTGGTAATGGTCACGCCTGCATTGTTCACCAAGATATCGATACCGCCAAACCGCCCTGCCGCTTCAGATACGGCGGACAGCACAGACGACGCGTCTGTAACGTCAAGCCTTATCGGAAAGGCCTCTCTACCTTCATCCTGTATTTGCGCACAAATGATTTCGAGCTGGCTTTCGCGCCGCGCCGCCAGGGCGACCCTTGCGCCTGCCCGCGCCAGTAGTTCCGCAAAGTGGCGGCCAAGTCCGCTTGATGCGCCTGTTACAAGAACCGAACGCCCCTCAAGATCCGGAAATGAGCGGGGCGGAAGGGCGTGAGACTCCTGCGCCGTCATTGCGGAACCACTTCAGAGAATTGCAGATCTCCAAGAGCCTTCGCCTTTTCCCGCAAGACAAACTTTTGGATTTTACCGGTCGATGTTTTCGGCAATGGACCGAAGACAATTTTGCGGGGAATCTTGAAGCCGGCCATGTTTTCCCGGCAAAAAGCAATAATATCGGCCTCCGTAGTTTTATCTTCCAAGCCCGCCTTCAGAGCGACGAACGCGCAGGGCGTCTCTCCCCATTTGGGGTCTGGACAACCGACAACGGCCGCTTCCATCACCGAGGGATGACGGTAGAGCACTTCCTCGATTTCCAGCGAGGCAATATTCTCACCGCCGGAAACGATAATGTCCTTGGCGCGATCCTTGATTTCCACATAGCCGTCGCCATGAAGCACCGCCAGATCGCCAGTATGCAACCAGCCATCGCGCAATGCCTCATCCGTCGCCGATGGGTTCTTATGATAGCCACGCATGATCGTATTGCCTTTGAGAGCCAATTCGCCAAGTGTCTCGCCGTCGGCGGGAACGCGCTCGCCGGTCTCGCGATCGAGCACGGCTTGATCCGACATGGTCACCAAGGGAACGCCTTGGCGGGCGGTCATCATCGCTTGCTCGGTTAAAGAGAGGGCATCCCATTCATTCTGCCATGCGCAACTCGTTGACGGACCGTAGCACTCCGTCATGCCATAAAGATGGGTCAAATCGAATCCCATCTCCTCCATCTTGGCAATAATCGTGCTTGGCGGCGCCGCGCCGCCCGTCGCGATCTGAACGCGTCCATGGCTGAAGTGACGCTTGACCTCATCGGGGCTGTGCACAAGCAATGTCAAAACAACCGGCGCGGCGCACAAATGGGTGACTTTTTCCTCGTTGATCAAACGAAATATATGCGCCGGGTCAACCTGCCGCAAACAGACATGACAGCCGCCAACGGCTGTCACCGCCCAGGTGTAGCACCAGCCATTACAATGGAACATGGGCAGGGTCCAAAGGTAGGTCGTGTCCGGGCCGAGGGAAAATGTCAGCGCGTTGCCGAGCGCGTTTAGATAGGCGCCACGATGATGGTAGACGACGCCTTTCGGATTGCCGGTCGTGCCCGATGTGTAATTGAGGGCAATCACGTCCCACTCATCCTCCGGCATGAGCCAAGGACGGTCGGGGTCCCCTATCTTGAGAAAATCCTCATATTCGATGTCACCGATCGCCTCGCCATCCACGTCTATATCGTCAATCAGCACCACCCGCAGCTGACGCTGGCAGCGCTCTAGTGCCGCCTTCGCCACATCAGCTAGAGACCGATCGACCAATAAGACCTTGCTCTCGGCATGTTCTAAGATGAAGGCGACCGTTGCCGCGTCCAGCCGGGAATTAATCGCGTTCAGGACGGCGCCGGCGCCGGGAACGCCATAGTGGGCTTCAAGCAGCGCTGGAATATTCGGTGCGAAGAGCGAAACAACATCCCCTCTGCGCACCCCCCATTCCGTCAGAGCAGCCGAAAATGCCTGCGTCCGGTGGAGCACCTCTGACCATGTTAACCGGCGCTCCCTGTGAACAACGCCAATTTTATTGGGGTAAACCAACGCCGCCCGGCGCAAAAAATCGAGCGGGCTGAGCGCGACGAAATTGGCCGCCCGCTTTTCAAGATCCGGGGACAGATTGATATTGCCCAAAGCAAACTCCCCAATGACACGCAAAGGCGGTCCCTTTTTTTCACGCGATACGAAGAGTTGGGACCCAATTGGCGGTTATCTTATACTATTGGTCATTGGAAATGACCGATAGGCGTTCAAGCGCCACGCAGGCTTGACCACCATAGGGTGCGGGCCACGCAGTCGCGCTTGCCAATGGTCCTTGAGCCAAACTCAAGGACCATTGGTATTGGGCAGGGGAAGAAGTGGCAGCAAGCCCTGCAAAGGGGCGCAAATTCGCTTAAGGGCGGACAAAATTTGAACGCGTAGCGCCACCCTACTTAAACCGGAATGGAATCGTGTAGCTGAGTTGGCGGTGCGTCATCCCCTTTGGCGGTGACGGAAAAGGCGCGGCGCGGCGAATGGCGGAAAGAGCGGCACGGTCGAGCACGGCATATCCGCTTGAGCGGTGGATGCGGGCATAACGCACACCGCCCGATCGCGAAATCGCAAACGCCACTATAGCGGTTCCGCTCACGCCGTGCCCTGGCGGGCGTTTGCGCGCGATCCGGGCGCGAACGCGGGCGCTATAATTTCTGACCTTGCCTCGGCTTGCAGAAATACGCCCTCCAGTGTCGCTGGATGGAGACGTCCCTCGCGATCGTGCCGACAGGCGTCTCTTCGGCGCACTTTTCTTTACACGGTGCTGCATTCGGCCGTCCGGCTG
>BFAS01000074.1 GCA_008974985.1 bacterium MnTg02
GTCTTATCGCCGTTCGGGGAGGTTTGAACAGGAATCGAGTCTCGATGCGATTATGGTTAGTTATCCGTATATAGACTTGGTAAACAAATTCGGACTTGCGTGTATTATTGAGAAAAATCAAAATTTAGACCCAAAGAAATACGCAAATTTATAATAAGTAAATTTGCATTACTTAGATAATAATTCAAAATTTACGAGATATTGGCGACCTCTCTCCATAATTCGTCCCCGTCAGCGATGACTTTCGATGTCATGGCAAGCGATGAGAAAGCCACTTTAGGCTGCAAAGGATCTGACCGGAACAGGCCGGCAATAAGGGACGGACGACAGATGGCACGTATGGAAATGTCCACGCTCGCAAAGGCTGAGCTTGCTGCTCAGTCCGGTGCGCCGGACGCTCTTTTCGAACTAGGTATGATTTATTCGACAGGACGCGATGTCAATCAAGACCTGGTGATTGCGCACAAATGGTTCAACCTGGCAGCGCTTCGCGGAAACGATGCCGCGAAAAACTATCGCATGGAAATCGCGCTTGAAATGAATAAGTGCCAGGTTTCCCAGGCACAAAGGCAAGCGCGGGAATGGCTTAGCGAAAATTAGACCTGTCTAGAATATATCCGCCCTAAAAGTCCATTTTTTGCGATGCGGAACTCGTGAGACCTGTTGGCTACCAGCACTTTCCAAAGAGTGACCTGACGCAATCATAAGTGGTTCGCGCAGCCTTGCTGACGGCTTTACCGGCGTTCTTTACCGCCCGCCGGACACTGCTTCCCGTGGTCCTTGCCGCGCCCCTCACGACTTCGCCGGTTTTGCTCGTCACCTCACCAACGGTTTCACCTGCTTTGCGAAGCCGCTTTTTCGAGGACGTGATGGCCTTGCCGGTGAGATCAACCATTGTTTCCGCTTCGCCGCTCTTTTGCTCGGCTGATGACGACCCGCCGTCGTCCGCAGATTTAGCAGCGGCGTCAGAGGGGCCGGTCGCGGCGTCCGGTGATCGAAAGAGTGGAAGGTCATCTCCCGAATAGACATAATCCAAGCGCGGACCGTCACAGCTATCAGCGGCCTCTTTTCTTGCCGTGCAAGACTGATGCCCGCGCTCGCGAGCGGTGTTGACGACGCAATATAGCCGAAGAGAAGAGGCATTTCGAACGGCACTTCCGGATTCTATCGCGCAAAGGTAAGTTTGCTCCGGCCCGGTGCAGGATACGCAAAACTCTGCCGTTTCGGCATGTGCCGCCGCGTACGTTCCGACAATGAAGACGCAAAGCAACGAAACTGTTCGTATGACCATAGCAACCACCTCATATATCATTGATATTATTGAGGTCGCGTTTCCGATGCTTGCCCCTATGGCGCCAGCCACAGCCATTCGGCAAAGGCGAAACATAGAGCACCCACTGTTGAACATGCATATAGCGATTTTAGTTCAGCTGTAATCCCAAATTTTGAAATGTTATAGGCATTTTGCCGCTTTTTTCTGGGCTCGCGAGCAGGAAATTAGCCGCTATAGCCAGTCTTCAGCACGGATGATATAGGAAATGCGCATTTAAATTGCGGCTTGAGTGAGCTTTTGGGATTGTTAGTGATCTTTAATTCTTGCAAGAGCACATTCTCATTTGCAATCAGAGAGGCAATATTATGATTGCCGGCTTCTTCATTGGAAGCGGGTGGCGCAAATTCGTTTTTAGATTGGAATATGGGCTTTGACACGGTTCTCGCTTGATGACGTCCGGATCGCTGTTATTGGCCTCGGCTATGTGGGCCTTCCACTGGCGGTCTGTATGGCCAGCAAATTCCCGGTTCTCGGTTTCGATGTTGATGAGAAACGGATTTCCGATTTGCGAAAGGGCGTTGACGGCACAGGAGAAGTCACGCCAGAGGAATTTGCCGCGGTAGGGGAGCTAAATTATTCGGCTGACGGACAAGACCTCGCGGATTGCAATTTTTACATTGTGACCGTTCCGACACCAATCGACGAGAGCAAGAGGCCCGACTTCACCGCCTTGTTGGCGGCCAGCCGAACCGTTGGGAGCCAGATTTCACCGGGAGATGTGGTCGTCTATGAATCGACGGTATACCCAGGCGCGACCGAGGAAGTTTGCATTCCCGAGATCGAGCGTATCTCAGGATTATCGTACAACACGGATTTCTTTGCGGGCTATTCGCCAGAGCGCATTAATCCTGGCGACATGTCTCACCGGCTGCCGGACATCAAAAAAATAACATCAGGATCGACCCCGGAGACGGCGGAATTTGTTGATAATGTTTATGCCAGTATCATTACCGCCGGAACGCATAAGGTGGGGTCTTTGCGGGTGGCGGAGGCCGCGAAGGTCATCGAGAATATTCAACGGGACGTCAATATCGCCTTGATCAACGAGTTGGCGATGCTTTTCAAAAAATTGGGACTGGAGACGTCGGAAGTTCTTGAAGCCGCGGGCACGAAATGGAATTTCCACGGCTACCGGCCGGGATTGGTCGGGGGCCACTGCATCGGGGTTGATCCCTATTATTTAACGCACAAGGCGCAGAGCATCGGTTTTCATCCGGAGATGATATTGGCCGGGCGGAGGATCAATGACGGTATGGCCGCTTATGTGGCCCAGGACATCATCAAGGTGATGCTAAAGAGGGCGATCAGTGCTGACGATGCCAGAATTCTCATTATGGGCTTTACGTTCAAGGAAAACTGCCCCGATATAAGAAATACGAAAATCGCGGATTTGGTGCGCGAACTTGAAACTTATGCGGGCAAGGTTGAGATTTACGATCCCTTGGCAAGCCCGGCGCAATCGTTGAAAGAATATGGCATCCGTTTGGAGAATGAAATTCCCGACGGCGAATTCGATATGATCGTGCTCGCGGTGAAACATAAAGATATTGTCCAGATGGAGGCTTCTCACTTCAAGGAGCGCCTCAAGCCTGGAGGGCTGATCTATGACATTAAAGGTCTTCTTCCGCCGGAGGAGAGTGATGCGCGTCTCTGAATTCGGAAGCGGTTTTGCGGCATGAAGGTTCTCGTGACCGGGGCCGCCGGATTTATCGGATTCCACACGAGCAAGGCGCTTCTCGATCGCGGCGACCACGTCGTTGGCTTCGACAATCTCAATCCCTATTACGACGCGAAGTTGAAGCAAGACCGTCTTGCGCGCCTTCAGGGGCGCAACGGCTTCTCATTTGTCCAGAATGATTTGGAAGACCGGGAGGCAGTTGAAACGCTGTTTCGCGAGGAGCGGTTCGATCGGGTGATCCATTTGGCGGCGCAAGCGGGTGTGCGTTATGCCTCTGAAAATCCCCACGCCTATATCGATTCAAACCTGGTCGGCTTTCTGCATATTCTCGAAGGGTGCCGGCGGAATGACGTCGAGCATCTCGTCTATGCGTCATCAAGCTCGGTTTATGGCGCCAACACCGAAATGCCGTTTAGCGTTCACCAAAATGTTGATCATCCGTTGAGCTTGTACGCCGCGACCAAAAAAGCCAATGAGCTGATGGCGCACAGTTATTCACATCTTTACGAAATGCCGGTCACGGGGCTGCGCTTCTTCACCGTGTATGGACCTTGGGGGCGGCCCGATATGTCGCTCTTCAAATTCACGAAAAACATTTTGGCCGGTGAGCCAATCGACGTTTACAATTACGGCGATCATGTGCGGGACTTCACCTATATCGATGATATCGTCGAAGGGGTGGTTCGCTGCCTCGACCGTATCGCGGCATCGAACCCCGATTGGGACAGTGACGCACCGGATCCTGCAACATCGTCAGCGCCTTATCGGCTCTATAATATAGGCAATAACAATCCCGTCGAATTGATGCATTTCATCGCCTGCATCGAAAATGCTCTCGGCCGGGAAGCGGAAAAAAATATGTTGCCGATGCAGCCGGGGGACGTTCGCAAGACCTATGCCGATGTCGACGATCTGGTGGAGGACATGGGCTACCGGCCGAGCACGGAGATTGAGACCGGGATACAAAACTTCATCGACTGGTACCGGGATTATTACGGAAACTAACTCTTGTTTTGTGCATTCAAACTCGTTTCGCACACGCCGGCATCATGCGAACATCGTGGGCAGGGGCTGATAAGTGACGGGCAGGAGTGCGTGTCCCAAGTGACACCAATTCGCGGACACTTCGCTCAACAAGGTCAAGGCATGTGAATAGCTCTTCGCCCAAGCGACGCAGCTTAACGCTTGCGACCTGTTGTGGAGTCCACGGCCTCCAGGACGGTTTAACTGATCTCCTTTATGTCCTCTTGCCAATCCTGGCGCAGGCATTTGGGTTAAATTATTCGCAGATCGGTATCATTAGAGCTGCCAACCGCAGCGCGATGGCACTATTTGAAATCCCCGCCGGTTTGTTGTCGGAGCGGTTCGGCGAACGGACGCTGCTCGTTTTCGGATTGGTGTCTGTTGGGATTGGCTACCTTACACTCTCTGTCGCGAACGGTTTCATTGCCGTCGTGCTCTGCCTATTTCTGGCCGGCTTTGGCGCAGCCTTCCAGCACACACTGAATTCATCGGTCATCAGCAAAACGTTCGGCGGCTCCGGAAGGCGCGCCGCACTCGGGACGTACAACTCCTCCGGCGACGTCGGCAAGTTGGCTTTTGCCGGGATCTTCACGCTGTCGGTCGGCGTTGGCGTTGCCTGGCAGAATTTGGTTACTGGTTTTGGAGTAGCGGCATTGTTGGCGGCGGTTGTCACGTTGGTGATTTTGTATCGCCTTGATGTAGGTGGCCGCCCCAGTATCAATAAAGACGTGCCGACGACGTCGGCGGCGCTCGGCTGGGGGTTCCGCAATCGCACGGCGTTCGCCGCACTTGGGATGATCGTGTTCTTCGACATAGCCGTTCAGGGCGGTTTCCTGACGTTCCTCGCTTTCTTGATGATCGAGAAGAACGTTCCAGCAAGTCTCGGAGCGTTCGCCGTCGTGTTGACGCTGGTGGGCGGCGTTTTCGGAAAGTTTAGCTGTGGATTTCTGGCCTCGAAGCTGGGTGTAATCCGCTCGCTGGTTTTGGTGGAATGCCTCACCGCAGTGGGCATCGTCGCTATTCTTCTGCTCCCGACCTTGGCCGCCTACTTTCTGTTGCCGGTGATTGGTGCAGTCCTCCAGGGCTCCTCGTCTATTACCTATGGCACGGTGAGTGATCTCGTGCACGACGATCGGCAGTCGCGCGGCTTCTCAGTGATCTATTCGATTGCCAATGGGGCAGCCATATTGGCACCGATCGGTTTCGGCCTCATCGGCGATCGGTTCGGATTGACGACGACAATGCTGACCATGGCATGCATCATTTTGATACCGCTGCCCCTGTGCCTGCTGCTGAGACAAGGATTGACGAGCCAGTATGTCTAAGAGACGAGTTGTCACTGGCGCTGGCTCATCCATCGATCATTGGGAAGAAGCCAATGAGGCTTCGCACATCTGAATTCGCTTGATCTGCAACGAATTCACCCTGTATACCCGGCCCCGGAGAGGTGGCCGAGTGGTTGAAGGCGCTCCCCTGCTAAGGGAGTGTTTATAGTCGATAAGCTTTTGATTTTATTGTGCATTTCGACTTCCATTTTAAAAGTCC
>BFAS01000075.1 GCA_008974985.1 bacterium MnTg02
TATGAGAAATGAGAAATCCCTATGTTTCGAAAATTTGAGCGGATGCAAGAATCCGGAACTTCGAATATTTTTGACGCAGAAAGGAGTGATTTTGGTCTGCCGGAAACTCTGATCTATATGTCTGAAAGACATTCTGCAACATGCCTTTCAGGGCGACCATGGTCTCGTGCGGGTCCTGCAACAGATCGCCGCTATGCCAGCCGCCGCGTGTGGAAAATCCGTAGGGGTCGTATTCCAGTGCGGCCCGGTTGCGGGCATGATCAATCACGGCGGCATGAAACTCAGCCATATCGGCGTAACCGGAGGGCGCTTCCGGGCGAACAATCCGTACAAACCTGTCATAATCGAATATTCGGCGCGCCTCCTCCTCCTGGCCCAACTCGGCATGCAGCACGCCTTGAAGCGCGATGGCCCTTTGATCCGCCGGGGCGAGGGCGAGGCAGTATTTGATGTCTGCCATTGCCTTTTCGGGCTGACCGACCGCCAACAGTGCACGAGACCGGTAGTAGCGCGCTTCAACGAAGCCCCGTTGCTGTTCCAGCGCCTTTGAATATAAGTCTATCGACTCCGCGTGTCTGCCAAGGTCGTCAAGCGTATTTCCGATATTGATCGAAATAATTTGCGACTCCGGTTCGAGCTCAAGAGCCCGTTGATAAGTGACTAAGGCCTCATCGGAACGGTTTTGGATCTGCAAAATATTGCCGAGACTGTTATGGGCCGGACCATAATCGGGTGCGTCACCCAGCAGCACCCGAACGGTCTCCTCGGCGGTGGTATGGTCCCGCGTGTCCTCTATGGTGTCCACGAGAAGCAACCGCATTTCAAAGTCGTCTGGCTCCAGATCCGCGATCCGGCGCAGCAACGGGATAGCCTCTTCCTTGTTCCCGTCGTCCATTTCCAGAGAGGCGAGCCGGCGCAAGGCTGCGATATCGTCGCGCCGTTTTTGCAGGGCCCGGCGGTAGGATTTCCGGGCCTTCTCGCGTTCGCCGGACTTCATGAATCGATCGCCCTTGCTCACCAAAGGCGAAATCTGCTGAGCCATGTATCGCCCCTTCTGTACTTTCCGCGACCTGCCTCTGTCCGGAGTTCTTCTATTTCTTGAGCGATCGGCCGGCAAGTTGCGAGGTCATCTGCTGCTTGGCAGACATCAGACTTGCGGGCTGGTTGATAATACGAATACAGCGGGCCATCGACTCGTTTGCAAACGAATGTACCGCGCTCATCGTAGATTTCGTCGAATTCCGCGTCTAGTGCCCGTTGGGCGAGTTCTGCACACATAGTCCGCACTGCAAACCCAAGGGCGTTCATGCTTGTGTTTATGCTACTATCCCCCTGTTATATATAGAGAGATAGCCGAGTGGACATCCAAATGGGTTTTTAGGTCCGCTGCCAATACCCCTTCCAATTCCGGCGAATAGAATGCACCAGCACGAGCTCCAGGGCGCGTCATCATCCTTCGCAACCTCCCCAACCCGCTCGTGCCAAGCGGCTCTAGCCTGACCCCGCCGGCAGGTAAGCGCACGGCCTGCGCCCCCTTGATCAGCGGCCATAAACCGCAATACTCATTCTCCGAGAGGCCTTTTTTGGCGCGATAAATATAATTTTTTGATGCTTCGATAGGAGGGATTGCGATGTTCGCGGAATGCCGATGCTATGTCGTTTTTGCAGTCACATACATCGCAATATCGCTCATTTCCGCCAGCGGTGGATGGGCGGCCCCCTATAGTTGCCTCGGCGTGGGATGTGTGGAGGTCCGTTTAGACGGAAAAGGAGGTCACAAAATCTACTATAGATTCGATAACACATGTGATTACAAAGTTAAGGTCCGATTCAAATGCCGTCCGTCGAGGTCAGCCCGAACCATTTGCTTGCGCGCCGACCCGGACAACGACCGCTTTGGATGCAATTCACCCGCGGCCCCGATCTGTGAAAACGAAAAACGCTGGAGCGGAGACAGGGACGAGTGCGATAACAACCCCACCGCTTCCCGTAATTCCTCGGGTTTGCCGCCTTGCGATAGCCTCTCTCAGGATGAAGCCTCGCTCTATAGATCATTGGGTGCGTGCGAGGACTAAATCCTCCGCGGTAAGACACGGTTTGGATCCCTCGGCCTCCTACTCCTTAGTCCAAGCATTCGCCGATTTCTCCGAGCACCGGAGGGGGGAGGTGCGAGAGATCTTCCCGCCGATTGCGCTTCAGACCGTTGCGCCGGAAGCGTTGGCGCTCTCCAACATTTTGGTGTCTTTCAGGGCGCTGCGCATACACCCATTTGAACCTTGATAGTTTTCAAGTTACGAAGAAATACGCCATTTTTTCTAAGCTATTCCGCTCTCTTTGATTAAATCTTAGCTCCTTCGAACAGGCTGGCTCGTCCGCTGATGATCTTCGCGGATCGCCGCCCGGATTGGCGCGGGGTAGGTATGGAATGATTGAAAGCCGTATCCGCAAAGGGCATATTGGCTCGTATACTCGGACGTCCCCTTACGGAAACGTCTATGAAAACCTGCAAGCATTGTTCGCGGCCTCTGATCTTCATACGCATGGACGCGCTCTACTGTTCGACGATGTGCCGCATGAAGGCCGCGAGATTGCGCCGGTCAGCAATGCGCCGGAGAACGCGCAAGGGGCGGACATGCGCCCTTGACGGGTGTGATACCGCCCTCGATGACAACCGCGCCGGGGCGCACTATTGCTCAAGGCGCTGCAAGCAACTCGCCAGACAGCGGCGCATGAATGCCGGGCGGGAGGTGATGGTCGAGCGTGACTTTACGGTCGATGAGCTTGCTGAGATTAACTTGACGCCCGTCGAAGCGGCGATGCTCGTTAACTGTGGGCGCAATGTCTTTGTCTTCCCGCCACGCAAAAAACCGAACCTGCCCGAATGGCTGATAACCGTCGAACACCCGCAAGCCGTGCATGAATGGTTAGACCACCTTCAGTCTGTCAGATCGCTGTTCCCTGGCACAAAGGGCGCGGATGACGTTGCTCGTCTGATCAAAATCTTGATGCCACTGATATCGTGCAACACGTGCGAGAACGGCAAGATCGTGAAGGTTGGCGCCGACTTTATCAAGAACCGCGACGCCCTGGCCGAAGAACACAGGCTGAAAACCCTTTGGCAGGACTATCACGAGGCAACCGCGCACGATAAAGAGCGGGACAAGGCGATGCGCAGGCTGGCGCGGCTCGGCCTGATCCACATCGGAACCTTTGCCTATCAAACCTCAAGCAAACTTAATCGCGTGATCTCTCGAACGGAGCTGGGAGACAAGCTTGTGAAGCGCTTGCACGATCGAGTGCACGGCATCGCCGCCGATATTGCGTGGGTGGCTCCCTATGCGTGAGCCGGGATCAATTGGAGGCAACTGATAGGCAGTGCGGCATGACAATGCAGGGAAAGAAATTCTGCTTGTTGGGATTGTCCTGACGCTCTTGTTATTCTGGCGTTTTGCCATTGCCAAATTGGCAGGCATTATTCTGCTAAGCTTTCTGGTTCACACCCCAAGCTTTTCCCGGCCGATGGCAAAGGCATCGTTGACGAAAGCAGGCATCTTTTCGGCAATATTGTCCAGCGAGAGCACCTCCTCCGCGGTCGCAATCGCGCCCACAAATCCTTGCGTGTGCCAGTGACCGGGTGGCAGCAAACCCGGCAATCTATCGGCGTCAAGATGGGGCCACGGATTGATATAGAAATAGGGCTGGCCATAACTCTCATCGCCTGGCGACATTCCGACCCCGATACCACGGTTGGTTTCCGCCCCTCCGGCCTCAAGGCCAACATAAGTTGCAATATCGAAATGGTGCGGCCAACAGCGCACCGGACTTGGCCCGGGCGATAACTGCGCTTGGGATGCCGCAAATCTCTCAAGCTGCACTTCGGCGAACGAGAACCATGCAGAAAGAGTCGCAAGAGCATCTCCCAGCCCATCGGTCGCGTAGACCTTTATCCCGGCGGCCGATGCTGGCAGATCATAGGGCAGTGACGCTGGCGATGCGGCGCGAAGGCCCGATTGAGCAAGCTGCCCGTCAAGCCACTCCCCGGCATCAGAATCTGAAACACCTGCGAGCTCAAGGCTGGGCCCGGCCTGTCCATCGCTGACAATCATCAGCGACAGCCGGGAAATATTCAAACCAACGAACAGATCGCCGCTGTTGCCTGGTAAAGGCTGAGAGACAAACGCGCCGAGATCGCCTTTCCATCCCAAGTTGGAGTGGCTGTCATCATGCTCTGCAGTCAGATTTGCACGGGCCGCCTTGGTGACCAGTTGAACAGCTTTATGCGCCATGTCGCGGGCGCCATCCAGCGAACGCGCCGGATGGCGTCGAAGATCGTTTTGATTGGTCATGACAACTCCCAGGTTCAGTTGTTGGCCGATTTGAGGTCAATGTCTCGAAACGCGCGCGGTCACGGTCTTTACCCGTCCCTCGGCAAGGTCATCGGTATGCCCGACACGGATCCAATCCAGATTCTGATCGCTCATCGTCTTTTCCTGATGGTTTAAGTTACCGGTCCTGTGCGACACCACCGAATGAGACCCCGGATAGCTCCGCAATATCTTTTTTCCACGTGGTCAGATCATCGATTGAAAACTTGGACAGATGATCGTGTCCGCAGGCGCGCGCCATGACCTGCATGAGCTCTACTGACGCATCGAAGAAGTTTGCCAACTGCCGGGCTGATTTCTCGACCACAAGACGGGAGACGAGATGCGGCTTTTGCGTTGCGATGCCGACTGGGCAATTGTTTGTATGGCAGGAGCGCATGGCAATACAGCCGATCGCCTGCATGGCCGCATTGGACAACGCAATCGCATCGGCCCCCAGAGCCAGCGCCTTGATAAAATCAGCGGGCTTACGCAAGCCCCCCGTTATGACCAGCGTAATATCTTCACGGCCGGAACTGTCGAGATGCCGGCGGGCGCGGGCAAGCGCCGGGATTGTTGGCACCGAAATATTGTCGCGGAAGATAATGGGGGCAGCGCCGGTACCACCGCCCCGGCCATCAAGAATGATGTAGTCGACACCAACCTCCAAAGCCGCATCGATATCTTTTTCGATATGCTGCGCCGACAGCTTATAGCCGATCGGAATGCCGCCGGTACGATCGCGCACCTCATCGGCGAAGTCCCGGATTTGTCTCACTTCCGTCCAGTCGGGAAAGCGCGGAGGCGAGATCGCCGCCTCACCTTCCTTCAGTCCCCGGACCTCGGCGATTTTACCTTTGACCTTCGCACCCGGAAGATGCCCGCCCGTTCCCGTTTTGGCGCCTTGTCCGCCCTTGAAGTGAAAGGCCTGAACTTTTGAAAGCTTGTCCCAGCCAAAACCGAAACGCGCTGACGCAAGTTCGTAAAAATATCGCGAATTGGCCTGCTGCTCTTCAGACAGCATTCCACCCTCGCCGGAACAGATGCCGGTGCCTGCAAGTTCGGCGCCTCTGGCAAGGGCAATTTTCGCAGGTTCAGACAAGGCGCCAAAGCTCATGTCGGAGACAAGAAGCGGTATCGCGAGTTGGAGCGGCTTTTGGGCGTTGGCGCCGATAACAATTTCTGTTCCCACCGGCTGTTCATCAAGCAAGGGAGGCCGGTGGAGCTGGGCGGTCAGCAACTGGA
>BFAS01000076.1 GCA_008974985.1 bacterium MnTg02
ACTCTCCGCTGTCCGCTACCCCCCACCCCCACCCCCCCAAACGCTCCATCCGAGCGGACCTCTCACAACCGGCGAGAGGGGCCATCAGCAGACATCGGAATGCCGAATAGCAACAACGGCACGAAGAGTTTTGATGGATGAAAAATGTATCGGTTTAATGAAACGCGGCGACAAGGTGGCGGCAAAGGCTAGCTTCGGAAACGGCCTAGAAGAAATTGCGGGCGCTCATCTGCTTTTTGCCGGCGGCGCAAACCCCGCTTCAACCTGAACACCCTCTTTGGAAAGCACACCTAGATCGAGCAGAGCGGATGGAACGCCGTTTAAGCTGCGCCGGGAGAGGTTAATATCCTGCCAGCCCACAATGATAATGCAATGTTTGCTTGTGTATAAAATTCTTTAATCCGTATACAGAATAGTTTATCTCTTTGATCTTCAATCATATTTCATTACAAAATTTGAATATATTGATTTTATGATTTATTCGTATAATAGATTCTGGACATATAACCTTATTTTAGCCCTAATTCATTGGATTCACATAATCATTCTCAACTATACACATTGAGAGTGAAATATATCATATTAATTAAAGTCTTATTCGATGAACATTTTGACGACGTCATATTAGTGTCGCAATAAATCCGCAATCAATAAATCGCGGATGGTTGGGGATGTTTGCCAAACCAACGCAATGAGGGAGCTAAACCATCACAATGAGGGAGGATGTCATGAAAAACAGCAAAAAGCCGTCACGGAAAAAAGGAGTTCTTATTGCCGCCACGCTCCTTGCCGCCGGTGCCCTGTATGCACCGAGCGCCTTCGCGGTCCCACCCTGGGAACCAGGCAACGGCACCATTTTTGCGCCGATTGAGCGCGATGGGCCTGCGGTCGGGCTTAAACTGGTCGCAAAGGGTCTGACCGCGCCGCTCAAGGGCGTCGCCGCGCCAGGCCTGCCGAACCACCTGTTTGTCATCGATCAGGTCGGGAGGATTTATGCCGTCAATCTCACGGTAGCTGCGGATCGGAAAGCGGGTGAGGAAGTTGATTGCTCCACTTTGCTGGATGATGATGATAGCAACGATGACTCTGGCTGCACGCTCTTCTTCGATGTTGGCGATCACTCCAATATCAACTTTGTGACGTTGGGCTGCGTCCCCCAGCAAACGAGAGACTTTGGCGGATCATTTGACGAGCGTGGCCTGCTGGGCCTTGCCTTCCACCGGGACTTCGCGTCGAACGGCAGGTTCTACACCTACATCTCTCAGGAAAATGGAGGCCCGGCCACTTTGCCCTCGACAGTCGGATCGCCAGACCATCAAAACGTGATCAGTGAATGGCAGGCCGTCAACGCATCCGATCCCAGTGCGGGTGTCGTTTCAACGAGCCGCCGCGAGCTGATCCGTGTCGACTGGCCCCAGTTCAACCATGACGGCGGCGATCTCGCCATCAGACAAAGCGACGGGACGCTCTTCATCTCCATGGGCGACGGCGGCGGTGCTGATGATCGGGACGGTCAAGACTTCATCGACTGCGGATCAGATCCCTCGACGAACTCCGCCATGGTCGGACACGGGGATGACGGCAATGGCCAGAAGCTCAATAATCCACTCGGCAAGATCCTGCGCATCGACGTAGACGGTAACAACTCGGCGAACCAGCAGTACGGGATCCCCGGCGATAATCCCTTCGTGGGCGCCGGTGGCGATGTCGTTAAAGAGATCTTCGCATTCGGTTTACGCAATCCCTACCGGATGTCGTTTGACAAAAAAGACCCCGATCACTTTTATGTCGGCAACGTCGGCCAGAACGACATCGAAGAAATCGAGCTCGTCGAATCCGGCGCCAACCACGGCTGGCCCATCAAAGAAGGCACGCTATTTTTCGCCCACAATGGTAACGAGGACGGCTTCGCCACCCCGGACGATCCAGGCACGGCCGTAGCGCCGCAGCCGCTGGCCCCGAAACTGGTCGAGCCGGTGTCGCAGTACGACACAATCCACGAGGGCCACGCCGTTGTGATGGGCTTTCTCTACCGCGGCAAGAAGGTTAAGAAACTCCGCGGTCGCGTCGTCTTCGGTGATTTCTCGCACCAGTTCCGATTCCCGATTGGCCCGCAAGACTATGGGCGCCTGTTCATGCAACGTCGGGCTTCGAACCCGGATTGCTGTAAGCGTATCGAGGAGCTGCGGATTGTTCCTGGAAATCAGTTCAATCTGGCATTGCTCGGCTGGGGTGAGGACTCCGCAGGCGAGCTGTATCCGATGGGGAATACAAGTGGCCTCCCATTTTTCGAGGAGGGCCTTGTCCTAAAGATCGTCCCCGCCCCGAAGGCTCAAGACATTGATTGAATGACAAGACCCTAGCGGTCGGCACAAGAAGGGGGGCCTCTGTGCCCCCCGCCACATACGGACTTTGAGCCAATGCGCAATTCGTAACGCGCGTGGACTTTGTTCAAGCGACCACCCCAGCGGGTCACTATGGAGGCGTTTTGTCCCTAGTGACTCGCTGGGGAACGCCTAACGGCTAAGAGCTCTGATCGGGCTTGCCAAGGATACAATACCTTCATTTTTCCGCAGACCGGCGCAGCAATTGTTGTCATTATTGAATGCTGTCTATACGCCGTCGAAATTGTTTGAGGCACATATTCTCCGGCACACGGACTGGTCAGCGCTCCGGAGTTCGACTATCTATCTTTGGGATATGAATTCGTTGCGGGCGGAGATGAAATTGACCCGCGCGCGCCGCCATATTAGGCGCTAAACTATTCCGGCGTTGAATTGTACTGAATGGAAAATCCATGGCTGCTTCACTTGCAGAACGCCGGCGCTCCGTTGCCGTTAATGTTGGCGGCGTGACGATCGGCGGGGACGCGCCGATCGTCGTCCAATCCATGACGAATACGGATACGGCCGATGTGGAGGCGACGGTGAGGCAAGTGGCGGCCCTTGCCCGAGCCGGGTCGGAGATCGTTCGCGTGACCGTCGATCGCAAGGAGGCGGCGGAAGCGGTTCCGCATATTCGCGACCGGCTCGCAGCTTCCGGCGATGAGGTGCCCCTGGTTGGCGATTTCCATTATATCGGACACAAGCTGTTGGCGGAGACGCCCGCCTGTGCCGAGGCGCTGGATAAATACCGGATCAATCCCGGCAATGTCGGTTTCCGGGAAAAGCGGGACCAGCAATTCTCCAAGATTATCGAACTTGCGCTGACCCATGACAAACCGGTGCGGATCGGTGTGAATTGGGGCAGTCTCGACCAGGATTTGCTGACCCGGCTGATGGACGAAAACGCTGCCTCCGCCGAGCCGCGGGAGGCGCGGGACGTGATGCATGAGGCGATCGTTCAATCCGCGATCCTAAGTGCCGAGCGGGCGGAAGAGCTTGGCATGGCGCGGAGCCGGATTGTTCTGTCAGCCAAAGTCAGCGCCGTTCAGGATTTGATCAGCGTTTATACGATGCTCAGCCAGCGCGGACCCTACGCCTTGCATCTCGGACTGACGGAAGCGGGAATGGGATCGAAGGGCATTGTGTCGTCGACGGCGGCGCTGGCGGTTTTACTGCAGAAGGGCATTGGCGATACGATCCGCATTTCCTTGACGCCGGAGCCTGGCGGCGACCGGACGGAGGAAGTTCGCATTGCTCAGGAAATTCTGCAATCGATGGGTCACCGCGCTTTTGTGCCGGTCGTCGCGGCCTGTCCGGGGTGCGGGCGGACAACGAGTACGGTCTTTCAGCAGCTGGCCAAGGACATTCAAGATCAAATAAAGGAGTCGATGCCGGATTGGCGCAAGCGCTATCCCGGTATAGAGACCCTTAATCTTGCGGTTATGGGGTGCATCGTAAACGGGCCTGGCGAATCCAAGCATGCCGATATTGGGATCAGCCTGCCGGGGACCGGTGAAACACCAGCAGCGCCCGTTTTTATCGACGGCAAGAAGGCGATGACGCTACGCGGTGCGAATATTGCCGAGGACTTCAAAAAAATCGTCGAGGACTATATCGAGACACGATTCGCTCTTCGCGAAAATGATGGTGAAGACTCAGCGGAAACGCCTAAAACGCCCGTCCTTAGCGCTGCCGGTGAATGACGAACCGGGCAGCATCGATTAATGTTTCGGCCCGCTCTCCAAAACAAGAGAGCGCCGCTTTTGCCTCATCTTCCAACGCCATCAAATAGCTTCGCGCCTGATCAATACCGAGCAATCCGACGAGCGTGGCCTTGCCTTGCCGGTCATCTTTTCCCGTGCTCTTTCCGACGGTTTCCGCTGATCCTTCGGCATCGAGGAGATCGTCTGAAATTTGGAAGGCGCGGCCGAGAACTGCGCCATAGGTTTTCAGCGCTTTGCGCTCGGCCGGGCTCGCCTGGCCAATGATCGCACCCGCCTCGCAGGAAAATTGAATCAAGGCTCCGGTCTTCATGGCTTGCAGGCGTTCAATTTCCGCTTTGGTTGGCTGCAGCTCTTGCGCCTGAAGATCGAGCATCTGTCCCCCGGTCATGCCAGCCCATCCTGCCGCCCGTCCGAGACCTTCGATAAGCGCGACGCGAACGGAGGGCTCGCTATGCGTGCTGGGGGCGGCCAAGATTTCGAATGCCAGCGTGAGAAGGGAATCGCCGGCGAGGATCGCCGTTGCTTCGTCGAAAGCGATATGGACGGTCGGCTTGCCACGGCGTATGTCATCATCGTCCATGGCCGGCAAATCATCGTGGCTCAAGGAATAGCAATGAACACATTCGATCGCCGCCGCTGCGGGCATGGCCGCGTCGGGAGATACGCCAAACAATGCAGCGCTTTCGATCACCAATAGGGGACGAAATCTCTTGCCCCCGGAAAGTGCGGCATAGCGCACCGCCTCGGAGAGGCGCGCCGGCACGCCCCGGCCTAGCCCGTGTGAGGACAACAGCTCATCGAGCTTTCGATTGAGACGTTTGCCGTGTTGATCGAGTTTGGTTGTAAATGTCATGAATGCTTCTAGATTTATAAGAAATTATGCGGCGGCTTTCGGGGAATGACCCGGCGCTGTCGTCGTAACGTTTCCTATCACGCGAAACAGTACTGATTACAGGGGCAATTTGACCGTGCCGTCCAAAATCGCCGAATGGCGGACCTATGTATTAGGTCTCGTGCCGCGACGGAAATGGCGCCGGTTTCTGGCCTTTTTGCCGCTCGCCATCTGCATCTATTGGGCAAGCCTCATCATCATTTACAGATTTGTCGACCCGCCCGTCTC
>BFAS01000077.1 GCA_008974985.1 bacterium MnTg02
CCTGGTTTGAAAATTCTGGACATTGGCTGTGGCTGGGGAGACCTTGCGCTTTATCTCGCTCGTTTGGAGGACGTCGAGATTGTCGGCGTTACGCTCTCTAAAGAGCAATTTGAACTGGCCAATGCGCGCGCCCGAGACGCTGGATTGGAAGCCCGCGTCCGGTTTGAGCTTAAAGATTACCGTGAGGTCGAAGATCGCTTCGATCGCATCGTCTCCGTCGGCATGTTCGAACATGTCGGCGTTCATCACTATGGCGAGTTCTTTGGCAAGATCAACGAGTTGATGGACGATGACGGACTAACGCTCATCCATTCCATTGGCCATATGAGCCCACCTGGAACGGCCAGCCCGTGGATGCGCAAATATATTTTCCCCGGCGCCTATTCGCCTGCGCTTTCGGAAGTGTTCGAAGTCGTCGAACAAAACAGCCTTTGGGTCACCGACCTTGAGTTTTTACGGCTCCATTACGCAAAAACCCTCGCCCATTGGGTGCAACGGTTTGACGCCAATCGTGACAAGATCGAAGCCATGTATGACGCCCGATTCGCGCGTATGTGGGAGTTCTACCTGATCAGCGCCGAAATGATGTTCCGCACAGGGAGCCAGCTTGTCTTTCACATGCAGTTGGCCCGCAAACGCGACGCCGCTCCCATTGTTCGCGATTACATCACTGACCTTCAGCGCACTTTTGAGCAGCAAGAAACCGAATTCCGGCAAGCGTAGGGTGCGTTAGCCGGAAGGCGTAACGCACCATCTCGACGGTTCAAACAGGCTGGGAGGCGGCGTTGGTGCGTTATGATTCGCTATGACACGTTATAATTCACGCGAACCTCAATGTCTCAGTTGGATCACCACAAGCCCTGCCTACTTCCCAAATATATTCTCTGTTTTGGTGCAATAACCAGACGTTGGTGCCTCTACCCCTTCGCCTTGACCTTCGCCCAACTATCCCGCAACGTCATGGTGCGGTTGAGGACCAGGTGGCCGGGCGTCGTGTCGGGGTCGCGCGCGAAATAGCCGAGTCGTTCGAACTGGACGGGTTCGCCAGACTTAACGTCCACAACACTCGGCTCCACATGGCAATTATCGAGCACCGTCAGAGAATTCTCATTGAGCCCCTTGAGAAAGCCGTCACCCAAAGGGGGCTCTTCATCCGTGAACAGCGTGTCATAGAGCCTAACTTCGGCAGGGATAGCATGCGGGACGGAGACCCAATGGATGGTTCCTTTGACCTTGCGCCCGTCCGGCGCATTACCGCCGCGTGTTTCCGGATCATAGGTGCAGATGAGTTCTATAACCTCGCCCGCATCATCTTTGATCACGTCCGTGCAGGTGATGAAATAGGCGTAGCGCAGCCGCACTTCGCGCCCTGGTGCCAGGCGGAAGAATTTCCGTGGAGGCTCCTCCATGAAGTCCTCGCGCTCGATGTAGAGTTTCCGTGAAAACGGAACGAGGCGCGTGCCGGCACTTTCATCGTTGGGATTGTTGATGGCCTCCAGCTCTTCCGAGCCGTCTTCCGGATAGTTTTCGATTGTCACCTTGAGAGGGTTCAAGACGGCCATCCTACGCTCGGCCGTCTTGTTCATAATGTCCCTAGCGCAATGCTCCAGATAGGCCAGCTCAACAACGTTGTCGCTTTTGGTGATCCCAACACGCTGAACGAAGTCACGGATGGCGCTTGCGAGGATACCGCGCCTGCGCAGACCCGATATTGTCGGCATGCGCGGGTCGTCCCAGCCGCGCACATGTCCGCCCTCAACGAGCTGGATAAGCCGCCTCTTGGAGAGCACCGTATGGGTCAGATTGAGGCGCGAGAATTCATACTGGCGCGGCCGCGACGGCACAGGCAAGTGCTCGATGAACCAGTCGTAAAGCGGGCGGTGGTCTGCGAATTCAAGGGTGCAGAGCGAATGGGTAATATGCTCGATCGCGTCTGACTGGCCATGGGCAAAATCATATGTGGGGTAGATGCACCAGTCACCGCCGGTCCGCGGATGCGCGACGTGAAGAATGCGATAAATGATTGGATCCCGGAGGTTTATGTTTCCGGAACTCATGTCGATTTTCGCCCGAAGCACGTGGGAGGCATCGGGAAATTCTCCCGAGCGCATCCGCCGGAAGAGATCAAGGTTCTCTTCGGCGGTCCGGTCGCGATGGGGGCTATTCCGTCCAGGTTCCGTCAATGTGCCCCGGTATTCTCGGATCTCCTCGGGCGACAGATCGTCGACATAGGCTTTGCCCTCTTTGACAAGGTGTTCGGCCCACGCGTAAAGCTGTTCAAAATTGTCCGACGCGAAATAAAGATGTTCGCCCCAATCGAAGCCGAGCCAGCGCACGTCCTCCTTGATGCTTTCGATATATTCCTGCTCTTCTTTGGTGGGGTTGGTGTCATCGAGGCGCAAGTGACACCGGCCGCCGAATTCCTGGGCAACGCCAAAATTTAAGCAAATGGATTTCGCGTGGCCGATATGGAGATAACCATTGGGCTCCGGCGGAAAGCGGGTGACAACAGTTTCAACTCTGCCGTCTTTCAGATCGCTCGCAATAATATTGCGGATAAAATCCCGAGCGCCTTCGTCGATCGCAGCTTCTGTGTTGCTCATTTAATAGAATTCTGACCCTTGCGGTCTAAATCTCGCTGTCAGGAGGCAATTCATGCGGCCCTTCTTTGAAAGAAAAGGGTTCGCGCGTCAAGCGCGCTTGCCGTTTGTGTAAGGGCAATCGGGCCGATGTGCGTAAAAAGCAGCAGAACTCATCGATTGGGCAAATTTCATCCAACGGAGTGCGTCATTCTCATCAAGACCACGGAATCACTGTTCGCAGGCAAGCCGTTGCCGGAACCCTCCCCATGTCAGCGCGCATGACATCAGCTTCCGATGTCCTTGCGCGCCCGGTTCATGGTCCAGCCGAGCGCTACGCCAAGCACGATCCAAAAGAGCGCCATCATGGCAAGTGAATTTGCGACGAATTCGGCTGCGAGTGCCGCCGGAACCAAGCTGTCATGCGTCTGGAGACGCGACGCGCCTATGAGATGGGGGAGCGTGATCAGGCCCACGCCAAGAGCCTTCAACGGGACCCGCTCCTGGAGCACCATTAACGCGATTCCACCTGCTGTAGCGATGGCGGTTCCCCACCACCATGTCTGGCGCGCTGTAAGATCGGCGGCTGACATTCCCGGCAATTCCGGCGCGAGACCCGCTGTCGGCGCAAGCGTAAACACAAGATAACCAGCAAGGCCCCATAGTGCACCGTTTTGCACTGTGATAGTTCGCCCTGACAACATGACCGCCGCACCTAGGATCAAGGCGAACGCGACGCCCATGAGGAGATTGGACACCAGCGTATATGCCGAGCGCTCAAGTCCGTCGTCCGGCGCCCATTCTGCTCGCGAACCGCTGTGATCGTGTTTGGCCTGTCCGGCTGCACCGTCATGCGCGCCATGGGTGTGCGCCAATCCGGTGTCTTGCTGAGTCTCATAAATCTCGGCTGCAAGGATTAGCGGCGAAACGCGCCATATCTGAACAGCGCCAGCAACGGCTCCCGCCAGCATCCCTGCGATAATGGCCGCGAGCAAAACCCGCGTAATCATTGATGACCCCCCCTCTAATGACAGGGGACGGTGATGGCGTGGCGCGTATCGTGCGCCGCATTATGCAATATATCGGAGTGTACGAAAGCGACCCCGTAAAGCATAAAGACGCCGAGCAGCAACGCAATCGCGCCGGTCGCAATGCGCTCTTGCGTGCTCAAAGAGGCATTAGAAAGGGTTGTTTCGTTTGTGAGCATAGCACCCTTCGTGATGGCTCATTGTATTCGTTCGGCCCGAGGCTCAAACATCTCTCCCACTGGCGGCAGCTCTCCTGGCTCACGAGCCTTCAGCTTCGCACACCTTCCCGGTTGCCCAGCGGCTTGATGCGCGTCCCTCGCCACTTACAAGTGCGGAGGCAGCCGCGGACTTAGCCCCTTTTGCGGACACCGCACCGCGTGCCCTTTTTAATCCGATCGACCGACCTGTCGCAAGGGAACCGCCAATACAATTGGTGCCAGTAACGCCTGGAGTAGTCAACTGAAGCCATAAGTTATGCTGGTTTGATCCCCGTTAAGCCTCCAGAGATCAGGCAGGACCTCTGTTGTGAGAATAACATTGTTAACATCCGCTTTGTTTCACCGGGTTCGTTATCCTCTAGCCCAATGTCCGATCAGCCGTGCACAGGCCGCCGCCGCCTGCAAATTTCGAAACCCGTAATTCATCTTCAGTTCAGGAACGGAAGTGGAAAGTAGCGTCGCAGTACTGCTTGATATTTTCCATGGAAAGGATCCGGACATGAGACGTCCCATTTATTCAGGCTTTGGTGGTGTCGCCCGAGCATTTGTTGGTGGGCTGGGGGCCGTTTTGATATCGGGTTTGCTGGCCGGCCCCGTCGCGGCAAAACAGGTAAAATTGAGTTCTGAAACCGGACAATCCGTGCTCATTGCAGGCGAGCGCCAAAGAACCTATGTGCGCATCAATCTGGAAGGCATTGGGTTGCCGGATTCTGAAAGCCGGGCTCCGGTAAATATCGCTATTGTCATCGACCAGTCGGGTTCAATGCGCGGCAAAAAGCTAGCCCGCGCCAAAGAGGCCGCCATCATGGCGCTCAATCGCCTCGAATCCGATGATATCGTCTCGGTGGTCACTTATAATCACAATGTCAATGTTATCGTTCCGGCGCAGCGGCTCCGGGATAGGGGTGAGATTCGCGCCCGTATCCGCCGTTTTGTCGCCGACGGGCGGACGGCACTCTATGCGGGCGTCAAGCAAGGCATCAGAGAACTTCGCGAATATCTCGACCGGGAGCAGGTCAACAGGGTGATCCTATTGTCCGACGGTTTGGCCAATGTAGGGCCGAGCACGCCTGAAGAGCTCGGCGCATTGGGCCGGACCGCCGCCAAGAAAGGCATCTCGATCACCACGATCGGCTTGGGCCTTGGCTACAACGAAGACCTGATGACCAAACTGGCTTATAGCAGCGACGGCAATCACGCCTTTGTCGAGCATCCGGATGATCTCGTCAGAATCTTCAATGAAGAATTTGGCGATGTTCTCTCTGTCGTCGCACAGGATGTCGAAATCATCATTCTTTGCGGACCCGGCATTCGCCCCATGCGGCTCATCGGCCGGGAAGCTAAAATTGATGGTCGTAAAGTCACTCTGAAACTGAATCAGCTTTATGGGGCTCAAGAAAAATATGTGGTGCTTGAGATTGATGTTCCAAAGAATGCCCGCGCGGACAAAGTGAAACTTGCCGACGTCTCCGTAAACTACAAGGACATGAGGAGCAAAACCCGGGAAAGTTTGACTTCGACGGTCGAAGTTCGTTTCAGCACGTCTGAGAAGGAAGCCAAAGCGAGCCTCAACAAACGGGTGATGACGGCTGTCGTCAATCAAATCGCCATTGAGCGGAATGAAAAGGCTGTGAAACTGCGGGACAAGGGTAAAATTAGCGAAGCCAAGAAAGTCTTGGAGTTGAACGCCACCTATCTTGACAAGGAGGCCTCGCGGCTTGACTCACAAGAACTCAAATCCTTAGGCAAGAAAAACCTTGACGATGCACGGAGCCTTTCGCCCGGCGCATGGTCGAAAACACGTAAAGCCATGCGGGCCCGGCAATATAAGGGGAAAACCCAGCAGGCTTATTAGGGTCTTTTCCTAGAGTGTTTTCGAAAAAGAATGTCCCCGCGAAGGCGGGGATGGCACCCGATGTTCCGACAAAAACACTCCTAATCAAAAGCTTAGACCGGTGACGCACTCACTGAAAAACGAAACTGGTCTGGGAGAGACGTCTTGATCCACCCTGCTTGCGGAGCAGGGTGGACAACACTCTGAGGCAAAGAACTTATTTCCGGCCCGCCAAAGCGTAGCTCAACAGCTTGTACGCCAATTTCGCTGCGAGAAAATCACAGCCGTGCAAGCCTTGGATCGGCGCGAGTTCTACAATATCGGCGCCGACAATTGGCCCAGACCTTGAAACCTCCCGAAGCAACTGAACAGCTTGCCAATAGAAAAGCCCCCCCGGTTCCGGAGTACCCGTCGCGGGCATAAGGCTTGAGTCGAGCGCATCCAAATCGAAAGTTACATAGAACGGCACTCCCGCGCGCGCCGCGAGCACTTGTTGCAAATCCCATCGGTCTTGATCCTTTGCCCAAAGGACCGAAATCCGACTGCTATTGTCTTCGAGGTACGGGATCTCTTCCGCTGAAATGCTGCGAATGCCGATAGAAACGAGGGTGCAATTGTCGTGATCGAGCACGCGGCGCATTACTGCGGCATGGGAGAATTTCTCGCCTTCATACCCATCCCGGAGATCGGCATGGGCGTCGAATTGAACGATTGTCAATTGCTTGTGGCGCTTAACAAATGGCCGGATCGTGCCCGCTGTTAACGAATGCTCGCCCCCGAGCACCAACGGAAATTTGTCGCGTTCCAAACTCTCTTCAACAAGACCCTCAATTTGCGTGAGTGCTGATTCGAGATTGCCGGAAATGCCAGGCGCTTCGAGCGTCGCCACACCGAATTCACGGACCGGCTCTGACCAAAGCTCCTCGTCAAACAATTCAACCTGGTGGCTCGCAGCGATGATTGCCGCCGGACCGTTGCGCGTTCCCTTCCCGTAAGAGACGCTTGCTTCCAGTCCGAAGGGAATAACAACGGCCCGCGCCAAGTCTGGTGCTATCGAGTCATTCGCGTTGAGCCCAAGAAACCCTTTCTCGGGCGGCACAAACTTCAGACTGTTCATGGATTAACCAAACATCCGCGACCAGCGGCGCTGCGGCCGCTCCTTCCAATGCCCACGATGATAAGCGTCGCTCGCGATCAGTGGTATGAAGCTTGTTGCCTCGCCAAAAACCATTTGCTCATAAGTTGTATCGACCTTGCCCCAAGAAGACGCCTCGCTGAGCGTCGAACCGGAACAACCGCCATCCCTCGGGTCAGCAACGGTGATCTGAACGGCATATTTGTGCATGTCGACTTCGGTTCCGAGAACCCCTGCGCAAACGACCGTATCTTGCGCGAAATTCTTTGGCACGCCACCACCGATGATCAGCAGCCCTGTTGTCCCGGCACGGATTTTAAGCCCGGTGAGCTCACGGAAATCAGCGATAGCGTCGATCGTCAAATGGTTTTCATGATTCCGGGCTTGATGCAGAACCAAACCAAACCCGGCGCTTGAATCGGTGAAAGCAGGACAAAAAATTGGAACGTTTTTCTCAAACGCCCGCTCAATGAGCGATCCCTTTTTCTTCGCGTTTTTTTTGAGCCAACGCCCCATTTCCTGAATGAATTCCCGCGAGGAATAGGGTCGCGGTTCCAGCCCATTCGCGATCCCGGCAATGGAGCGATCGCAGATTTGCAGCTCGTCCTCATCGATAAATGTGTCGTAAATCCTGTCAATACGAAGCTCGCGAAGTTGGCGGTCATTGGCGGCCGAGCTGCCCCTGTAGTGCCGATAGCCAAGCGCCTCGAAGAAATCCATATCGACGATGCTGGCGCCCGTGGCGACAATGGCGTCGACCATATTATATTTAACAAGATCTGCGTAAAGTTGCATGCACCCGGCGGCTGACGTGGAGCCCGCCAAAGTCAGGATGATCGAGCAGCTCTGGTCGGCAAGCATCCTGTTGTAGATCTCGGCGGCGCGCGCAACGTCACGCGCGCTAAAGGACATGCGCGCCATTCTATCGATGATCGGGCGAGCATCGAATTCCGTAATATCGATATGCTCAATCGTTTCCTTTAAAAGTCCGGTCTTAAGATCGGCATTCTTGTCCATCCCGATTTTGGCTCCCGCCTAATCCTAACAACTCTCCGACCCGGCAACGCATTCGACATCTTCGCGGCCATCCAAGCCGCCATACATGGTCATCATAGGCTCGTCGCGCAAAATGACTTCATCATAGAGACCGTGGCCATTGAAGCGCGTTCCCAACACATGGCCGTAAGCGCCCAACTGACCTATTTCGATAAAGTCGCCTTCGCGGACGCAGCCTGGCAGGTAAAATGGACCTGGCATTAGGTCAAAACTATCGCAGGTCGGACCATAGAATAGAAACGGCTTCAGCGCGCCTGTCGATCTGGGCGCTTGCGGCAGAAGCACTACCGGATAAACAAAACCAAAATGCGCTGCATCGAAAAGTGAGCCAAATGCCCCGTCATTCAGATAGAGGGCGCCTCCCCGGCGCAGCTCCACACGCGCGATAACGGAACTTGCTTCGGCCACGAGCGCCCGGCCTGGTTCGCATATCAATTCGCATGTCTCAAACACATTCATGGAGTCAAAACAGCCTTTGATCTCCGAAACATAATGGCCAAGGGGGGGTGGCGAAAGATTTGTATAGGCGGAGGGAAACCCGCCGCCAACATCAATGATATCCGGCAGCACACCGCTTTCGACGATTAGCGCATCGATGTGATGCATCGCTTCGCGATAGCGGCACGGTTCCATCGCCTGCGAGCCAACATGAAAAGATACGCCGAGCCGCTCGGCACTGCTGCGCGCTGCCAGCAAAAGATCAACAACCTCGTCTGGGTCGGCACCAAATTTCCGGGCCAGGGGAATACGGCTTCCCCGGCCTTCGCAAGCTATCCGCACAAATAAGGTGAGATCCCTCGCCGCGCCCGTTGCCTCTGAAATCTTTTCGAGCTCCGCGCGACAATCCAGTGCGAAGATGCGCACGCCATATTCGTAATAAGCTTTAGCGATGGTGGCCCGCGACTTTACTGGATTCATGAAATAGAGCGTGACCTGTGGAAAGGCCGCCATTTGCTCAACCTCTGGCATTGAGGTGACATCAAAATCGCGTATGCCCTCCTTGTAGAGCGCATCAATAATGATGGGCATCGGATTTGCTTTGACCGCGTAGAGCGTTTTTCCGGGAAAATGATGCTGGAACCAGCGGGCTGCACGCCGCGCCGCATGCGGCCGCAATCCTAGGACGGGCCGGACCGGAGAATGTAAGCGGAGAAATTCCTCTGCGGATTTGAATGTCCCCATCGCATGGAGCCTCCACTACATGGATGATAGCGACGCGCTGACGCATAAACCGCAGCAGCGGAAGCGCTGCCGTAGGGCCAATTGGGCCGATTGTAAAGCTTTTTTTGCCACGCCGGGAGATTTGACCGGTCGGACATGTCAATGCCGGCCGGTTGCCGTTTGCTAGCGTGGGCCTTAGACTTGCGAAAAGTGTTTGGAGAACGCGTTTACCAACGACGAGAGCTGACCATGCGACCAATTATTTTTGTGCTCACAACCGCGGTTTTTTCGCTTGGCCAATCGGCACATGTTTGGAGCGCAGACGCCGAGGCCGGCCGGAAAATCGCGGAACAACATTGCTCGCGTTGTCATGTTGTCGGCGATTTTAATCCGACCGGCGGCATTTCCAGCACCCCCTCATTTCAGCTGCTCGTAAAGCGCCGCCCGGACTATCGCGAACGCTTTAAAACCTTTTATGCGCGCCGTCCCCATCCAGCGTTTCTATCGATTAAAGGGCTTGGACGTCTACTCGAATATTTGCCGCCGAACGCCCATCCGGTCGAGATTACGTTGGAGGATGTCAAAAACGTCGCCGCGTTCGCGGAAACGCTGAAGCCAAAAAAGAAGTAATATCAAAGGAAATTATGATTGACTCATAATTTCCTTTGGCAAGCGCGACTGCGCGTCGCACCTTATGGTGCGTGAGCCTGCGTGGCGTCTGAACGCCCATCGGTCATTCCCGATGACCGATGGTATAACGGCAAGCACGAATTCAAAAATCCGCGTAGAAGGCATTTCACGCTCTAATTCTCAGGATGATTTCCGCAGGAGAAAACTAAAAACACCATCTTCCTCCGCCCACTCCAGAAGCTCGTGCCCCGTCGTCTCGCAATAAGCTTGGAAATCCTCGACCGACCCCGGATCCGTAGACAGCACTTTCAATGTCATGCCTGGTTCAGCCTCGCGCATGGCCTTTCCCGCCTTCAAGATAGGCCAGGGACATTGCAGTCCTGTGGTATCGAGCGTGACGTCAGCCATTATGAATTGTTCTCGTCTCCGCATCGGATGCTTGTCGAAGCTCAATCGCGAGATTCATACAAAGACTGCTCGATCTTGTCATTGCCGGGCTTATCTCACTGCTGTCCGGTTAAGCCGGAGCCATGACGAAGGGAAGGGCAACCAGGTAAATTATAGATTTGGGTCGAACCATTAAGAGTCCGGAGCCTTCTCTCTTTTCTTACTCGCAATCGGTTTCAGAGATTTCAAATAGCCGGCAATGGCTTCCCGATCCTCAGCCGTGAGTTTGGCCATATTCTCCTGAACTTCCGTCATTGCACCGCCGATCACGTCGAAATCGGGCAGAAAGCCGGTTTCCAACAGCTCAACGATATCCGCCTTTGACCATGATCCCAGCCCGTCCTTATGCGGCGTGATATTGGGCACAAACCCCTCGCCCTCCGCCGCAGCGGCCCCTGAATAGGCCTTGTCCGCGAGAAAGCCGCCAATAAGATTGCGCGGCGTGTGGCATTCGCCGCAATGCCCCGGCCCCCGCACCAAATAGGCGCCTCTATTGATTGCAGCGCTCTTCGAGGGGTTGGGGACAAACAGTTTGCCGTCCAAATAAAGAAGCTTCCAGAGACCAAGCCCGCGGCGCATCCGGAATAGCAAAACAAGATCATGATCTGGAACATCCGATTTTACCGGCGGCAATGTATCCAGATAGGCTTTGAGATCAATCAGATCCTCAAGCTTCATCCTCTGATAAGACGTGAAAGGGAAAGCCGGATAATAATGCGAACCGGAGGGAGACACGCCCCGCGCCATGGCATTAATGAAATCCAAGGCCGACCAGCCGCCGATACCGTTCTCTTTGTCGGGTGAAATATTCGGAACGTAGAATGTTCCAAAGTCCGTCTTCAAACAGCGCCCGCCAACAAGCTTAAGCTCATCCTGAATCTTCAGAGTGTTACATTTGCCCGAAGCGGGCGCAGCGTGGCAGGATGCACAGCCGCCTGCATGGAATATATAGCCACCGTTTTTGAGATCAGGTTCATGGTTTGGCAAATCCGCAGCCGTTAACAAGGACGGCATCGTCAGAATGTAAAACAGCCCGGCGGCAAGACCGCTGAGCAGGAAAAGAAGCAAAAAAACCCGGCGCATCAGCCACCTCTTTTGGACCGCAATATTCTTAATCCCGTTCGCTATCCCGGCACTAGCGGACAATCATTCTTATCGCGAAGAAATGTTATAGGAGACCCGCCGGCAAACACAATCCTTCTCTCTTCACGCATACGGGATATTTAGACCGAACGCTGGAAGGAGATGCCGCGATCAGTTGATCCAACTCCATTCAACATGTACGTAAGAGAAAACCTTTGAAGTCCGCGGGGGTGATTTCGCGTGGCCCCTCATCGCTTTTTTGTCTTGCGGTCAATTGGACAGCCTCGAATCACACGGAGCCTCAAACAATGCGTCATGGTGGAAGACTCTTGATCGAACAATTGGAGGCCGAAGGGTGCACGAGCGTCTATTCGGTCCCTGGGGAGAGCTTTCTCGCCGCACTCGACGGCCTCTATGACAGCAATCGGATTCAAACCGTCATTTGCCGTCATGAAAGTGGGGCGGCGATCATGGCCGAGGCCCACGGCAAGCTCACGGGCAAGCCGGGCGTCTGCATCGTGACGCGCGGCCCGGGCGCTTCAAACGCGATGTTAGGCAT